>DASWYG010000223.1:0-2441 GCA_036405075.1 Bacteroidia bacterium | reverse complement strand
TGAAGAAATCATTAATTCAGATAATATAGTAAAAGAGTATATAAAGTCGGAACTTAAAAAGGTACTTGAAAGTCCATTTGGGGAAGAGTACATAAGAACTCAAATTCATCCAATCATGGTTGAAGAGCGCTACCCAATTGTTTTAGAAAAGTTGAACGCCATTGTATACTCGATTCAACTTTAAACCATCAATGATTAATCCTGTAATTTACCATAAGATTTGAATGGATTAATAACCCCAATCTAATCATTTAAAATAGAAAGATTGAATAACTATGTCCCTCTACCATACATAACAGGTATCAATACCCATTCTTCTTTTTTAGCTTTTTCGAGCATTTTATATAAGATGATCGATCTTGGATCAATGTCCCCATTTAATTGAAAGGGCTTTAATAAGGTCAGGATACGATTTGCACTGTATGCTTGTATCAAAGAACCCGGATGATAATGTTCCAATCCAAAACGATAATATAATTGGCTGAACAATGCAGAATCTTTGATTTCTGAATGAGGAATGGGTCTGTAGACGAAAGAGTCTCCATATAACCCCCAGTTGGTGTCTATGCCTATGATGGATTGCTCGATACTGTTTTCAAAGTTGACCCCTGGAAATAAATACCATAAGTTTTTTTGGATGGGATTGTGATGACTAACAAAGCACCAATTGAGTATGCTCTTTTCAGTTTCATTATAAGACTTACCTTTTCTTATGTTCAGCAATTTCTCTCGCAACCTTTGTGGATCTGCAACCCATTGACTGTCGCTGTATACAAAAATCTCATTGCTCAATACATACAACAAAGTGTCTTTGGCCCATTCACTTTTAGGTTTTCTCTTTAAGGTCCTTAATTCCTCTATCCAAATATCCAGATAGGTGCGGATGTGAATATAATTGTTGGCGTTTAATGATAAATTGAACCTCTTATAAACCGGAATTGCACTCTTTTCTATGGGCACCAACACATTTTCATGCAAGCCATATAGATTGACAAATGAAAAGAAAAAGATAAAAAGAGCAGTTTTCATAGCGGAAAATGTGAATTACATATTCCTCCTGTATTGGCCACCTACTTCAAACAAAGCTGAAGTGATTTGACCCAAAGAACAAACCTTGCATGCATCCATTAATGCTTCAAAAATATTTTTGTTCTTAATGGCTACTTCTTGCAAATGACGCAGTTCTTTATGGCATGCCTCATCGTTGCGTTCCTGAAGTGCTTTCAGCATTTCAATTTGATACTGTTTTTCTTCTTCGGTGGCACGTATCACTTCTTTTGGCAACACTGTTGGAGAACCTTTGCTGCTCAAAAAAGTATTAACGCCTATAATTGGAAACTCGCCGGTATGCTTAAGGGTTTCATAATACAAGCTTTCTTCCTGAATCTTGCTCCTTTGATACATGGTTTCCATGGCACCCAAAACACCACCTCTTTCGGTGATTCTGTCAAATTCAGTCATTACAGCTTCTTCTACCAAGTCAGTCAGTTCTTCAGTGATGAATGAACCTTGCATAGGGTTTTCGTTTTTAGCCAAACCCAATTCACGGTTGATGATCAATTGAATGGCCATTGCACGTCTAACAGATTCTTCCGTTGGTGTGGTGATGGCCTCATCATAAGCATTGGTGTGCAAACTGTTGCAGTTGTCGTATATCGCATACAAAGCTTGCAAAGTGGTACGGATGTCATTGAAATCTATCTCCTGTGCATGCAAGCTTCTGCCACTGGTTTGGATGTGGTATTTCAACATCTGACTGCGCTCATTGGCACCGTATTTCAATTTCATGGCTTTTGCCCAAATCCTTCTTGCAACGCGACCAATCACTGCATATTCAGGGTCGATTCCATTGCTGAAAAAGAAGGATAAATTCGGACCAAATTCATTGATGTCCATGCCACGGCTTAGGTAATATTCAACAAAAGTGAAACCATTGGCCAAAGTGAAGGCCAATTGAGTGATTGGATTCGCTCCTGCCTCTGCAATGTGGTAACCACTGATAGAAACCGAGTAGAAGTTTCTGACTTTCTTTTCAATGAAATACTCCTGAACATCACCCATTAAACGCAATGCAAATTCAGTACTGAAAATGCAAGTGTTTTGAGCCTGATCTTCCTTCAATATATCTGCTTGCACTGTGCCTCTGACTTGAGACAAAGTGTAAGTTTTGATCTCTTCATATTTATCTTGTGGTAATACCTGATCACCGGTAACACCCAACAACATCAAACCAAGACCGTCATTACCTTCAGGCAATGGACCCTGATAAACAGGAACTGCTTGATTTTTTGCTTTGTAAATGGCTTCGATTTTGGCTTTGACTTCTTTTTCCAGACCATTTTTCTTGATGTATAACTCACATTGCTGATCTATGGCAGCATTCATGAAGAAGCCCAACAACATTGGTGCCGGTCCGTTAATGGTCATTGACACAGATGTTT
>DASWYG010000222.1:0-4801 GCA_036405075.1 Bacteroidia bacterium | reverse complement strand
ATCTTTGATCAATGTTACTGAATCACCTTCGTTTAAAATGTTGCCGTTGCTGTCTTTTACTGTAATCATGCCTTTACTGCAAAGGTAATTAATTACAGGTTTTATAGCCAATTGAGAATGCAAAAAGTGATGAACATCAGTTTTTGTTTAGCTAATTATGAGGTAGTTAATTCCAAAAAGAACTGCAGGATTGAATAGTGGAATCGACTTTTCTTGATTGAAATAAGACATTCCCCCTCTCAAAAAGAACAAAAGTGAATATGATTTTTCAGCTTGATAAGTAAACGAAAAGTATGAGAATCCGTAGCCAGGCATTAACGTTGACCTTGTTTTGATTTCAGTGGCAATTAGAAAATTCAGTTCACCCTTCTTTTTGATGGTATTGTTCGACCATTCCAAATGTCTTCCCCAATCGTAAACCTCTTTGCGTTTTATTCTATATTCCATTCTTAATGCTGAATAAACAGGTGATTTTGGGTCAATGTTTGGTCCTGCCAAGAAACTGGCTTTGAATCTATCAGGTAAACGGTTGAGAATGTCAATTTTTAAAGCGATATGACCTCCCCAAATATTTGTAGGACTGTAACCTCCCATAATCTCAATGTTTAAATTTCTTGGATTGTATCCTCCTCTCACGCCTCCACAAAATGGCACATTGGAACCGCGATTTAATGGTAATGGTCTATATTTGTGTGTATCACACCATTCAGCTTTAATGTAAAATTTGCCCAAATAGATTTCCGAGATTCCGATTTCCCCTCTCACCTTGGTATATTGATACTCATCGTCAGATTTTTTCAACCACTTCACCTCTTGACCCATATAACTTAATGCATTGGCATTGGAAATCAAATGTGTTTGAAATCTAACCAACAGTTTGTTTCTAGAGAAAGGGATTTTTTTGTATACAATTTTGTCTTTGAGGTAATCCACTTCCTTTGATGCAATAATTGGATGATACATGGTTGTATTCAGGTGGCAAGCGTGACAAGGTCCCGGCTCCAATGTAAAAACTCTGTACTTTTTATATGACATCAAAGGAATCACAGCATAGTATTTGAAAAATGTACTTTCTTTTCTTTTGTATTTAACCCAATAAAGTCTTGTTATAGTGTTGCCGTCATTGCTGTAGTAATATTCAACATTAAAATCAGGTACAAATGGCGTTGATAAGCGCATGTATTTAAGATTGTCTATGACAATGGAATCCTGCTTGCTGTAGTCGATGATGGTTTTTGCCAATTTGAAGCAATTCGTTGAATTGGTATCTATAACTATTTCTTTGTTTTGAGTGATTTGTAAGATTGCTTTTTTATAATACACGACAACATCTACTCTGCGGTCTCTGTGATCATTGTTGATGGTACGCTCACCTCTGTTGATTGTATGTATATCCGGTTTTGAACTTAAGTAAGGATTTATAAAATCAACAACTGATCGAATGCGTTTACCAGCCAGTTTTTTGTTTTTTTCAATTCTGCCTACAGAATCAGTATAACCTATGACTCTAATTGAATCAATGACAATGTCAATATCTTCCATCAATATGATGAGCTTGTCATTGTTGCCCGTAATTTTGTCCTTCCCGGACTCAAAAAAAAATGTGTGTTTCAAAACTTCCTGAGCATAAAGGCCAAAATGAGATAGGCATATTAATAAAAAAATGATTTTTACTCGCATAGTAACTTTAATGGATTTGAAAACGATTTATTGGCGAAAACGAAATCATGTTGAATACAAATAACAATAATAAGGTAAATAAATTTGGTATAGTTTCTGTAAAGTGGTTCATGAGTTTTAAATTTATGACTTTAAGATTTTATACAATTATTTTTGTCTTTTTCCTTGCACAACATACTGTTTCAGCTATCAATGTCAATCGAAAAGACAGTACTTGGGACGAAAAGATAAGAATGTTTGAACCGGGTTCTTTTTTTTCTGTTGGTTTCAGCAATCGCTTGGCAACAGCCTCAGATGTTTATCATAAGATAAAATATTACAACCACAGCTACAATGCCGATGATACCTTCAGTTTTGGTGGTAAACTGGAGTCTGCATCTAATTTGATCAATACTGTATTAGCTTTTGGGATCAACAGTAAGTACTTTGGAGCTAAAGCTGAAATTGGTTTTGTGCCTTTTGCCAACAGAAATGCCCATCAATCACTCTCAGCCTTTGGAATTATTCCTTTGGGAAATAAATTGGTTTTATCACCTTCTATTGGGTACACTCGCTTTAGAAAAATGCGTAGAATAGGTTCTATGGAGGGTAAAAACGGCAACATTATTTTCGAAAATGAAATGTTCAATCAATTGTCTCTGAGAGCGGTTCAGGTTGATCACAGTTATCATTATGGATTAGGACTGTATTACAAATACAGTGAAACAGTTTTCTTCAATCTAGAAGCCCGATATCACAATGTGTTTGATGTCCGACAAAAGTTAAAAGTAAGAGGATATAAAGACGATGCCAATAGCACTTTCATTGAGAGTTTAATTATACCTAAAAGATATAAAAATTTCAGGGAATTTTCTGGTCCTGTATTGTTCACAGATCACAAAGGCAATGCAACAGATAGGTTTTTTGATGTCAAAAATATATCCATCTCTGCTCAAGTCGTGTTTTTGATCAATACGTATTGATCTTTGTAAAGATTATAGCTTCTCCATCCACTCTTTTCTTCTCACGGCATATATCAATTCGTCTTCGTACTGACCATTTTTGAAAAAGCCATCTTTTATGATGGCTTCTAAAACATAGCCTGATTTTTCCAATACTTTTTGCGAACCTTTGTTGCGACCAAAAGGTTTGGCAAAAATTCTATTGACATCGGTTTGCATAAACCCATAGGTGGTCATCTTTGGTACCGCAATGGTCATAATGCCTTTGCCCCAAAAAGGTTCACCCAGCCAGTAACCCAATTCAGCGTTTTTTTTCTGTATGTCAAATTGTGGATGCAAACCAATACTTCCAACAACCTCGGCGTCCACAGTAATGGCCATCAACAATGGTCCTGTTCCTGAAATTGCCATTTGTAAGAACATTTCCGCCCTGTCTTCTGTGTAGGGATTCGGAAAAGAGTCTGTCATGTTGTTGAATATCTTTACATTGACTGCATATTTCTGCAAACTAGGTTTGTCTTCTAATTGCCAAGGTCTGATATTTACATTCATTACAAGATTATTTTGTTTACAGGTGCAATTGGTTCAGGAATGTCTTTTTCATTTAAAAGATCCCTCAATTCAATTTCAATGTTTCTGCTGATGGATGCCATAGGGATATCGTTGGCGCTGCCTTCAAAGGGATTCTCAGATGCTTCTCCAATTTTTTCCATCGATGTGAAAACCCAGGAAACAATCATGCTGAAAGGAATGGTCAACCAAACATAACAATCACTGATTTTTTGAAATTCATTCAACATGCCAAATGGCAATAAGATCACCAGTAACCAAACAAAATACAAATTGATGGACGCATATTGTCTTGGATAAGGGAAGTTTTTTATTCTTTCGCTTTTGCCTTGATGGTCCAGCAAAAGCCCAATCCTATTCTCTAATTCTATCAATTTGTACACATCCATAGCACCCTTTTCATGTTGTGTTTTCAGCCAGGCCGACTGCAAAGCCAATATATATGAAGCCTTGCTTTTTCTTTTTAAGACATCTTGCAATTCTGCTTTGCTTAAATAAGGCTCCAATGCCGAATCCAAACGACCTTCCCATTCTGGTACTGTAAAATATTTTCTATATTCTTTGTTGTAGGATTTGCTTGAATTTTCCCATGGTTTTGGTTCTCTCAATTGATACCTTAATGCTGTGAGCCAGGCAATGTGTCGATAATAAGCTGTTTTGAGAGCTTCCTGATCTGCACCAGAAAAATCCCTCAACATCAAAGCAAACTCTCGACTCGTATTGACAATGCCTCCCCAAATTTGCCTCGCTTCCCAAAGTCTGTTGTACGACTGAGTGTTTTTGAAACCGATCATGAAAGCACCGGCTGTTCCGATCAAGGCTACCGGTACCCAAGGAATGGCCAGAAATTTAAGGTCAAATACCTGATACAATATCGTTGGTACTGCTGCAAAAACAAATAAGCGATACAGATCTCTGCGAGTCCAATAAAGGAATTCTAAAATTTTATAATGATTACCAGTGTGCATGTTAATAGTATTTAGCCATATCTTTAACAATCGAGTGAATGGATACGGCAAAATACAAATTTAAGCCATATTCGCTTTGGTTTTATAATTCTACAAATGAATTTTACATGGCATTAAATCTTTGCTTATATATGCTGTAGAAATCAATCCATTGATTTGCTTAATAAAAAACACAGAGACCATGAGCCCCTGTGTTAAAATTCAGATTTGAAATTAAAATTTGTATCCCAAATGGATGGTTGGGAAAACAGACCATTTGGTTTGCTCATAACCGTCTTGATCAAATGCCGTATTGTTGATAGGGTAATTGTAATCCAAACTCGCCCAAGGTGCTAAATATAAATTTTTGAAAATGGAGTTTGAGTGCTTGAAGGCAAACCATCTGTATCCTGCATGTATGCCAATACTACTGATTTTATGTACCGATGTGAGTCCTGAATTGTCTTTTTTGATGTTGTTTTCATAGTAACCCAAACCTAATCCTGCAAATAAGGTTTCAGTTCTGTTCAATAAATAGTTGAACTTTATGCCAACACCTGCTGATTGAACAGTGTAGCCTTTGTTCGCACTATATCCTTCTGGTTGTCTGATCCCAAAAAAGCCAAGGTCGGTTCTAAATCGATTTTTAACATATATACCGTG
>DASWYG010000221.1:0-11453 GCA_036405075.1 Bacteroidia bacterium | reverse complement strand
CCAGGTCTTATTAACCGAATCGTAAATTATCGTTCCGCCTCCATAGGAGGAGTTTATGTAAACAATATTCCCATTCAGTTTAATAAAATTTGAATTCTTTTGACAGATGTCGATTAAATTGAAATTGGTTAGGTGTTTCCTGAAAAGATTTGCTGTGATATTAGCGGTTACTGCATCATTTTCGACTAAAAAAACATCTGAACTTGTAATATTATTTGAAGTGACAGTTTTGAATCGAATGGCCACAAAAGTATTGTCATCAATGAGTGAAATACCTGTGTTGTTGATGTTTGTTGCCGGAAAAATATTCAATTTGGTAAAAGATGTACCATCGTAGTACCCCAAGCCCTGCGCTGCAACATGGTCAACTGAATCATATTGACCATGAACGTATAGTTTATTGTCGCTGATCAAAAGGGCTATTTTATCTGCCTGATTGTATCCAATGTTATTGGCTTTCTGCTGAAATGTATGCAAACTTGTGTAAGTGTTACTTGCAAAATCATATTCCACCAACTCCGAAGTCCTGTCAGTTAAGGCCAGCAAGAACAAGCATTTGTTCTTATAAAATTTCACATCAACAACAGATAAACCTTTGTAATCAACATGACTAGAAGCCAGATCTGATATCCCGGTTAATTTCTTCCAGGTGCCATTGGCATGAAAATGGACTTCTGATTTTAATGGTGCGTTTGGGGTTGTCACCAAAATGGTACTGTCATTGTGTTGGGTGACCATTTGGAGATAGTAAGTAAAATTCGGGAAATTCAAAATGTCCCAAGAATTGCCATCATAACGGTTTATCTCTCCTCTTTTGGTTTGATCTGAAACATTGATCCAATACAAATAATCATTATCAACAAACGAGTTACAATTGAACTTTTGAGACAATTTAAGCACAGGATCACCCGGTATTGGCAATAAATAATCTCGAGTTTGTGCACTAATAATCCCAGTGAAAATGAGACTTAAAATGAGGGTAATTTTGTTTTTCATAACTTTAATTTTAACTGATGTACTTATTTAGACGTTTCCAATTTCTGAAACGTTTCATTTTAATTGTAAAAATACAAAAAAAAATCATTTCATATAAAATCTTAATCCAAAATAAATTGAAACAGTACCCAAGGGTGAAATGATGCCTTTATAGTCTTTCATTGTAAATGGCATGGCCGACAAACTTAAATTTGTTCCATAAACAAAACTCGAATTGGTCTTTAGAGGTAGTTCCCTCTGGTAACCCATCCCCAACATCATTTGAAAAGCACTGGAGTTATTTTCAAAATATTTACCATTCACATTGTCATTTTTAACCACCACCCTCTCAGACAGTAAATTGAAACCGGCAATGAAACCAAGATAATGCAATCGGTTTTTTGCACTTTTTAAAGGCTTGAAATGTTGGAAAGAAAAAGCAAAATAAACGTATGCTCTTTTTCCCATAAACTGCTTGTATTCAAGTGTGGTATCTTTGGTTTGAAACTCATCTGTATATGGCACTTTCCCATAATTGAGTTCACCCGGCTTTCTTGTTAAAACAACCGGAAAATCTCTATACCCTTTACCTTGGTTGAAGGTCAGATCAAAGCCACTCAAACTTTTTTTAGCTGTTTTATACATCACTTGAAAACTCAATCCATGTAAGCCTTGAGCTCCCTGATATAAAATGGATTTGTTGTTGTAATTCAAGTTCACATTCAATTGTGCCTTTACTGCCAATGAAAATGCAAAAAACAGAAAAAATGAAAAGCACTTGAGCCTCATGTAACAAACATAGTCCAAATTTCACAATTTCAAAGCAGACTATCGCTCAAGAAGTTCTGACATCTTTTAATTTCAAAGCCATTAATGCCATAACAAATGCAGCTACAGCCATAGCTGGTTGCAACCATGAAACATAACCGATGATGGACATTTGAACCACTATCCAAAGCAACAAAACACCTGAGGTATACAGCGACAATCTTGAACCATACTTGTATTTTTTGAATACACAATAAGCACTGATCAACGAAAGCCCACCTATCACCAACAACAAAAACAAACCCGGAATAAAATAATCTTCAAATGGACTGTTGTTCAACCATTCGCGGGGTATTGCAGGTGCTCCACTTAAAGCATACCAACCTCCACCAATGGCATTGAGACCTATGATGAGCAACAGAATTCCTAAAATCGATCGAAAGAAACGCATCTCATTCAGTTGATTTGCCTCATAAAACTTCTTGCCCAAGCCGCTGCTCTTTCCAATTCGTGCTCTGCCAATGGACCTTCCTTTCCTTTAACAATAACCCCCTGAGGTTCCGACAATAATTTAGCACCCCTGATTTGCAATGCATTGGCCATGTGTTTAGCAGCATTGCCGCTGAATATGGACTTCACCCTGGTATCAAATACAGCGACGTAAGTCTTTGTTAGAAACTTAGCCGATAAATTCTCAATGAATTTTGAAATGGAAGGCAAAGGACGCCAAGCAATGATTGGACTGCCAATGATCAAAACATCAACATCAATTAATGACTCAGGATTGCAATCATTTACTTTGCAACATTTCCCATTTAATTCGGTTGCTATGGTTTCTGCAATCTTTTCTGTGTTTCCAAAATTGGAATCATATAAAACCAAAATGTTCATTGTTTTTAATTTTCTCGTTCAAAATTGGAGAAATTATTCGATGAGCACGATGACCATGATTAGTCACATGACTGATCACTGTCATGAATTTATTTATTTGTCCAAAAAACACATTTAAAATACAGTGAAATTGCTATCTCCACAACTCATCCCGATGATAGGTGGTACTTTCTTCGAGCGCACAACTGCATTCAAATTTGTATTGGTTACCGGGAAAGAACTTCTTGTAAAGATTCAATCTTGTTTTAAGATCGAGATCCAATGGGTCTTTGCGACCGTTTAACCACATGCCCAAAATCAAAAACGGTTCGTGTATAGGTGGTCGCCAACCATCATATATGCATATTCGAGTATGATAAATGAAATGCATGCCCAGAATTTTCTCAGTCATAAAAGTTTTATTTAAACTGGTATACCCGCTGCTTTTAAAATCATCCATGTCTCGCATTGCTTTTCTGTATGTCAAACCTGAATAAATTATGGTCACAACACACACTCCAACTGCAGTTAAAAACACATTCCTTTGTTTGGTATTGAAAGGCTTTATCAGATAATTTCTAATCAATTGAAACATGAAAAAATGAGGCATAAACAGAACCAGTCCAATCCCTGCAAAAATCAAAATGAACCCAAAGAATTGATTGAATTCCATGAACAAAACCACATAGATCAATATACAAAATAGTATGCCATTGATGAATGAAGTAATGGTTACAAACCATGATTGCAACAAATAAGGACTGATCAAAAAACCAACTGCTCCAATCAACAAAACACTTTTGCCCAAGTTGATGGTACACAGAAAGCCTGATACATGTAATTCAGCAAGAGCATTGCCAGCATACAAAACACATTGACAATTGTTAAATAGAGTTTGTATTTTGGATTAAACATTCATTTGGTTCAACCTCATTATTTACTGAATATTGTTAAAAGGCTTTTTCATGAAATAAAACTGACAAAAAAAAGCCCCGGACTTTCATCCGGAGCTTCTAATTTACCTATTGAAAATAGATAATTATACTTGAACCAACGATCTATTGCCAACCGCCTCCCAATGCTTTGTAAACATTGACGCGGGCATTCATTTGTTGCTTTTTGATTTCTATGAGTTCAAATTTCGATTCCAGTGCATCCCTTTGAGTCAATAACACTTCCATGTAATCGGCTCTTGCAGATTTGAACAAGATCAATGAAATGTCAATCGACCTTGTCAATGCATCAATTTGCTTGGCTTTCAAATCATAACTGCTCTTTAGGTTACCAATGTTAGATAGCTGATTGGCTACTTCAACATAAGCCCCTAAAACAGTTCTTTCGAAATTGTAAATGGCTTGAATTTGCTTTGCATTCGCATTGAGATAATTGGCCTTAATGGCATTTCTATTGACCAATGGCGCTACCAATTCTCCTGCCAGAGAATAGATCATAGACTCAGGCGATTGCACCAAATATTTTGGATTGAAACCTTGGAGTCCAAGACCGGAATTGATCTTCAATGAAGGGTAAAACTCTGCTTTAGCAGCTTTTAAATCTAACTTAGCTGCTAAGATCATTTGTTCTGCCTGACGAATATCCGGACGGTTTTCCAACAAATCTGAAGGTACTCCATAATGAATGCTGTCTGTAGACAAATCAATGAACTGCTTTGAATTTCTGGCTATGGGTTGAGGGTATCTTCCCACTAAATAATTGAGACGATTTTCGGCTTCAGTAATTTGCTGCATGATGTAATACTGCCGACTTTGATTTTTCAATACTTCTGCTTCAAACCGACTAACGGCCAACTCTGTTACTTTACCGGCTGTTTTTTGCAATTTCACGATCTCCAAAGCATTTTGTTGAATCTCAATGTTAGACTTCAAAATATCCAATTGGTTATCAAGCGCCATCAACTCATAATAGGTATTGGATATCTCGGCGATCAAATGTGTCACCATAAAATTTTTACCATCTACACTGGCCAAAAACTTATGAATAGCAGCATTCTTAGAGTTCCTCAACTTTTTCCAGATATCTACTTCCCAAGTGGCTTTCAAACCGACAGATAAATCGGATAGAGGATCGGGCATTTTTTTACCCGGTAGAATGTCGACATTGGCATCATTGGCCCCTTTGCTGGTGTATCTGCCTGATTTTTCAACGCTTCCACCAACACCAACATTTACAGTTGGCAGGTAAGCACCTTTTCTGGCTCTGATCTCATTTCTGGAGATATTGATCTCTTGCAAAATGATGTTCAACTCTTGATTTCTGATCAATGCTGAATCGATCAATACTGCCAGATATGGATCATTGAAATACTTGTTCCATTTGATCCTTGCCGAATTGATGGAATCCTGAGTAGTGCTGTAACTTGAAGGCACCGTTTTGTTTTGTGCCTTGCGCTCAAGGTACGGCATACTGCATGCTGAATATAAGAGGGTCGTTAACAGACCGATTTTAATAATTGACTTAGTGTTTCTCATTGCTTTCATTGTTATCTTGTTCTAAATTACTTGGAAAACTATCGATCGAATGAACAAAATTCTCTGTCAATGGCTGGTCTTCTTCATTTTTAATGAGTTTGCGACCTTGTGCCCATGAACCGAATATGTAATAAAGACCGGGAACGATGATGACCCCGAAAACGGTACCAAAAAGCATTCCCCCTAAAGCAGAAGAGCCAATGGTTCTGTTACCTATTGCTCCTGCGCCATGAGAAATCACCAAAGGAATCAATCCGGCGATGAAGGCAAAAGATGTCATTAAGATTGGCCTGAACCTCACTTTTGCACCTTCGATTGCTGCTTCCAATACTGTTGCTCCCTGTCTTTGTTTCTGCACCGCAAACTCTACGATCAATACAGCATTTTTACCCAATAATCCGACCAACATCACCAATCCAACCTGAGCATAGATGTCATTTGCCAAACCCAACCCTTTGATGAGTAAGAATGAGCCAAACACACCGGCAGGCAATGAAAATACAACCGACAATGGAATGATGAAACTTTCATATTGTGCAGCAAGTACAAAGTAAACAAATACCAACACGATGATGAAAATGTAAATGGCTTCATTACCTCTTCGGGTTTCATCATAAGACAAAGCTGCCCAGTCGATATCAAATCCATGAGGTAAAGTTTTAGCCGCTACTTCTTGTACAGCTTTAATGGCCTCACCACTGCTATAACCGGGAGCAGGACCACCCCTGATGGCAGCTGTGTTGTACATGTTGTAACGGTTGATCTCATTGGCCCCCTGTTTCTTTGTGATTTTCATGAACGATGAAAATGGCACCATTTCACCTGTGTTACTTTTCACATAAAGGTTCATCACATCCGTAGGCAACCTTCTGAACTCAGGAGCCGCCTGTACAAACACTTTAAAGAACCTTTGGTATTTGATGAAACCCAACTCATAGGTACTACCAATGAAAATGGATAAAGTATTCATGGCATTGCCAATTGACACCCCTTTTTGCATTGCCGCCTGATTGTCAATCTCTATTTCATATTGAGGATAATTGGCGCTGAAGAACGTAAACAAACCAGTCAACTCTTTGCGTTTTTCCAATTCGCTCATGAATTCATTTTTCACTTTTTCCAATTCATTGTAATCTCCGCTATTGGTTTTATCGAGCAATTGCAAGGCAAAACCACCTGCTGCACCAAAGCCCGGAACGGCAGGAGGATCGAAGAACTCTATGGTTGCTCCAGGAATTTCTTTGGCTTTTTCTTCCAATTCTTCTATGATCTCTGTTACTGAATGTTCACGTTCCGACCATGGTTTTAAGTTGATCAAACAAGTACCTGCATTGGACCCTCTACCCTCTGTCAACACCTCATAACCGGCAATGGACGATACTGATTTTACACCTTCAACGGTTTGAATCTGAGAGACCAATTTATTAGAAAGGTCATTGGTTCTTTCCAAGGTTGATCCTGGAGGTGTTTGTATGATGGCATAAAGCATTCCCTGGTCTTCACTTGGAATGAATCCTGATGGCAAACTGTTGCTGATGCCAAATATACCAATGGCAAACACCACAAACAGGCCCACAGTGATGAGTTTTCTGTGTGCTATTTTTCTTAGCAACCAAACGTATTTTCCGGTAAACTTCTCGAAAGCTCTATTGAATGCGTCCAAGGCTCGGTTCATCCAGGTTTTCTTTCTTGGTTTACCATGATTGTTCTTCAAAATGATGGCACAGAGTACAGGTGTTACTGTCAGTGCGACAATACCCGACAATACAATGGCCGAAGCCATGGTGATAGAGAATTGTCTGTAGAAAGTACCAACAGGACCGGTCATAAAGGACACCGGTACAAACACGGATACCATTAGCAAGGTGATGGCGATAACTGCACCGCTGATTTCACCAATCACTTTCCGCACAGCATTGTATGGCGACAGATGCTCCTCTTCCATCTTTGCATGCACCGCTTCCACTACCACTATCGCATCGTCTACCACTATACCAATGGCCAATACCAAAGCAAATAAGGTTACCATATTGATGGTTAGTCCAAACAACTGTATGAAGAAGAATGCCCCAATGAGCGATATTGGCACTGCCAAAGTTGGAATCAAAGTCGATCGCCAATCACCTAAAAAGATGAACACTACCAATGCCACAAGGATAAAGGCATCTCTGAGGGTATGCACCACATTTTCTATGGATGCATCAAGAAAATTGGATACGTCATAACTGATCTCATACTCCATTCCGGGTGGAAAGGATTTCTTAAGTTCTTCCAGTTTTTCTTTTACCTTGTCTATGACCTCACTGGCATTACTGCCATAAGTTTGCTTAATGACCAAAGCCGCAGAAGGGTGGCCATTCATACTCGAATAAATATCGTAGTACTCACTTCCCAATGAGACGGTAGCCACATCCTTTAAGCGCAGCATCTCACCTTTGGAATTGGCTCTGATGATAACATTTTCATATTGTTTTGGGTCGTTGAACCTATCGGTATAAGTCAACACATATTCGAGTGCTTCAGCTTGTTTGCTGTCTCCCCTACCAATACGACCGGGTTTACCAATAATACTTTGATCGTTGAGTGCTTCCATCACCTCATCTGGTGACACACTATAAGCCCTCATTCTATCAGGATTCAACCAAACACGCATTGCGTATTGTCTGCTGCCTAATATTCTTACTTGTCCAATACCATTGATACGTTGCAACTCTGGCACCATGTTGACCCCGGCATAGTTGAACAAAAATTTCATGTTGGCATTTTTGTCTTTACTGTAGAGGTTCACATACATCAACATACTTGGAATTACAGGGGTGATGATGACCCCTTCACGTTGAACCAGGGTTGGCAATCTGTTGGTTACTTGTTGTACACGGTTAGAGACTTGCACCAATGCTTGGTTGATGTCTGTACCCGGATTAAATACCACTTGAATATTGGCTTCACCGGCACTGGTAGCATCTGAGGTCATATACCTCATACCCCAGGCACCATTAATGGATTGTTCCAACGGAATAATGACAGATTCGGCCAATGATTTGGCACTTGCTCCCGGATAAGAAGCACTCACCATTACAACAGGTGGCGCAACTTCAGGAAACTGAGAGGTAGGCAATGTTTTAACTGCCAGAACCCCTACAAACAGTATGACCAGCGATATGACAATTGCCAATACCGGT
Source organism: Bacteroidia bacterium (assembly GCA_036405075.1). GTDB lineage: Bacteria > Bacteroidota > Bacteroidia > NS11-12g > UBA955 > JABMMZ01. Next base: position 3,169 of record DASWYG010000221.1, on the reverse strand, counting down.
CTTTGAATGAATTTACTAAACATCCTTTAATTCTTAATGATTAATTATTCGACATAAACTTTGAGATTGGCCAACACTTTTTCCGGATTCTCATAAGTGTATTCAATTTTGTCATTGTCTTTCACTTTGCGGATACCTTCCAGAAGTATTCTTTCGTTCTCATTTACGCCGCCTTTGACGACATACAAATCCGGCATTTCCGATTCAATGGTGATCTCCCTTGAATGCACCACATTGTTCTTATCCACTACATAAATGTATTTCTTTTCAAGTATTTCAAATGTGGCTTTCTGAGGAATGATGATGGCATTTTTTAACGGTATTTCCATCCAGATGTTACCGGTTTCACCATGTCTGAGAAGGGCGTCCGGATTAGGGAATGTTGCTCTAAAGGCAATATTACCGGTTTCATTGTTAAAATCTGCTTCAATGGCTTTAACCACACCATTGTATTTAAAGAATTGATTGTTGGCCATCATCAAATTCACTTTCAATAAATTCTCTTGAGCCGCATTGCTTTTGTAATTGAGATACTCGGCTTCAGGCACATTGAAATACACCCACATTTCGCTGTTATCAGACAATGTGGTAAGCAGATCACCCTCATTGACCAAACTACCCAATCGCACCTGAAAATGATCCATAAAACCATCAAATGGTGCTTTTATCTGAGTAAATTGCAAATGGGTTTCAGCCAATGACAATTCAGCTTTAGCTTTGTCGAGTTTAGCTTTTACCAGAGCAAGTTCATTTGGCGAAACAACGTTCTTTTCTGCCAGTTGTTTGGTATTTTGATACTCTATCTCCGCAAAATTTGCTTCTGCCTGAGCTTTTTGCAGTTCAGCTGTATAGATCAAAGGCATGATTTGAAACATCAATTGACCTTTTTTAACAAACTGACCTTCGTCTACATAAATTTTTTCCAGATACCCTTTTTCGAGGGCCCTCAATTCGATGTGCTGAATTGAATGAATTTGACAAACATATTGTTTGGTGATAATGGTGTCCTTTTTTAATGGACTGGTAACAAGAAATTTGATTTCATTTTCTTTCTCGTGTTTTTTTGAGCCACAACTCGTCATGATCAATGTGGCGCATACGCCCAAGGTCATGAATAAAAAATATTTCATTTTAACTTAATTTGAATGTTGGTTGATGTTTTTGCGACAAAGACGATATTGTCTTCGACGACTTTTTTCAGCTAAAGGCTGAAGGAAATTAAATGATAAATGTCGGAATCAGTCTGCTCAGCAATAGAGCGACATAGAAATGTATCAAATACGAAACACCCTGTTGGATAGATATAGGGGTTGTTCGACAGTAAAATCGAACTGATCATCATTAAGGCAATGGGATAAATTTTGAGGCAATTCACCCGAAAAAGTGATGAACAAGATATGTCTCAAATAATTGTATTTAGATCTTAGTTTGTCTTCGTGAGATTCTTCTTCAAAAATCTCCTCTGCTTCACACAAATCAAAAATAGCATGCTTTGAAACATCATAAGATTGCTTTTCATAACTGTTGACTTCTTGAGAAGCACTTAGAGAGGATTTTCCGGAAAAATTGACTTTAGAAAAACTTCCAAAATGGAACAGAGACAAGACGGCAACGAATGCTGAGCACAACAAGATTGCAATATTGACTTTAGAAATTCTGATCATTTTGGGACTGCAAAAATAAATGAAAATGGAATCAATTCATTCACTTTATGAATTCTTTTTGCAAAAATCGGACCACTCCTGCGCTGAGGCTACGGAGTGGGAGCCACTCATTGGGGAGAGAACGGAGAATGAGAGCGGAGAATGAGAGTGAGAGCGGATGCTACAAAGTTTTTAAATTAAGGGCCTGCCCCGTAGCGTGTTTAGAGTGCAACGAAAAACTCTGCTACGGGGAATCAGAGTGAGAATCAGAACGGAGAACGAAATTAAACAGTAAAAGGTGGTTTTTTGAATGTTCAAATATGGGGATTAAAGTCAAATCCAGTGAAGAATTTGCCGATCTTATCGTTTGGCAACTTTGATCTTGCAGTCACAACCTTAAGTATATAGACCCTAGAATTAGAAAAATAAAGGTTTACAGTATGCAAGCATTCAGATCCTTTCTGATACATCTCCATTCTAATTGCACTTTGTCCTTTGTAAACAAACAACTCTTTCTTGACGATAATCATCTGTTGAAACTCAGGCCATTCAGCTGTTATCCATTCTATAAAACTTGTAACGTTGTCTTTGCTTCTATCCAATTTAAGATTAATGATCCTTATGCTGTATACTTCATTTGGATCGGCATCATGGACAGGGCTCAAAACACTATATTTGTATTTGTATGACTCTTGTTTGAAGCTTACAACGCCACTATCTTTGATGTACCCTTTATTCGGCATTCGATATTTAAAACCACCTTTAGGGTCACTTATTAATATCCATCCCAAGTGAGCGGTGTCTTTAAAAAGCTCTATTGCATCTCTCAACATGTTTGAATCAAGCTTACTGTCACTTGATTGAATAATTTGATCAAAGTTCTGTTCTAAACACTCTGCAGGAGTATTAGAACTTCTAATTCTGAATAAATTTCTATAATCATTAATGAGCAACAGCAGAGGCAGCAAAAGCAGTCCAATGACAGTCCACATAGCCCCTATTAAAGCTTTGCTTTGATCAGTACTTCCATTTCTTGAATAATTTCTTTTCAAAACCATCGAAATGAAGACCATACAAATACCTGTTGAAATCAAAGCCATGAAAAAGTATGTCGGCCACAAAAAAGCTGATTCGAGATCAATTACATAATTGAAGAACAACATGTTCAATGTAAAAACAAGCAGCATAAGGAATACGAAAAACACGATGGTAGAGAAATGAACTTCGAATTTGGATTTAGACATTAAAACATTTAATTGATGGATCAAATCTATATCAAAAGCTTTGAATATTAAATGATTTACTTTTGAAGAATTAATGATAATAAATTGCTGATCAAGTTATATTTTTGAAAAAAACTATGTCAAACATTACAAAAAGTAACAGATCATTTTTAGATTTTTTTGAAGAAATAGAAAATTACACGAAGAGACTAGGTGGAGGACTAAACATGCCTTTTTACCGAGGCTGTAACGAATCAACTCATACCTTAATTCCTTCGTTGTTTCGAAATGAATCAAAAATAA
>DASWYG010000220.1:0-3381 GCA_036405075.1 Bacteroidia bacterium | reverse complement strand
TTGACCGTGTACCATCCCGTATCGGCATACTTGTGTTTTACTTTCTCACCGGTTCCGGTTGTTCCATCTCCAAACACCCAATTGTAATTGGAAAAGGAATCTGTGACAATGGCATTGAATTCAACGGTATCTCGCTTACACTGAGCATTAACGATCAGGAAATTATTTTGAATGGGTTTAAAATTAGCTGCAGCAGCATAGGCATATCCTTCAAATCGGCCATAACCATATACATAAGATAAGAAACCCTTGGTACTGCTCATGAAATGAGAACCCGAATCAATTTTCAATTGGGCATAATGATAGCCGTATAGACTGGGATCAGCCTTCCATAAACTGTTAGAGATACTTCTATAATTCAATTTAAAATAACTGGTATCATTACTTCTGGATAAAACGTTGATGTAATGTTCTGGGGCAAAAGAATTCCACCACCAATTGTTCCACCACCACCAATTGGTTTCAGATACAGTATTTACAGTTGCATTGTTTCCCATTTGTACATCCGGAAACAATTGAACCTGAGCTGGGTCGCCTAAAGGATTATAACTTGTGCTACTGCCGGAGCAATAATACCCTCCTGTAGCAAACTGGGCCACAGAGATTCTGTTGTTAGAGGATATTCGGGTGACTGTATCGTAGTCTACCGGAATGGTAAAGAATTTTCCTTGATTAAGAGTACCGTAATAAGTGCCATTGATGCTGATACTTGTGAAATTTTCTGCTGCCAGTACTTTCAGAATATAACCTTTACCTGAATTTTTAAATGGCATTGCTGTATAATCTGTACCCCAGGTTACAGATGGCAACATTTGTTCGTAATTGTGATCCCAACTGCTGTAACATGTTCCTTGATTGGCAACATTTCGGGTATACCAAGATTGGCGATTACCGGCAAACACAGAGAACTTAGACATTGGGTACTTGGCTCTGACTATACTCCCTGTCAGATCCCTGTCGGTTGTCATGTATTGAAAGGTTTCACCTCTTCGCAATGTTATTTGAAAAGGCACACCTGCTGGACTATTCCGCGAAGATGCACCCGTTGGCACAATTTCTATAACAGATGAATCTGCTATACCCACTATTGTAAATTCAGGTGATTGCAACAACTTTCCATTGCAAGACCAACCCCAAGAGTAAGTATCATCACTGGTAGTAATAAAATATTCAGGGGCTTGAACAATAGAGGTTACAGGTAAAACCACTGTGGCTCCTTTTGAATACCAATATCGATTGACCGCATAAACATTGATGGTTGAATCTGATACAACATGTACACCGTTTGTGGTCACCGAATCTGAATACCTGCATACCACTTCCCTAGGCAACATGACCTGAGAAGTAACATTTGGCACTAAATTCACAGTGGTTACAAAATTTTGTCCCGGTGCTGAAATTGTAATAGTTGCGTAATGCTGAGAGGAAAGGAACAACTGTGCTGTATCCTGGTTATACCAGTTATTGTTGTAGTAACAGCCCCAATCTTGCGCCATAAATGCAACCCAAAAATCTTTTCCCGCTGTACCTTGTGCATTCACTTTAGAGAAGATTCCAAAAAGCATCATAATGATGACGAGTAGCTTTTTATTCATTTTGTCTCTGTTTGTAATGTTTTATTCAATAAAATCAGTTAATTTTGTCAAATTTAAGTATTAATACTTATAAAACAAAGACTATTATTTTAACTTTTCGACAAGATGAAAACAGCCAGTAACTACGCCAAACAAATTTTTTGTATTGAGGGGGATTGGCATCCTGATTTGCGTCAAAAAGACACAATTGAAAACGCTTTAAAGTTCATGGAAACTGCTAGTGGCATGAAAATCAAGTACATACACAGACATTGCAGCACTTCACAAGAATTACAAAACCGAATCGAAGAGTACAGCAAGCGCCGATATGATCAATTCAGTATTTTTTATCTGGCTTTTCATGGAGTTCCTAATGGACTGAAACTCAGCCCTAAAAACATTCTTTCTTTAGATGAACTTGCAGAAATGGCCGAGAACAAGCTGAATAACAAGATATTACACCTTGGAAGCTGCGAAACTCTGAATGTCAACAAACGTCAAATCAAGAATTTTCTCAATAAAACCGGAGCCCTTTGTGTAAGTGGTTTCAAAAAGGAAGTACCCTTCGTCAGCTCTACCATTTTCGACGTTCTCTATTTTGAAATGTGCCAATATTACAAACAGATGCACATCATCGAAAAACACATGAAAAATTATTACGGTAAACTCATGAAAGAGTTGCAGTTTGTGATGGTCTACGAGTAGCATCGCGATTTATCACGATGCAGTTTCACCTTACAGTACAATGCAACATCCCGATGTAAACGTTGCGATAAATCACAACGTTTACACAGTCTATCAGGCTTGAAAAAATGACAGAAATCTGACATTCAAACACTTAACAAAGTGTGGGTTCTGTTAAAACAATTGCTTATTTCAGGCAGATTATCACATTCGGTAAAAAAACATCAACCTTGAAATCACAAATTTAAAAGCAGAAAATCAGTGATCTTAGTAAAAAGATGTAACCTTATTTTTCCTCCCCTGATGCTGTGATTGGTATTGGGATAATATTCAGCATCGTATTTGATGTTTTTAGCATTCATGGCCATTACCATTTCTGCAGAATTCTGAAAATGTACATTGTCATCAGCATTACCGTGTATTAGCAAATAACTGCCTTTGATCTTATCGACGTGATTGATTGGTGAATTGTCATCATAGCCTGCCGCATTTTCTTTTGGTGTGCGCATGTAACGCTCTGTATATATGTTGTCGTAGTACCTCCAATTGGTTACCGGAGCAACCGCAACTGCAGCTTTGAAATAATCGGCCCCTTTTGTGATACAATTGCTGGCCATGAATCCACCATAGCTCCAACCAAATATACCTATTCTGGATTTATTGACATAAGGCTGATTGCCGAAAAATTTGGCAGCTTCTATGTAATCGATTGTCTCATATTTTCCCAAATTCAAATAAGTCAATTTTTTAAACTCCTCCCCTCTTCCGCCACTGCCTCTATTGTCAACCGAGATGACGATATAGCCTTTAGATGCCATGTATTGGTACCACATGTAATTGGCCCCTTGCCATTGATTCTTTACTGTTTGATATCCCGGACCGCCATATACAAAAAACAAAACAGGATACTGCTTATCTGCGGTAAAATCAGGGGGTAAAATTTTCCAATAATCCAATTTTACATTTTCAGAAGTGGTAAAGCTTCCAAATTCAACTTTGCCCAAATTCATGCCTTCTAATTTGCTGCTCAGTTCCTTATTTTCTTCTAATACCCTTGCCACCAAACCGTCTCTGTCTTTCAATACTGCAATACCCGGATTGGTCATGCTCGAATAATTGTCTA
>DASWYG010000219.1:0-3848 GCA_036405075.1 Bacteroidia bacterium | reverse complement strand
CTTGTTTAACCTTGAGAAATAATACTGAGAGACCTTCTACAGTGAGCATCGGCAGTAATGTCTTGGTGAATTACACCCTCGAAGATTTGAGTTTTTATACCGATCAGATCAAAAATGGCAGTTTCAAAAAAGGTGGCATACCGCCATTGTGGGATGGAAAAAGCACCGAACGCATCATGCAAGTGCTTTCAGAAATACTCTGATAAAATTACTGCTTTGCAGTAGAATCCTGATTTGAACTTGAATCGATAGGAACTATACTGATTCGGGCCAAAATCACTTCACCTATTTGTTGTTTGCCAAATTCCCAGGACGGTTTGTGACTGTATGAATTGTACATGGCCGCAAAATTATGAACTTTGAAAAAAGTCAATGGTGTGAATGGTTTGGTATAGGTTTCTACTACTGTCAATTGATGTGTTGAATCAAAATCCTGTTTTGAAATATTGGTGGGATATAGTATGTAATCGCCGTCATTGACTTTTACAGAGTCTTCGGCATACATGGGCATGCCGGCTTTTACAGAATACCATTGCCATCCCCAATGTCCGGCCGACCAAACTTTTGTATTTTCTTTTGCTTTGAAAGATTTCGCCATGTCTCTATAAAAATCTGCATAAACCCAATCTGAAATGCCCAATACAATACCTAAAAATAGAGTTGAGTATAAAGCCAATGAATGAGACAATTTGCTTGTGTTTTCAATGATTGGTGCAGTGAGCAACAATAAGCCGGGTAGGATCAATAATACGTGTCGTGTGGCCATGAATGGAGCGTATAAGATAAGAAAACCTGTAAGGGCCATAACCCATAACAGTATGATTAATTGCTTGATATTGTATTCAAATCGACGTTTTTTAATGGCCTTAACTATCGAGATGATCCAATCTGTAAGTATTGCCAATACAATGCCTGAGCCTATGATCAAGAATAAAATATTTAGTAGTTCTGTGGATTTTGATTCTTCAATTTTACCGATGTAAACACTGTATGCAAATACAGAAAAAAGGATAAGTGTTGCGATTGAAAATATAGATATGAATTTTTTCTTCAAAAGTCCTGTCCATAATAACCATGCAATAGGTAATACACTGCCAAGACAGGCTAAAAATGCTTTGAATCTTTCGAAGGCATCTTTCAGTGAAAAGTCGTTTTTAGGCCTGTCCTTAATGTGAACCCCATTGTATTCGAGTTTGTTCCATACAATCCATAAAGCCATCATTAAAAGTGGAATTAAAAGGTAATGTAGCTTTTTGAAATCCTTTCTTAACAACAATGCTATAAAAGTAAGCGGAATAAGCGGAATCATTGAGTATTTGATGAGCATGGAAGCGCCCAAATAAAGCATGGAGATGAAGAGGTTTTTACCCGGATTTTCATTTCCGGAACTCAGCAAGTGGTACATAAAACCCAATTCCAAAGCCAGAATCGGAACATCGGTCATTAGATTTTGATTGACGATAAATGCAGGACAAAATGCAAATATGGCCAGAAGCAGATTAGTGTTTTGTGTTGAAAAAAGAAGTAGTAATTTTCTGAAATAATAGAGAGAAACAAATGAGAAAAAGGCGATGATGAGATGAAGCGGAATTTCGTGATAACCTGTTACTTCTCCAACTGCAGCGATAAGAAAAAAGAGGAGAGGGGGTTGGTTGAAATGATTGATTTCTTCGGGGTTGTTGTACCAATTGATATAACCGGACATTGGAGTCAATGGGTGTTTGGCAATCCATTCAGCTGCTTCAAGATGAAAAGAGTCATCTATATGAAAAGCCTTGTTGATGTTGATCGCAGTGATGATGCACCAGATGAGCGATAAAATCAATAGGTCTTTTTTTGACCAAAGTTTCAAATCGGGAAACATATTTCGCAAATATAGAAATAGGAGACGATTATCAATAAAAAAAGGGATTGTGCGATGAGACAATCCCTTTTGAGAATAATTTTAAATTGAACAGACTTACTTACAGTTGAAAGATTTGAGAAGCATTTTTACAATTTTCTCTTTTTTCAAGTTGTAATTTTCGAGGTGCTGTGACTGGTTAGAAATGTTTTTAACCAAGAGAGCAGACAATCCCATAGAGTTTACAAGATCAAGCACCATTTCTGAAAATTCTTCAACTTCAGTTTGGGTTTTGTTTTCTGTAAGTTTGTTGATGATGTTAGCGAGGTATTTAATTTCAGCTTTTTTGTATGGAGCGTAAATTTCCTCGAATGTGTTATTCAGATCGAGGATATTTTCGTTTGATAAACTTGTAAGCTTGATTAAGTTCGCATACACTTGGGTTCTGTTCCATAGATACCTAAGAATTTTGGATTCGGTGTCTTCAACTTCTCTCAATTCGTTCTGTAATTTGTTCAGTCCGAGTGTGAGTTGGTTATTGACAACCTGAATGAAAAGCTCTTCTTTATTCTTGAAATAGTAATATAGGGCTGCTTTGTTGAAACCAATAGCATCTCCAATTTCATCTAAAGTAGTTTTGTTAAAGCCGAATTTGATAAAACACTCAGTTGATTTTTCAAGAATTTCTTTCCTCCTGGACTCATTAGTAGACGGCCTTCCAGGTTTCCTTTTTTCGATTTTACTTTCTATTTGAGTTTCCATTTTTCCTTATTTCATCAAATTTAGTGCCAAATATTTGGATTGATCAGCAATTCGATTAAAAAAAAATTCCCGTTAAATCGTTTTTTTATGATGATTTTATGTTTACTTTGCGTGGGCAAATAATACTTCATAAACAAACAAAATGGGATGGTTTGATTTTTTCACTCAAGAACTTGCAATCGATCTGGGAACTGCAAATACACTAATTATTCACAAAGATCAGGTAGTAGTCGACGAGCCATCCATAATTGCCCAGGAGCGAAGCACTGGAAAAGTCATTGCGATTGGTCACGAAGCCATGCAGATGTATGGTAAAGAAAATGACAATATCAAGACAATTCGTCCTCTGAAAGATGGAGTAATTGCAGATTTCCAAGCCGCAGAACACATGATTCGCGGCATGATCAAAAAAATCAATAAATCCGGAAAGGCTTTTTCACCTCAACTCAGAATGGTCATTTGTATTCCTTCCGGCATCACTGAAGTTGAAAAACGTGCAGTTAAAGATTCTGCTGACAGAGCAGGTGGCAAAGAAGTTTATATGATTCATGAGCCTATGGCTGCCGCAGTTGGTATTGGTATTGACGTTACTGAGCCAATGGGAAATATGGTCATTGACATCGGAGGAGGTACCAGTGAAATTGCTGTTATCGCTTTGGGTGGTATAGTTTGTGATCAATCCATCAGAGTTGCAGGAGATGAATTTAATATGGACATCTCTGAATACATGAAAAGACAACACAATCTGCTTTGTGGTGAAAGAACCGCAGAGAAAATAAAAATCAATGTGGGGTCAGCGCTTACTGAACTCGATAACCCGCCTGAAGATTACGCAGTGTATGGCAGAGACCTTATGACAGGAATTCCGAAACAAGTCTTTGTGTCATATTCAGAGATTGCCCTTTCACTGGATAAATCCATTGTTAAATTGGAAGAAGCTATTCTCAAAGCACTTGAAAATACGCCTCCGGAACTGGCTGCTGATATCTATCAAACCGGTATTTACCTGACCGGTGGTGGTGCGCTTTTAAGAGGATTGGACAAACGTTTGGCTGCTAAAACCAAATTGCCTGTACACATTGCTGAAGATCCATTAAGAGCGGTTGTTAGGGGGACTGGTATCGCTTTGAAAAACATTGGTAAATTCAAATTCTTAATGAATTCCTGATAAATGAATTCCATTTTCAAGTATCTCAAAAGCAAGTTACATGTCTTGTTATTTCTCTTACTTGAAATCCTTTGC
>DASWYG010000218.1:0-14413 GCA_036405075.1 Bacteroidia bacterium | reverse complement strand
AATACTCACTTACCAAATCGGAAGTAAAAGGCACATGGACTCAAAAGGTGTATCAGGTAGATGAAAGTCCAAGATATGAAGCATTCGGCTTTTGGGTAAAAGAAGGTAATGAGATGGTTTGGCAAGCCAGTGCTTGTAATTCTCCCCTTCCTAGAAGAGAACTCCTTGTCAGAGAAGATTACAACATCATGAAAAGACGTTCTAGAATAGTGGTTGGAGATAACTACTGGTACCTGGAACAAGACAATAACAAAATGAAAGGTGATACCATGATCTGCCATGAAAAAGGTATGGAAACTTTTACAAGAACAACTTTTGAAACTGGTGCCATTACCAAATACTGGGATAAAAACGGTGCATCTTGGATCTTACTTATATCTGAGTGGAACAAATACCTTGCAAGCAATGAATACTTCCATTTACCGGGTCAACTCATTCGCACAGATTATCACACAGAAGTTTTTGCATTAATCAGAAAACTCAATCAATCAACTCTTAGCGAACAAGAAAAAAGAAAAGAAGTAAAAATCTTTCTGGAAAAATACTGTCAAACAAGCGGTTCCATGACCGTAAAATGACATTAATACTAGTGTTTCGGTATTGTCATGCATGAATTGACATTCTAATTTTGAACCATTAATTAATCACATATAAAATGAAAAAATTACTCGTATTCTCAGCTTGTTTTTGCTCCCTTATTTCACAAGCTCAGACAACTAAAATTGATACGGTTTCAACCGCTGCAACTTATACAAATCAAATTTGGTATAGTCTTTCCAATGATGAAGTCGCCTCTCAACCAAAAGACAATTGGGACTTAGGAATTGAAATAACTGGTTTTAACAGTTCGATTCTGGTCAATACTCAAAAAACCGGTGTTGCTGCTTATGCTACTCCCTACACTTGGACCAATTGGTCGGCATTTGATACCACAGGTTATAAAAAATGGACTGCTCTTCACAATTCTGATACCATGTGGGAAATTGGTGCTTTAAACAAAACTGGTGTGTATGATACAGAAGATATGGGTTGGGGCACATACGACATGAGTAGTCATGCCGTACTTGGAACCAGACTGTTTCTCTTGGCTTTGCCCGGTAACAAATTCTATAAATTAGGTGTTAAAAGTTTGATCGCCGGTACTTATACCATCACTTACAAAAGTATAGACGGTACCGATAGCAGTACTTTTACTGTAAGTAAATCCAACTTTGCCGACAGACATTTTGCTTACTACCGATTTGATACAAAATCACTTTTTGATAGAGAACCCAATAAAAATGATTGGGACCTCACTTTCACCAAATACATTTACAATAATTACCCTGCAGGTGGCGGACAATTTATTCCTTACGGCGTTACCGGTATTCTTCAAAACAAAGGCGTAAAAGTTGCAGAACTCAGAACAGTTGACGTTGCTCAAACCAACGATTACATGAGTGCTACATACAGCAATCACATCAACATCATTGGCTCCGACTGGAAAACCTTTACAGGTACTGCATTTGAGATCACCGACAGTCTGGTTTATTTTGTTGAAGACATTGAAGACAACTATTGGAAAGTTGTGATGACCGGATTCTCAGGTTCTGCAACTGGAAATTATATCTTTAGCAAACAGCTGTTATCAACTGTAGGTATCAATGATGCCACTTCTGAGAACAGAATCTCAGTTTATCCTAATCCAAGCAAATCTGGAGCTGCTTTAACACTTCTAGGTGATTTTGGATCAGAAAACATCAACTTTCAAATTTATGCTGCAGATGGTAAATCGGTTTATTCAAATGTATTAATTGGCAATTCAAGCTTCAATGCCATTGAACTACCATTGAACCTCTCAAAAGGCATTTACTTCATTCAATTAGAAGTTTCAGGTAAAATTACCAGTACCAAATTGGTTATCGAATAACAACGTGAAACCTCTTCACATACTTCTTCTTTTTACATTGTATCATTCTTGTATCGAATCAAGGGCTCAATTGATTGTAAAATCAGCCCTTGATTCATCAGGAATTGAAAATGCCAATGTCAGAACAATCGATGGCAGCTTTAACTTTAGAACCGATAATTTTGGTCAGCTTAAAAAATTTCCCGATAATTCAGACGTCATTATCTCGCATCCTTCTTATGACAGTTTGAAATGTAAAATCGTTAAAGGATCTACTGTTTATCTCCATCCAAAAGTCAGTATTCGAGAGGCGTTTGTGTATACCGGTAATGTTGGTAAAAGCAAATCTGTATCAGATGAAATAGCGTCTGTTAAAATTCTAGGTCAAGAAGACCTAAAAAGAACCTCTGCTCAAAATCTTGGTGATTTGCTGAAATATGAAACCAATATCACTTTGACACAGGACCAAAGTTTAGGCACTTCCATTTCTATCAATGGTATGAGTGGTCAAAATGTGAAACTGCTTAAAAATGGAGCAGGTATTACAGGTTCAATGAATGGATCTGTTGATGTATCGCAACTCAATGTCAACAATGTTGAACAGGTTGAAATCATTGAAGGGCCAATGTCTTTGCTTTATGGGTCAAATGCTTTAGCAGGTACCATCAACATCATCAGTAAACGACCATCCGATAAAAATCAGGCTGTTTTAAAATCCTATACTGAATCGACCGGTATATATAATTTCTCAGCCCTTTCCGGTTTCAAACTTGGAAAATCATATACCACCATTCAAGTTGGCAGAAACTTCTTTGACGGTTGGAATCCCGGAAACAGTTTGTTTTACAGCCCAGTCAATAAAACTGCCGATTCTCAAAGATACTCTCTTTGGAAACCTCGTCGTCAATTGATGGCAGAACTCAATGTTTATCTGCCCATTGGAAAGAAATCTGAAATTAAATTCAATACTGACCTTTTATTGGAAACCATAATCAATAAAGGCATGCCAATGGCTCCTTATTTTGAATCTGCTTTTGACGATTATTACAAAACCAATAGAATGACCAATTCTGTTGAATTCAATTCCAATGCAGGAAGATTTAAACACAATGTATTAGCCTCTTACAATGTGTTCAATCGAAGAAAAAACACATTCTTGAACGACCTTACCAAATCAGGAGAATTGCAATTGACCAACCCCGAAAATCAAGATACAACCATTATTCAAAGTACTCAATTCAGATACATCAGCACTTATAAAACCAGGCACATCAAATTCAATGGTGGTATTGATTACAATTATGAAGGATTTCTTGGTAAACGTGTCATCAACAACAACAAAAGCATTTCAAATATCTCATTCGTAGGTATAGCGGGTTTCTCATTGTTCAAAAACATCGACATGAAAGTCGGATTGAGACAGTCTATCAACTCTATGAATAAAATTCCTCTTGTTCCTTCGGTCTCTTTAAAATTTAATGTCAGAAAAAATACCATATTCAAGCTGTCTGCCGGTAAAGGTTTCAGAACACCGGGAATCAAAGAGTTGTATCTTTATTTTGTCGACATCAATCACAACATCAAGGGCAACCCTGAACTTAAATCAGAATCTTCCAACAACGTCAATTTACAATTGGACCACAAAGGCAAAGTAAACAAATTGATGTATAAATTGAAGCTCAATGCTTATGCCAACAACTTTAAAAACCTTATTACTTTAGCTGCAATCAATGCAACTGAATACACTTATGTCAACCTTGGTACAGCTTCAAACTTTGGAACAAATTCTGAAATAAGTGTTTACTGGAAACGGGTAGAAATGAGTTATAGAAACTCTGTACTCACTTTAACGAATAATCTTTCCGGAACCCATGTACCTAAATACTTTACAAGCCTCAACCACTCCGTTATTTCAAGTGTCAATTTGGGTAAAAAATCCAATTTTAGAATCAATGCTTTTATCAATTTGTTTGGAAAAACACCATCCATCAGTTATGTCAATGATCAACCAATAGTTGTAAAAACAGATGACTACACGATGATTGACCTTACATTCAATTGGAATTTGAAAATTAAATCAAATGTGCTGGTCATATCAGGTGGTTTAAGAAATTTGGCTGATGTGAGTAACATAAAAACCGGTATTAGCAATGGCATCGCTCATCAAAGCAGCAATGGTCAAAGACTCATTAGTACCGGAAGATCATTCTTTTTAGGCATAGAAATTAAACTTTAAACCAATTGAAACTCAGATTTTATATTATCTCTATCCTCTTATTGAGCTCCTGCTTTAAAGAAGAAATACCTGTTCCAAGAAAAGACAGAGGTCCTGCTGTAAGTACCACTGTTGAAATGGGCATAACATACGACCTCAGCTACTATATCAGCCTTTCTCAAGGCAAAACCACTGCAGTTATAGATAAATTTACTTGGGACATTGCTTTTTATGGCGATTCAAATAATGCCCACATTAAACTCAATACCGGAAAATCGATGTATGCTTATAAATCTGAAAAAACCGATTTCAAGGAACCGATCGATACTGCCGGTATGAGCATTTTTCGCCTCAATGATTATCCTTGCGGATCATCTGATAGTATGGCATTAAGCGGCATCCTTGAAAACAACAAAGTATACATCATTGATAGAGGAATGGATGTAAGTTTTCAAAAAGAATCGCCTATTTTATTTAAAGCTTACAAGGCCAGCGATGGTTATCACATTCAATATTGCAATTTCAATTTGAGTGGGTTTGTTTCTATGACAATACCATATAAAATTGACAAGAATTACACCCTGTTTAAATTTAGCACAGCTAAGATTCTAGACGAGCCAAACTCAAACGATTGGGAATTTAAATTGACTCAATACCAGCATGTTTATTATGATCCTTTTCAAACCTATTCGGTTGTTGGTTGTATAATAAATCCCCGCTATGTTCAAGCTGCTATTTACAAAGGCAACAAATCATTTGAACAAATCTATGCATCGGATCTAAATAATGTAACTTATAGTTCCAGAGAAGACATTATAGGATTCAGTTGGAAATACTATAATCTCAACAATAACCTTTATGTCATTCGTCCTGAAAAAACCTATTTTATTAAACACAAAGATGGCAGAATATACAAACTTCACTTCATTGGTTTTTATAACAATTCGGGAGAAAAAGGTTCACCAACATTCGAATACATAGAACTCTAAAACACATCTAATTAAATATCAATCATTTATAGTTATTTTTTTTGGTGTTATTTCTTTAATCTTTAAGATTCAGTCTTTAAATTTGCCCTCGATATAAACTTAATAATGCGCTTTCTTTTATTAACAGTCTTTTTGACTCCTTTTTTTGCCTTTTCACAGCAAGATACTTTACCGGAAAAAAACCTCAGCAACATTCATCAGCTAACGTTTGGTGGCGATAATGCTGAAGCCTATTTTAGCTTTAACGGTAAGTTTTTAACTTTTCAAACCAATAACCCAAAATGGGGCCTCAAATGTGACCAGATCTATTCAATGCACATTCAACGGGCCATTAAAAAAATGGAAAGCTATAAAAGCACAATGATCAGTACAGGCAAAGGTCGCACAACCTGTTCTTATTTTATGCCCGGCGATAAATCCATATTGTATGCCAGTACTCACAAATACATGGATTCATGCCCACCAACCTTGCCATATAATCCAAATTCCAAATATGTTTGGCCAATCTATCCAGAATTTGATATTTATGTTGCTGACTTAAAAGGTAAGATCATCAAACAATTGACCGATACTTTTGGGTACGATGCAGAAGCCACAATCAGCCCTAACGGCGATAGAATCGTATTTACAAGTACCAGAACCGGTGACCTGGAACTTTGGACCATGAACATTGATGGTACCGGTTTGAAACAAATAACTTTTGGATTGGGTTATGATGGAGGTGCATTCTTTTCTCCTGATGGCAAACAAATCGTTTTCAGAGCCTCCAGGCCTAAAACTGAAGCAGAGATAGCAGAATACAAGGACTTGTTATCAAAAGGGTTTGTAGCACCTACTAATATGGAAATTTACGTGTGTGATACCAATGGTCAAAACCTGAAACAAATTACCAATTTAGGAAAAGCCAATTGGGCCCCGTTTTTTCACCCTTCTGGAAAGAAGATCATTTTTTCAAGTAACCATGCCTCTCCCAGAGGATATGCCTTCCAGTTGTATATGATCAATTTGGATGGTACAGGTTTGACCCGTATCACCAACAAAAGCAATTTTAATGCATTCCCAATGTTCAGTCCCGATGGTAAAAAATTGGTTTGGAGCAGCAATAGAAACAATGGTGGTACCAGAGATACCAATTTGTTCATTGCCGACTGGAACGACTGATTTTACTTATTCAAAAAGATGATGAGCAGGGCAATACCTGCAAGAATTCTGTACCAACCAAATGGCTTGAATCCATATTTGTTTAAGAACCCTACAAAGCTTTTAATGGCCAATAGAGCCACCAAAAAAGCAACTAGATTGCCTGTAAGGAACAATTGAATGTTTTCTTTACTGTGTGTGATCATTGAGATACCACTCATTTCTACACCATTATAGTTCCAGTCTTTTAAAAAGACCGAATATACTGTCACTGCAAGCATGGTGGGTACTGCTAAGAAAAATGAAAACTCTGCCGCCGTATTCCTTTTCAATTTTTGCTGCATACCTCCAATAATTGAAGCAGCAGAACGGCTTACACCCGGCATCATGGCCAAACATTGCCATAACCCTATGGTTATTGCTGTTTTAAAGGAAATTTCCTTTTCATCTGCAATTTCATGAACTGTAAAGAATTTGTCTATGAACAATAGCACTACTCCTCCTAAAATCATGGTAATGGCAATGGGTATCGGTTTTTCTAAGACTGCTTCGATCTTGTCATCGAACAAATAACCAAGTATCAGTGCCGGCAAAATGGCAAACCCAAGTTTGAGGTAAAAATTGATGTTCTTGAAATCAAAAAACTTTCGCCAATAAAGCGCTACAACAGCCAATATTGCCCCGAATTGTATAGAAACCTGAAACATTTTCACAAATTCATCTTCTTCGATACCGAACAATGAACTGGTGAAAATCATGTGTGCTGTAGATGATACAGGAAGGTACTCTGTAAGCCCTTCGACAACAGCAACGACTAATGCTTCAAATAAGGTCACTTGAAAATTTCTTAGTTTTCAGTAGTGTCTTTAGGTGTGTGCAAGATTGAATATACACCCAATGCAAATCCCAATAAAACTATAATTGGAGCAACTGTGATTTTCATAGGATCATCAAATGGCTTGTCTTTACCCATGCCCATGACGATAAATCCCAATGCGATGATTGCCACACTTGAAATCAATAAAATGTAATTTTGTTTTTTGAAAACCAAGGTCTGGTTAACCGGTTGCTTCTCAATCTTCTTTGTCGTTTTTGACTTACTCGCTGTCGCCATAATGATTAATACAGTTGGTCTATTTTTAATTTTAAATATCTCTTCGTTGAGAAGTATACACTTATCAATGAAATAAGAACGGCCAAAACTAATAAAAATCCTGCTAAAAGTGCATATTTAGGTAAAAATAATTGCCAGTTATTTTGCTGTAGGCTGTTTTCAGCTATATAAATTACCCCAGATAACATGGCAATTGAAACCAAAACCGAAATTACAGCATAGATAAAATACATGCCCAAAAATGGTCTGATGATGAACCAATCGGAGGCGCCTACATATTGCATGCTTTTGATGATGAACCTTCTTGCAAACATATTGATTCTGACAGTACTGTTGATCAATACCAAACAAATGATCAAAAATATCACTGCCAGGGTCAAAAGAATGATCTCAACGGTTTTGAAGGTCTTGCTAAGTTCTGTCAACAAGTTCTTGCCCAGATCGTCTTTTGCGTAATTCACATCGTCAATATTATCCATTCTTCTCAATTGCTTCTCCACCAATTCAATCTTTCCTTGCTCGGCATAGGTCGATTTAATGTTGATCTGCAAAGAGTGTGGGATTGGGTTGTAACCAAGTGTTTTCACAAAATCATTGCCCAACTTTTCGCTTTCTTTTCTTGCCGCAATGTCTCTGTCAATGAAAAAAGTACTGTTCACAAAATCCATTTTGCGAATTTCTTTCTCCAATTTCAAAGCACCGGCTTTATCGGTAGAATCTGAAAAATAGACGAAGATCTCAAAATTATCCTGATAAAATGAGGCCAAGTTTTTAGCATAAATGGATATTACGCCCAAGAGTCCAACGATAAACAACACCAATGACATACTGATGATGGTGGGCCAAAACGATGTTCTCTTTTTATATTTTTTCTCTGTATTCAAACTCATGTTTTTTATTAAACAGCCACTGGTGCCTTAATGGCCGGATGTGGATTGTAATCCTCGAGTGTAAAGTCTTCGAATTTATATTCAAAAATAGAATCTACTCCTTTCTTAATGTTCATTTTAGGATATGGACGGGTTTCTCTGCTCAATTGCAATTCAACTTGTTCCATGTGATTGCTGTAAATATGAGCATCGCCAAAAGAGTGCACAAAATCACCGTATCCAAGTCCGCAAACATCTGCCAGCATCATCGTGAGTAAGGCATAGGATGCGATATTAAATGGAACACCTAAGAAAATATCTGCACTTCTTTGATACAATTGACAAGAAAGCTTCCCATCAGCCACATAAAATTGAAACAAACAATGGCAGGGAGCTAAAGCCATTTTTGGTAAATCAGCCGGATTCCAGGCAGAAACGATGATTCTTCTACTGTCAGGATTTTTCTTTAATGTATCAACTACATCTTTTATTTGATCGATCACCACTCCATCCGGACCGGCCCAACTTCTCCATTGTTTGCCATATACAGGGCCTAAATTACCGTTTTCATCAGCCCATTCATCCCAAATGCTCACACCGTTAGCCTTTAAATAAGCAGTATTGGTATCTCCTTTTAAAAACCAAAGCAATTCGTGTATGATTGACTTCAAATGGACCTTTTTGGTTGTGATCAAAGGAAATCCCTCTGACAGGTCGAACCTCATTTGATAGCCGAAAACACTTTTTGTACCTGTTCCTGTTCTGTCACTTTTAAAAGTTCCATGATCGTAGACATGCTTGAGAAACACCTCATACTGGTTATGCATGGTTCAAAATTACATCATTTACTTTCAATCCAATGAACATATTTTTAACGGTAAGCGTGCAATTACCCATACAATTTCTATAAAAAAAGCCGCTTTAAGCGGCTTTTTAGGGTTTTAATTCAATTTGTCAATTACCAAAGTTGATCTTTGTAATCCTCGGCAGAAGCATTGCCCACTTTTTTGCAATTCATCTCATGTTCGGTGTTCCAATACACCTTCCAATAAGTTTTTGCCCCACCTTTAACTGTTGCGATTTCTAAGGTGTCTGAACCGTTTTTCCAAGCCCAGGTCCCGGTGTTTGAATAAACCCCGTTATTGGAAAATACGTGAATGATTGTGCCACCCTTGTTGTACCAGGATTTTGGCGCAAATGTAGATTTGTTCAACGTCTTAGCAGACGTTTCGGAAGTAGAATCTTCCTTCTTGCATGAACCGAGCATGAATAATACGGTCAATGCAAACATAAAAGAATAAGCTTTTTTTGTCATGTGTCTAATTACATAATGGTTGCGATTCAAATCTATTTACTTAAGACATATTTGCAAAATATTGGACTGTACACCTAAATCCAAACTATCAACATTCTCTTTGCTTTGCCTTGATTTTTGATTGATCATTAATTCATATTTAATTAATAATCAGGCGTCAAATTGATTTAGATTGGTTCGACGCCCACTATTATCTACGTTGGCAAATTTTCTTAAAATTATTTTGTTCTCTTCCAAAAACCCTGACCTTTGTAGAAAACTCTGATACAATACAATAAAATCTTTCCGGTTTTAGTTTATCATTCACTACGATGAAAAAAATTCTGCTGATCACCATTATTCTGCTTGTTGGATCAGCTATTGTTGCATACAATCTCAAGATCAGAAATAAAATCATTAAAGTAGTAAGCGCCTCCGAACCATCTAATCTAAAACCAAGCGTATTGCCTAAAATCAACGAAGCTGTGTCATTTGTAAACAAGAATAAAATGAACAAAGAAATGGCAATCCTCATCAATTATCACCTCCATTCCGGATTAAAAAGGGGATACATTGTCGATCTTAAATTGAAAAAAGCAATCGATAGTTTTATGGTCAGTCATGGTTGTGGTTCAAATTCCTGGGGACAAGATTTCTCAAAAACTTCACCGCAATTCAGCAACGAACCGGAAAGTCATTGCAGTTCACTTGGTAAATATAAAATCGGTGAAAGGGGTTATAGCAGTTGGGGGATCAATGTTAAATATTTAATGCACGGTTTGGAAAAAACCAATAGCAATGCACTCAAACGCACCATTGTGTTACATGGTTGGGGTGATGTACCGGAAAATGAAGTATATCCCGGAGGTACCATAGAAGGATGGGGTTGCCCGGCTGTTGCTAATACTTGCATGACCAAATTGGACAGTATGCTTAAGAAACAAAAGAATGTCTTGTTGTGGACATATTGAGTGTCCCCATTTAGGATCAATTTTCTCCATTCTTACTTAATTTTACCCCATAATTCATATTTCAACCTTAAAAATGTTGCATTCATCCGATTTTTAAAAATTTTCGGAATTGCTGTAACTTTATCAAACCAGTGCCCGTTTTAAACTCGAAACATGACTGAAAAAGAATACAACCAATCAGTTGATCAATTTTCCACCCCATTGTTCAGATTCATTTACAAGAGTTTGAATGTTAGGGAGGACGCTGAAAATGTTGTACAAGACACTTTTGAAAGTTTATGGATGAACCTCGCCAAGGTAGAAAACGAAAAGGCTAAAAGTTGGTTATTTACCACGGCGTACAGAAAAATGATTGACACAATAAGAAAGGATAAAAAAATGGTTGAAATGCCCGAATACATGAATGAAAAGGGAAATGTGGCTTCACAACCTGATCTCAAAGAAATTGTGAATGGTGCGATGGAGAAATTACCGGAAATCCAAAAGACCGTTATCATGCTCAGAGATTATGAAGGTTATGATTATGCTGAAATCGGCAACATCACAGGACTCAATGAATCACAAGTTAAGGTATACATTTTTAGAGCGAGACAAACATTAAAGAATTACCTGGTAAGTTTAGAAAACATTATATGAAATCTATTAATCAAGACAATATGGACGAAATCATGTTCATGCTTCTGGAAGGCGAAATTCAGGGCGCCGAAAGAATCAGACTGCTCGAGGCCATTGAAGCTGATCCTGAATACAGCAAAACCTGGGCACTCTGGCAAAATACCAAAATCACTCCGGATGAATCTTTGGTGATGCCGGTAGCTCAACTGAAAAGAGAGAAAAAAGGCTTTATTGTTCCATTCCGGATCGTGAAGTACGCAGCTGCAGCTGTTGTTGTTCTGGCCATTGGAACCGGAATTTACTTCAACTCTCAAGCAGATATCGAGGTAGTTGGTAATGTCAAAGGTCCATCAAAACCATCTCCTGTGATAGAAGCACCTAAGCCCTCACAAGTGAAAACCATTCCGGTTGAAAGGACCAAAGATTCCGGTAAATCGGCGCTTAGAGAAAAAATCAGATTCATGGCAGACGTGCCTGAATTACCAAGATTGGAAGTGCCTGAATCACCAAACAATTTTGAAAACATTGATTCTCTTATTGCCCCTTTCAAACAATCACCAGAAAATGTACTTGCAAATTATGAAGTACCGGACATAGACTCCGAACCACAGAAAAACAACAATGATGTTCTTGTGACCATCAGCAACTCAGATCAAAACAAAACAACAACAAACAATCAAACAAAAAGAAACCTTCTGGAAAGGGTTTTCGGAAATGTAAAATTCAAAATCGAAAACGATTCCAACACCATTACCAAAAGAAAAATGGTAATAGAAAATGAAAAATATCAAATTATAGCAGGATTTTAAACACACAAAAAGATGAAAAACATATATCAAATCATCACAATAGCCGTCATCAGTTTACTCGGCATTATACAACTCAATGCCCAAACCGAAAATGACAGTATAAAAGTTTCATACAGAAACAAAACCGTAGCCATAAAACCTAAAGCAGGAATGGGTTCTACCAATATCAAATTCAACGATACAGCTGAAAACACTCAAATACTTGTAAAAGTTGCAGTAGTTGAAAATGAATCTGTCGCAATAGAAGAAGAGATCGAAAAACAACTGGATTCAGGATCTAAGAAGATCTATAAAATGTTGAATTCAAAAAAGGATCCTGCAGATAGAAAATTCATTAAAACCTCTTTCTTTAACACCTTTGACATTGGATTTGTGAATACCATAAATGAGGTTGATAATAAGTATGCATTTGACCCTAAAATGACCAAAAGTGCCAATATTTCAATCGGTATTGTCAATCAAAACATGAACTTATATAAAGGCAGATTTTTGTTCAGCTATGGTCTGAATTTAAACAACTACTACCTTAAATACTCAGACAAACAAATGATCCAAACACTCGATAATCAAGGCTTCCTGACCCAATACAGAGATTCAGCAAACACCTATCGCAAAAATCGCTTGGATGTCCGCTATTTAACAGTTCCTGTTCTTCTGGAATACCATTCCAAAAAAGGCAATTTCAATATTGCAGCAGGTGTAGAATATGGATTCAACGGCAGAACACATTACAAACAAAAAGGTGAAACAAACTCCAAAGACTTTCACAGAAAATCTGACAATGACATCAAAATCAATCCTACTCAAATAAATGCAGTGTTAAGAATTGGCATCGACAACCTGGCACTGTATGCCAAATACTCTCTTACTGATATGTATGAAAGCTCAGCTTATGCAAATGGCAACAACCCTCACCAACATTTGATGAGTTTTGGAATTTGTCTCTTCGGAATTTGAATTCGTGATTAATACAATAACAATAAAAAAAAGCAGACCGTTTGGTCTGCTTTTTTTGTTATCCCGGAAGTCGGCTGATGTTTTTATCCATCAACTTTATCTGCTCTACTATTTCAGAAGATTTTGGGTTGAGTGCTTTTGCTTTCTTAAAATACTCTTTACCCATTCTGTATTGTTGTCTTTGGATCTCAATCGAACTCAATTGAAGATACACACTGGCCAATCCTTCTTTATCAGGAATACCGGCTTTGATTGCTGCCATTAAATTGGCTCTTCCTTCTTTGGTATTACCTTTTTTTAATTGAATGAATCCCAATTGCATCAAATTGGTTCCTCTCATATCTCCTGTCAATGAAGACTTGGTATCCAAACTTTTTCTGATATTTTCCTCTGCTTTGCCCAAATCATTTGTAGCCAAATTCAAGGTGCTTTGCAACATGTAATAAGCCGAACGGATCGGTTTGATCAGTAGTTTAGGGTACTTTACTTTGTTGATCAGGTTCAAGGCACCATCAACATCACCTGATTCCACAGCATCTTTTACCAAACGCATTGGACCAATCATAAAATGTAACAAGATCGAAATCAATGCCAGTACAAACAATATCCAGGCAAATATCTTGTCGCCATATAAAAACGATAAAACGCCACCTGCCAATAACAATATTGAAATCCAGGGACGGTATAAAATATATATCCTTAAAACTTTCATCATAATACTACTCTCATTTAATTGGTACAGCTGTTACAGTATAACCTGCTGATTTCAATAATTGAATCAATCCATTTTGTCCGCCTAAATGACCTGCCCCTACCGCCACAAACATTGGAATTTCTTTGATGTTTGCCTTGATGATTTCAACCCAAATGAGGTTTCTTGAAGTCAACATCATTTCCTCATAAGTTTTCATTTCAGGTGAGGTTATCAAATGTTTATATAAACCCGCCAAATCATAAGCTTTGTATAAAGCCATCATTTTTCTAAAATCGGCTTTGCCTTTGTCAATGTCTTTACAAAAATCCAATAACCATGTTGCTTGTTCTTTTTCAGAAATTGATTTCAAAATACTGTCTTGATAATCATACGTCTCGAAAGCATCAACTTGTTTGCCATATATCCTGGCCCAATTGGTGATTTGCATATCTATGCTCGACATTTCAGTGCATCCCATTATGGAAGGACTGGTGTAAAACATCATTGAAATATTCAAAAGTGATTTTCCATTAAGCGTTGATGCACTTCTACCCAATAGTGCGTTAGATACGCTGTCTATCAATTTGTATTCTTTTGCAGTAAAAATGCTTGTCAGCGGTTTGGATGAACTGTCCATACTGGCTTTGTACATTTTGACCAACTCGTCGTAAGAAGTCAGATTAAGCTCAGTAATTACATAATCACAAGCTTTAATGGCCGACTTAATGGATGCTTTATTGGTGTATGCTGTATCGCAATTGATGTGAATGGTACCAAACAAATAAGATGGTTTAGTTAAACCGTTCCCACTCACTTTCCAAAGTACACTTTGTCCCGGCGTTTGAGCATTTAATGCCG
>DASWYG010000217.1:0-18230 GCA_036405075.1 Bacteroidia bacterium | reverse complement strand
TACTGAATCGATGTTCACTTTACCGGCTTCATTTAAAGTTAAACCACTTTGTAGCAATTGACCTTGTAAATTGTAGATTTCAATGCTGTTGTTGTCGCCAAAAGATTCAGGTATGGCCACATACATTTCACCTGAATTTGGATTCGGATAAACAGAGATGGCGACATTGGATTGACTCACAGATTCAATTGAAGTAGGATTTACAGCATAGGTATTGACGGTGGTATTGGTTTTGATCGGTGCATTGTAATCGAAATAAATATCTGCACTGTTTTTCAATTCAGTTCCGATCTGCACTGAGTTTTTAGCTTTGATCGTGTAGGCCACATATCCTTGTGCTGAAGGTTTGTATACACCTACAGGCGTGTAATCCAAATAAATGTTGTTGAATGTGAAAGTCACAACGCCATTAGGGCTAACTTTAGTTTCTACTCCGTGAGAAGCATCGATGGTTCTGAACGATTCGATATCGAAATCAGAATCCAAAGTGTCGATGACCACAATTTTTTGAGCTTTTGCAGTACCATTGTTTTCAAAATGAACAACGTAATTGAAGTTCTTTTCGCTGAGTTTTATTTTACCTTCTTTGCCAACACCTTGAGGGAAAACACTTTTGTAGTTAGGGTCATAAGAAGAAGCAACGATGTTATAAAACTCATTGATATTGTCCCAAGGCGTTTCCTCGTTATTGATCCAGTAATTGGATACAGGATCAGTATAAGCAACTGAATCTATGAAATACAAAGAGGTATTGATTGGGAGCGTTGTCGGAGTAAAATACTCAATGTTGTAAGTGGCTTTTTCAAATCTTTTTAATGTTATAGGAGCATTGAATTTGTAGTAGTCGGTACCTGCGCTTACCATCGATGGATAGGCGCCATTCCAACTCAATTGACCATCATCTTCATAACCAACCTGAACATCGGTTTCGGTGGTATTGCCTTTGTTGATGACAATCATTTTATGTCGGTAATTATTACCGGGAATAGCAGGGCTTGTCATCAAAGAAAAAATGAGCATATCGTGTCTAGGCGTCACTTTGTTGCCAAAATCTACTGTGTGTTTACAATTAGAACCCACTGAAGTGACGTTTACAGTTTGATTGTTGGTTTGACATGAATATAGAGAATAGCCTTTGTCTAAAATTTCTGAAATGGTGTAATTACCAACAGGAACTTTAAAACTGTAAACTCCGAATTTGTTTGTCAGAGCATATCCAAATCCTGTGCATTTCACCAAAACGTTTTCAAGCGCATCTTCACCACTGCCTTTTACACAGTTGCTGTCTTTGTCGTCGTATATTACACCGGTGATTTCACAGTAACAAGAGTTGTTGTTTTTGTCATAATCAATTTCAATATAATTCCTTATGGTGTTTGATTTACAACCATTGGCATCGGTTACCCAAACATAATAACGTCCGGTTGGTATACCTGTCATTGATGCTGTTGTTTGTCCATTGCTCCATCTATAAGTATATGGGGCTGTTCCGCCGAAAGCAGTTACGCTTGCTGTTCCATCTGAATTGAAAATGCAAGATGCATTGCTTGAGCTTAAACTTATTTTTACAGGTGTTTCAGCAGTTATAAATGCGTTTTTTGTAACCGAACATCCGTTAGCATCTGTGATTTTAACAGAATAGACGCCAACATTGACATTGGTGATTGTAGAAGTTGTGGCAGAGTTGCTCCATAGATAAGTAATCGGCATTGCAGTTGAAGAGGCATTAACTGAAGCCGAGCCTATTGTACTGGGGCAAATTGGATTGAATTCATTGATACTGGCTGATATCACAGAAATAGGATTGATTATAACTATACCATCTCTTACGCAACCATTTGCATCGGTTACAGTAAATGATTGTTGACCAACCGGTAAACCTGAAATGGTATTGGTGGTAGATGATTGACCATGCCAAACATAAGTATAAGGAGCTGTTCCACCACTTACACTTAAGGTAGCGGTTCCTGTAGCTGAAGTACATGCACTGGTTGTGGAAGTATAAGTGACCTGAACTGGAGATACAGTATTGACATAAGTGTAATTTTCACCTGTGCAACCATTAGCATCAGTCACTTCAACTTTGTGTACACCAGTAGTAAGATTGGTTACTGATTGAGTAGTTGAGCCATTGTCCCACAAATAGGAATATGGTGCGGTACCACCGGTTCCAAAAGCCGTTCCTTGTCCATCTGCAAAATTGCAATTGGCTGCTTTTGTAGTAGTGTTCACATTGATTGTTGGATTTTGATCGACATAATTGTAACCTATTCCAGCACAATTGGTGGCATCTGTTACAATACAGTTTACAGGACCTCTTCTAAGATTAGAAAGAGATGAAGTTGTTGCTCCATTGTGCCATTGATAAGAGTATGGAGCAGTCCCTCCTGATACCAATGTTACTTGGGCAGTACCATTTTGACATGATGCATTTGTTGTTCCTACAGTTACTCCTAAGCCAACACATTCAATATATAACAGAGAATCACTTGCTAAGAATGAACAACCATTTGCATCAGTGACTCTGAGTGCAACACCGTTGTTGACCGGACAAACATTTGAAAACGGCACCGATAAAGGGCTAGTTCCACTAACAATAACATTTGAGTTTAAAGCATCTTCAAGTGCAATGGTATAAGGCCCTGTACCGCCTCTGATATTGTTTACTGAAAATGATGCCGGTGTGCTACAAGTAGGGGCAATGAAACTATTGACCTTATCGAATGCAATTCCAGCATCGTAGGTTCCCAAATAGTTTTGATTGGGTCCCATAAATACAACTCGGAATCCTTCGGTACCGAATGTACCAGGCGATAAAGTAATGGTTTGAGTGCTGCTGGTGATAGATGTTGTTCCATAGTTGATGCCACTGCCATACCAATATATAGTAAATGGATAGGATGAGACACCTGTAAAGCTCAATTGAACACTGCCATTGTTACTACTGCACATAGGTGTAACCAGTGTAAAATTGCTGATGGTTTGTGAATATATCCCTGATGACATCAACAAAGCCATTAGAGTGACCCATAACTTAGTTGAGTGGAATAATTTTATAAACGGTTTTTTCATAATAAATTGATTTATTTGTTTTCTTTGACGAGGAACATTTTAAATTTGTGACACACTTCTTAAAAATTAAATCTAAACATGCGGGCACTTTTATTAACTTTCCTGATTTTGCAGCATTTCCAAGCTCAAAATTTATTTTCTCAAGACTTGTCTATTGCTGATTTTAAAGACTTAAGTTCATTGTCAGACACTGCTTCTATTGATTATACTGTTTCAAAATTTAAACCCATCTATAAAAAGCATCACACCCATAAGCATTTTGATTCCTTATTGTTATTGGTCATAAAAAATTCTGAAAAAAGGGTAAACATGGCAGTGGCAATTGGTGGTTATGCTTTGAATCCATTTTGGGACTCAACAAACTTTGATGATCTTAATTTGAGCAAAAAAATATTAGATGCCGGCATACAATTTCAAGCCAATGTGATGAAATCAAAAGCTGACTCTGACACCAAATTCATGGCCAAAGGAGATAAATGTGTATTGGAGTTGTGCATGGGTATAAACTTATACCTCAGAAATCAAAAGGATGCTGCAGCAATTTATTTTAAATCGGCAAAAAAACTTGAGTTTTGGGACATGTGTTTTCCTGCTATGGAACAGGAAAAAGCCAGAGCTGAAATCATCGGTTTTATTGAAAAACTATAAACTTCAGTTTCTGTTTAAAGTTTCTTTTCTCAATTCTTCACTTGTTTTTGTGCTGCCATCATGACTCCATCCCGGTGCTTTTACAAGGTAATTGATGCGCTGTGAAATTGGCCCAGGTTTTTTCAAGTCTTTGGCGATCTTGCCCCATTCATTGAATATTGTTCTGATGGGATGATAAGTCCCTAAGTTGCTGGTCAAGCCATAAACCGGGGCTTCTTCCTCTTTTTGAAATGTGCCAAACATTTTGTCCCAAATGATCAATACTTGTCCCATGTTTTTATCCAAGTATTTAATGTTACTGGCGTGATGCACCCTATGATGTGAAGGTGTAACAAAAATAGCTTCATACCAGGCAGGCATTTTACCTATTGTTTCTGTGTGAAGAAAGAATTGATAGAACTGATTGACGGCATACATGAACATGATGGTGAGCCCATCGAAACCTAGAAATGCAACTGGAATATAAAAAATGAACCTATAAAAAGGTTGTAAAACGGAAGATCTCAATGCTACCAGAAAATTGTATTTCTCACTACTGTGATGGTTGCTGTGCACTGCCCATAAAACTCTGCTGTAATGCTCCGAACGATGCAGCCAATAGAAGCAAAAATCTTGTCCAATGAAAACTAAAAACCAAGCAGCAACCGGATAATAAGTCAATAGATCAGGCTTTGTAATGGCATGAGCATTGCACCAATCCAATACATTTAAGGTGACAAACTTCAGGGCCAAATCCAAACAGGCTCCAACAAAACCCATCCAAAGGCTGATCAAACTGTCTTTAAAATGGTAATTGTTGAGTTTGTGTTTTTTTCCGTAGCGAATTTCTGAAGTAATGAAAACAATGTAAACCGGTATGGAGATAAGCAACAACCAAGATTCTCTGGACATGTTGCAAAGTTATAAACTGTTGCTTGAATATCAAGTTAATCTTATGAAATGGGGGAGATTGATTTTCGTCAGTTTTCAGGGGTATAACCATGGTCGATGAGCCAGGGTCCGCGTGCAGCACAAGCAGTGGCCAATTCATCACAACGCTCGTTTTCTTTGATGCCGGCATGTCCTTTCACCCAGTGAAATTTTACTTTGTGTACCCTGTACAAAGGCATGAACCGTTGCCACAGATCCACATTTTTTTTGTTCTTCCAACCGGTCTTTTGCCAATTGAATATCCATTTTTTCTCTATGGCATCACATACATATTTACTGTCAGTGTGTATGTGGATGTCTATTCCGGTCTTTTTAATGCTTTCCAATGCCACTATCACGGCCAATAATTCCATGCGGTTGTTGGTGGTATGCTCATATCCCTGAAACAATTCTTTTCGGGCCTGTCCCCACATCATCACCACACCATAACCACCTTTACCGGGATTGCCCAATGCAGCACCATCGGTGTACACGATTAATTTTCTATCTTCACTCATAATATCTCTGCCACTACAAATGTACTGCCGCCAATGAATATCAAATCTTCTGAGTTTGCTTGTGTTTTTGCAGCATCTAATGCCATTTGAACACTCTCATAAGTTTTACCCTTTAAGCCTTCTTTTTCTGCTTCTGCTTTTAAAGTTTCTTTGTCCAATGCCCTCATCAATGCCGGACTGCAAAAATAGTAATGGGCATCTTTGGGCAATAGTTTTAATATCTCGGTTCGGTCTTTGTCTTTTACCATACCAAACACCATGTGCAATTGACCTTTTCTTTCAGCCGCCAATTGCGCCACTACCCATTTCAAACCATGGGCGTTATGACCGGTATCTGCTACTATTTTAGGTGATTCACTCAATATTTCCCAACGACCTCTGAAGTTGGTAATTTCTCTTACCCTTGATAAGGCATCTAAAGTCAATTCAGTTTTGGTTTCAATACCAACACCATTTAATGTCAACACTGATTGTAAAACTGTTTTTATGTTTTTGCTTTGATAAAGACCTTTTAGATCGGTTTTAATTTCGGATGCATTCAATTCCTGATTGTCTTCTGCAAAATAAATGGGCGCAGATTCTGCTTTTGCTTTATCTACGAACACCTGATCGGTTTCAATTTGTCTTTCACCTATTACAACCGGTACATTGTGTTTGATGATGCCTGCTTTTTCAGAAGCAATTTTACCCAAGGTATCACCCAGCAGATCGGCATGATCCATTCCAATATTGGTGATGATGGAAATAACAGGATGAATGATATTGGTACTGTCTAACCGGCCACCCAAACCGGTTTCAACCACTGCGATTTCAATCTTGTTTTGAGCAAAATAATCAAAGCACATGGCAACCGTGATTTCAAAAAAAGATGGTTGTATCTCATCCAAATAGGGGATGATCTTTTCGGTGAACTCTATCACAAATGATTCAGTGATCATATCGCCATTGATGCGAATGCGTTCTCTGAAATCTTTTAAATGAGGTGAGGTGTAAAGTCCTGTTCTATAACCATTGTTTTGCAGAATGGCTGCAAGCATGTTACTGACACTGCCTTTGCCATTGGTGCCGGCAATGTGTATGCATTTGAATTTGTGTTGAGGGTTACCCAGAATTTCACACAACTTAATGGTATTGTGTAAGTCTTTCTTAATGGCTGATTTGCCATCACGAGAAAAATAGGGGAGTCTGCTGTAAAGAAAATCTACTGTTTCCTGAAAATTCATCGCATGATGACCTCAATTGAGATCGAAATAGATGGTGATGGTACCGGTTGCATTGTTGTTTGCATCCACTTTATCGAATTTGGAACCATTGACAAATTTCTTTGCATATCTTTCCAAACAATCGCTTTGTGTTGAACCCGGATCAGTATCAAGGATACTGATTCTGCCATCAGGAGTAACCGAAACTTCCAGAATGATCTTGCCCTTTATACCGCAGTCGTGGGTAATGTTGGCAGCGCGAATAGGACGTTTACCAAACGAATGTGAAAAGCCATTGCCATCACCGGAGCCAGGTTTATTGCCGTTGCCACCGTTATTACCGCCGCCTGAACCTCCAGAGCCATTGCCAAAATCAGGTTGGTTGGAGCTGCTGTTGTTAGTGTTTTTACCACCTTTGTAGGCATTGGTGATATTTTCTTCCTGAGAATTTGGATCTGGGTTTTTTACCGGAGTGGTACTTGTTTTCTTAACAGCGGTTGCAGTTTGATCATTGGTTTGCTCGGTTGATGGAGCCGGTAGTGACATTTTTGGAATAGAAGTCTCTTCTGGTGTAGTAGAACCCGGAGAACCACTGCCACCACTTTCAGGTTCAATGATCTCAATTTCTACCAAAGTTTCCTTCGGCAATTGAGGGATATCATAATCAATGGTCACATACCAAAACAACAACAGCAATAAGATGACTACAACTGTTGTGATGGATGCTGAAATGTACTTGTTCTGTTTTTCGGTTTGTTCACTCATGGTATTTGAATCAATTGGCTCTTTCCAATGCCAGTACCACTTTTGCATTTTGTTGGTTGGCGATGCTCAACAACTCCATTACCCTTTCGTAAAGTACGGCTTTGTCGGCATGAATGCTCACGGTGGCATTGGGTTTATCGATTAATTCCTGTTTAAGCAGCTCAGGTAAACGTTCCAAGGTCACATTTTTTTGTTCATTGATCGCATATTGTCCTTCTTTGTTTAAAAATATGCGTATCGGTTCAGTTGCCTGGTTGGCGTCTTTAACACCTTTTGGCAATACCACTTTCAATATGGGCTCCTTTACAACTGTAGATGTAAGGATAAAGAAAATCAACAAAAGGAATATGATGTCAGTCATACTCGA
Organism: Bacteroidia bacterium; assembly: GCA_036405075.1. Lineage (GTDB taxonomy): Bacteria > Bacteroidota > Bacteroidia > NS11-12g > UBA955 > JABMMZ01. Next base: position 10,749 of record DASWYG010000217.1, on the reverse strand, counting down.
CATGTTGAATTCGGTCGATATCTTACTTTGTTTTTTAAGAGACATGGCCTATCGGTCTATTAGTTTGTGGGTGTTTGAAGAATGTCTAAGAATTGAACTGAAGTAGCTTCCATTTTATAAACTACTTTTTCAATTGAAGCAGTCAATAAGTTGTAAGCCAAATAAGCAAAGATACCAACCACCAATCCAGCAACAGTGGTTACCATTGCTTCATAGATACCACCACTGAGTTGTGCGGCATTTACCTGATCGCCGGCAGCAGCAATGCTACCAAATGTGGTGATCATACCGGTTACAGTACCCAAGAATCCAAGCATTGGAGCAGCTCCGGAAATGGTAGCCAACCAAGGCATACCTCTTTCCAATTTGTATACTTCTAAAGTACCAACATTTTCTACGGTCACTTCAATGTTTTTAAGCGGATTACCAATTCTTGAAATACCTTTTTCAATCATTCTGGCAACAGGGGTATCAGTTCTGCTGCACAAAGTTTGAGCGCCAACAATGTTGTCGTTCAAAACCATGTCTTTGATGTTAGACATGAATGTAGGATCTATTTTACCGGCTTTTGAAATGGTCAACCATCTTTCAATTGCGATGTATATAGCAATGATGAACATCAAGCCTATAGGAATCATCACAATTCCACCGGCTTCAATCATCTCCCAAAGTCCTGTTGGAAGTTTTTTTGAAGATGCCGTCGATGCCGTCTGAGATGAATCTGCTGCTAGTTGTAAAAAGATGGATAAAAGCATAGGTGTTTATTATATTTTAACGATTAATTGTTTATGATTATTGTTCTACAAAAATTTCAAACCATTCGCCATTGCGTTCGATTTTGCAAACTTTACCTGATTTTTCTAAATCAGCCTTGTGTGACAAAGCATTGTCTTCCAATTTGTATTTGGCCACTTTGCTAAAGGTTTGAACCGGAGTTTCCACTTTGGTTTCTTCAGGTAATACTTCCGGACTCACAGCCTCAGTGGTTGTCACATTGGCATTAGTGTTTTCAGGTGAAGATTGCGTTTCACTTGGATTTACTTGATCGGGAACCAGAACCTCAGGCACAACTTCTGAAGTGGTATCGATAACGGTGCTGTCTGAGATAACATTAATTGGTGTTGAAGATACAGTATCAGAATTGTGAACCAATTCTACAGTAGGTAACAAACTGGCTTCATTTGTAGTAACATCAGTTTTTTCAACTTTAAGGTAAACAAAATGCACCAATAAGGTCAATGAAGCTGCAACTAACCAGGCTTTAATGCTCACTTTGTTCGGCCTTTCTACCGGTTCAATTGGTTTGTTGTCGGGAACCATTTCAAAGATTTTCACTTCTTCTTCTTCATGATTTGAAATGGTTTCCAATTCAAGTGGTTTTCCTTGATAAGATTTGGTTTTTAGATCAACAGGAAACAAACCATAAGATTCCAATGACAAATTGAGGGTAGTAGAAGGCGAGAACCAAAAATTATTTTCTTTACCTTGAAAGAAAGTACCCATTTGTCCGAACCTCACAGAACCATTGTCATGCATCATTTGTTTGTATACACTGATGACCGATTGGCAATAATCAACCGCTTCAGAATATGTAAATGCTTTGGCCAATTGAATTTCATTGTAAAGCAATCCATCATTTTGAACCAGATGCGGATTAAAGAAAATGTGTTTTGAAGTGGGTTTGATGACAGTTTTTGAATTGTTAAAATTACTAGGACTGTCTCGTACTATGAATCCGCCAAAATCGGGGATAATGACACATTCATATTTGTGAAGCAGTTTTTCCAGCAGCAATTCAAATTCAACATTCATGACTCAAAAATTCAAACGTCAAAAATACGCAAAAAAAGAAAAACCACAGACTTAGTTTTTAAGTTTATACAAAAAAAAAGGCCGTCAATCAATGACGGCCTTTTAAAATCAACCTCCGAAATCGTCGAAGGCAACATTTTCTTTGGGTACACCCCAATCGTCGCACATCTTAACAACGGCTGCGTTCATCATAGGAGGACCGCAGAAATAAAATTCTATATCTTCAGGCGAAGCATGTTTGGACAAGTATTCATTGATCACTGCATTGTGAACAAAACCTGTAAAGCCATCACCATTTGAATCGTTGATGTCCTTTTTGTTCACCCAATTGTCTTCCGGAACCGGTTCGCTCAATACAACGAAGAATTTAAAGTTAGGAAATTGTTTTTCAATGGCTTTGAATTCATCGATGTAAAACAATTCTCTTTTACTTCTTCCACCATACCAGAAAGTAACTTTTCTATCGGTTGTTTTCAATGTATGGAACAGATGAAACAAGTGGGAGCGGAGAGGAGCCATACCGGCACCACCGCCGATGTAAACCATTTCAGCTTTTGTGGGTTTAATGAAGAATTCACCATAAGGTCCACTGATGAAAACTTTATCGCCAGGTTTTCTGTCGAATATAAACGAAGAACATATACCAGGATTAACATCCATCCAACCGTTCTTAGCTCTGTCCCAAGGTGGGGTAGCTATACGGATGTTGAGTTTGATGATGTTACCTTCAGCAGGGTGATTGGCCATTGAATAGGCTCTGAAAATGGGTTCAGTGTTTTTCATTTTCAAATCCCAAAGTTTGAATTTGTCCCAATCGCCTCTGAATTTATCATCACCGGCCGGATCGCCAGGTAATGGTTTAATGTCAATGTTTTTATAATCCACTTCGCATTCAGGTACATCTATCTGAATGTAACCACCTGCTTCAAAATGAAGAGATTCACCTTCAGGCAATTTTACAACAAACTCCTTAATAAAGGAAGCAACGTTGTAATTGGAAATCACTTCGCATTCCCATTTTTTAATACCAAAGATCTCTTCCGGTATTTCAATTTTAAGGTTGTTTTTTACTTTCACCTGACAACCCAAACGCACGCCTTCTTTTTGAGCTTTGCGGTTGATGTGCCCTGTTTCAGTAGGGAGGATATCTCCACCACCTTCAACTACCACACATTTGCACATGGCACATGTACCTCCTCCGCCGCAAGCCGACGGGAGGAATATTTTCTCATTGGCCAAAGTGGATAATAGTGTTCCACCTGCAGCAACTTTAATGGTTTTTTCATTGTTGATCAGGATTTCTACGTCACCTTGTTGAACGAGGTAACGCGAAGAAACTTGAAGCATGATAACGAGCAAAAGGATAACGCCCGAAAATATAACGCCGGTTAATACAAGCGTTGTGGTATCTATTTCTAAAAATAATTGGTGCATCATAATTATTTTAATTCAAAGCCCATGAAACCTAGAAATGCAAAAGCCATTAATCCAACGATAATAAACGTTATTCCCAAACCTTTTAAAGGTGCAGGAACATGGCTGTATTTTAATTTTTCTCTGATAGCTGCTATAGCTACAATGGCAATCATCCAACCTATTCCAGAACTGATACCATAAACAGTGGGTTCAATAACTGAGGTATAATTTTTCTGAGACATGAACAATGCTCCACCTAGAATGGAACAATTCACAGCAATCAGAGGTAAGAAGATTCCCAGTGACGCGTATAATGATGGTGAGAATTTTTCAACTGCCATTTCTGTTAACTGAGTGAATGCAGCTATTACAGATATGAAGACAATGAAAAGTAAAAAACTCAGATCCATTTCAGCCAATGATGGACTGATCCATTTCATTGCACCTGGATCTAAAAAATAATATTGAATGGCCCAATTGATTGGTACGGTAATACCTAATACAAAGACTACAGCCAAACCTAAACCGAAAGCTGTTTTGACTTTTTTAGATACGGCCAAATATGAACACATGCCGAGGAAAACCGAAAAAATCATGTTGTCGATGAATATCGATTTGACGGCTAAGCTGATGAGTGAAGTTGCTAATAACATACTGTTTTTTATTTTTATTCTGTTTCTCTGTAACCGTTTCTTGATCTTTGTACCCAAATGAATATGCCAATCATAATGGCAGCACCTGCCGGAATCATCATCACACCATTGGCAGTATAAGGTATATTAAAATGTTCGAACACTTTGAATCCGAACAAAGAACCTGAACCTAATAATTCTCTAAAAAAGGAAACTGTCATTAGAATCAAGCCATAGCCTAACCCGTTACCTATACCATCAAGTAATGAAGGCCAAGGTTTGTTGGCCATAGCATAAGCTTCCAAACGACCCATTACGATACAGTTGGTAATGATTAGTCCTACAAACACTGAAAGTTTTTGCGAGATGTCATAGAAAAAGGCTTTTAATACCTGATCCACAATGATCACAAACAATGACACAATGGCCAATTGAACAATGATACGAATTCTGGAAGGTATTGTGTTTCTCAACATAGAGATGAGAAGATTTGAAAATGCTGTAACAAAGGTTAATCCCAATGTCATGAACAATGCCGGTTCCATTTTAACTGTAACAGCTAGGGCAGAACAGACGCCCAATATTTGAACGGTAACCGGATTGTTGCCATCCAATGGGTCGGTAAGCAAAGCTCTGTTCTTTTTTGAGAACAAGCCTTCCTTTTTGACTTTGGTACTGGTTTCGGAAATTGCGGTACTCATATTTGATTATTTATTTTTTTTTGATTTAATGAAGTTTTCATAGGCTTTTAAGTATTCAACCATCATCTCGTTGACTCCAATAGCAGTTTTTGTTGCACCACTCATACCGTCAACAGCATGCGAATTGCCCGAGTAATCATTGCCTTCACCTTTCATCATAATGACAGGTTCAAGTTTATCTCCTTCGAAAATGGTTTTACCTGCATATCTGGAATACACGGCTTCATCGTCTTTGATACGTGCGCCCAATCCCGGTGTTTCTGCTTTATGGTCAAATACAACACCTTCAAAAGTGTTGAGGTCAGATTTCAAAGCAAAGTAGGTAGAGATTTTGTCCCACAAACCTTTTCCACTTCCTGCAAACACATAGTATTGAATTTTGTTTTTATTTTTTTCATCGGATACTTCAAACACTTTGTAAAGGCGTTTTTCAGGGGCTAATTTGTGTTCTTTTTCAATGTCTATGTCTTTTACCTGTTTGTCTTTTTGTAATTCACCTTTGTAGTTGATGACAAAGCCTTTTACGCGATCAGAATACACTTGTTCGATTTTTTTCTTGTCCCAAGTGTCGTCAAGTTTTACAAATGTGGCCAATATGCGTTTTTTCTGATCAAGCTCAACATTGGCATCTTGATAAGGTTTCAAAACATTTGAGACCACATATAAGGCAATACCGCAAAACATGGTAATCGCAACTGTATATGACAGAATATAAACTGTCGAATTTTTATTTGACACGGGCTAACCTCCTTTTCTTATTGTTTTCAATGACAAAGTAATCGATCAATGGCGATAGAACATTGAAGAGTAAAATTGCCAACATCATCCCTTCTGGATATGCCGGATTCCATACTCTAAGCATAATGGTAAACGCGCCAATCAAAAGACCGTAATATATTTTACCTGTTTCAGTTTGAGCAGCAGTAACAGGGTCAGTGGCCATAAATACAGCTCCAAATGCGAATCCTCCAATCAATAAATGTGTCAATGGATTCATTGCCATATAGGCATTGTTCAAATGCATAGAAGCATTGATGCCATTCATCGCCATGCCCATTATGTAACCACCTACGAATACAGAGAAAATGATTCGGGCACTACCTATACCTGAGAGAATCAGGATACCTGCCCCTATTAAAATCGCTAAAACCGAAGTTTCCCCAATGGAGCCGGGTTCCAGTCCAATGAACATGTCCCACATAGAAGCAGTTGGCGTATTGCCTTCACCAAGTAAACTTAATGATGTTGCACCTGAGAAACCATCAATGGCTTCTGTTTTTCTATTGGCATCTATCCACAGGAATTCTCCATCAGAAAGGTACTCACCGCACATATAAGATGAATAGGCAAAAAACAAAAATACCCTGGCTGTTAAAGCCGGGTTCAATAAGTTCATGCCTGTTCCTCCAAAAACCTCTTTACCAATAACAACTGTAAAAGCAGTAGCAACGGCTACCATCCATAGTGGAATAGAAGGTGGTAAGATCAAAGGAATCAACATACCTGTTACAAGAAAACCTTCATTCACTTGATGGCCTCTGATTTGAGCAAAAATGAATTCAATACCTAGTCCGACTGCGTATGATACTGCAACAATTGGTAATACAACACCAGTGCCATGTAAAACATTTTCCATTAAGGTAGATTCAATTCCCAATGCTCTAAAATGCTGATAACCGACATTCCAAATACCGAACAACAAACAAGGTAACATGGCGATGATCACAGTGAACATGGTTCTTTTAAGGTCTATACCATCGCGGATATGGGTACCACCGTGCGTGGTGTGACCGGGAACAAATAAAAATGTGTCGATGGCATCAAAAGTGCTTTGTAGCTTCTCATATTTGCCACCCTTCTGAAAATTGGGTCGCAAACGATGCATCATATCTTGTAGTTTACTCATAAGTAGTTATGCTTCTTTTTCAATGTATTCTAAACCTTCTCCAATGATTTCCTGAATGGGTGATTTTGAAGTGCAAATGAACTCACACAAAGCAAAATCTTCTTCTGTAACTTCATAAATGCCCAAAGCTTCCATGTTTTCAATGTCTTTGCTCAAACATGCTTTGATCAATTGAAGCGGTAAAATGTCCATTGGCATTACTTTTTCAAATTCACCGGTGACCACATAGGCCCTTTCCTCACCATGCATATTGGTGTTTACTTTGTATTTCTTATTTGGAAATAAAAAGGAAGGGAAAGTTCTTGATATACTTGGTCGCTCATAACTTGGCAACAACCAGCCAAGAAACTCTTCGTGATTTCCTTCGGGTATGCAGGTTAACATTTGATCGTAATAACCAAGATACCCATTTGAACCCATCAATTTACCTGTTAATACATTGCCTGAAATGACCCTGACTTCACCATCTTCTAAGTTGTTATCCAGAATTGGCGATACATTGGCGCCAATGCACATTTCATAGTATATTCGTTTCTTCGCGGATGTGCCGCATAATCCTATCAATTTGCTCGCATCAAATTTGCCTGTTCTAAACAATTTTCCGATGATGATGAGGTCTTGAGGATTGACAAACCATACCAAATCTTTTTTAGTGATCACTGGATCCAAATGATGAATTTGAACACCAACATTTCCTGCAGGATGTGGACCATCAAAGTAGGTGATTTCAACTCCGTGCGCATCTTCAAATGCATGGGCATTGTTAAGTCTGCTGCTTAGATTCAAATGAATTTTACCATCAGTCAATTGACGTAAAACATCAATTCCCGTTTGGAAGTTATCGGAATTGTTTTCTACGATGAAATTATAATCTGCGCCCAAAGGAGCCGAATCAAATCCAGAAATGAATATTGATTTTGGTTTTTCATTTGGGTCAGCAATCTTATTGAATGGCCTTTGCCTGATCATTGGCCAGGTGCCACTTTCAAGTAGTTTTGAAACAACTTCTTCTCGGTTAGAAGATTTGGGATCAAGTGCTCCAAAATCTTTGAATTTGTTTTTAGAATCCGAAAGAACTATGATCTCCATAATTGCTCTTTTTTCACCTCTAACAATTTCAATCACCTCTCCACTTACAGGAGATGTGAATTTGATTTGTTCATTGTTTTTTGAGTGAAACAAAGGATCTCCTGCACTTACTTCATCTCCAACGGCGACATCCAATTTTGGAATAATGCCTTTGAAGTCAGTGGGTTTGATCGCAAAATTTCTGGATAATTCAGTTTTCCCGGAGAATCTCAAGGCTTCACCATCCAGTTGGATGTCAAAACCTTTGGTCAGTTTGATGATTTTCGACATGGGGTATTACCTGTTTTAGGAATTAAACTAGGCAAATGTAAAAATTCATTGTTATAAAACAACAAATTTTTAAAAAATATTCACTAGGATAATTTGAAAAAATAATTAAAGTTATAAAAATAAAGAGGTGCTTAAAATCCATATTCTTTGCTCATCTTGCTTTGATATTGTAGCCTATAAAATCGACATTTGAACGAATTAATGTGAATAACTCTTTGATGGATTTTTTGTTTTTTTGGTCACTGTTTGAATATTGGTCAATGGAGTTAATCAATTTTCACTTCCCGTTTTTCCGAATATACTTCCTGCTATTTGAAACTTGAAGTTGTGTCTCCTTTTGGATAAATTTTAATATAAAACTCTATTCATGTCCGTATGAATATTTTCCGATGAATGTGAATTTTAAAACCTCCATACCCAATTTAAACAATTGCTCAGTGGAATTTCTTTTCTTCAGTTACATCCATTAAACTCATTGTTACCTATAAGGTTTAGTATCTGATTCTTTTATAGTTTTACGATGAATGAAATAGTGCCATTTCGTCCTTCTGAAGGCCAAACACCAACGCCCGGATAAAACAAAGGTCTTTTGGTGAAATATTGCTTATTTGTAACGTTGTTAAAACTTGCTTTTATTGTCAGGTGCTTTGAAATTTTAATGCTGCTGCTTAGGTCAAGTAATCCATAGGCCGGCACTGGTCCAACTGCTCCATTTGCAGTAGGTGTTTTTGTATTCAATGCGTCAGCAAAAGTTTCTGAAGTGTAACTGTACAAAGTCGAAAAGATGAATCTTTTGTATTGTATCGTTAATCCATTCCTTGAAATTAAGCTTGGTACACTTTCTATTTTATTGCCTTCGATGCTGATGTTGTTGATGCCGGATTTAATTGATCCACTTGTGTATTCGCCATTCATTAAAGTAGTGGATGTAAATAAAGTTAAGCCCAAATATCTGGAAAATTCCCAATTGCCTTGTATGAAAATTTCTAAACCTTTTGTAAATGAATTGCCAATGTTTGTGCGATAGGTATATGAACTTCCGTTTGTATCGGTTTTCAGTATTGTGCCAAAGCGATTGTTGTATTGCAAAGCAAAGGCTGTAATGTCCCATTTCAAAAACTTATAGTTTCCCCTTGTGCCTATTTCTGCATTGTATCCGTTGGCATCTTTGATATCAGGGTCCACTTTTTCATAGACTTCAACAGGGATTAAGTCTTTAAATATCATTGGTCTGTAGGTTTGAGAGATACCGCCATAATACTCAATTCCTTTGTTGACTTTATAGCTAAAAGAAGAGCCAAATAAAACAAAGTTCCTTTTTAATTCAAGCGGGATATTTTCAGTAGGATAATAAATGATGGTCCCGCTCATTTTGCTATTGCCTGTTTCATATCGCGCACCTGCATTGATGGAGAATTTATTGGAAAGTTTAAAATTGTTTTCTGCAAATATTGCAGTGTTTTGAGTTTTTAAATAAACGTCTCGGCCCCAAGTTGGATCGGTCAATGTTAAATCATAATCGCTTCCTGTTGTTCCCTTACCTTGTTGTGTTCTATGTAAGTTGTTATTCATTAATTGTACGCCAAAGGCAAGATGGTTAAATTGATTTCCCAGTTTGTATATTCTCAGAATTCTTAACTCATTGGTATAGCTATTAAATCTATCTATATCAACTAGTCTGGCATTGTATTGATTGGTAAGGGTATTGACACTGTCTTTTACTGTTGCAGGTTTGTCGAATAGTACGGAGTTTCTTGAACCAATAACAGCTGAACTGGTGAATTCTAAATTTGTGTTGTTTCTAATTCTCCACTTTAAATTTATTGATGGGATATTTATGGTCGGACTAAAGTAGTTTCTTGAACGGGTGGCTTGAGTTGGGTCTGCTTGAAACATTGCATCTGTCAATGGTCCGGGTATCCTATAAAGATAAAACGACCTTGCCCATTCAGCTCTAATGGAAAGTTTCGAGTTGATGTCATAATTCAAAATTATACTTTGAGCGTCATAATCAGTATGCTCATATTTTCTGTAACCCTCTCTTGATTTTTTTGTCATATAAGCATAGTATTTTAGCTTGCCGACTTTGCCTCCAACAGCATAATAACTGCTCAACAAACGGTAAGACCCAATGGTGTTATAACTTTCAAAATTGATTTTTTTAGTGCTGTCAGGCTGTTTGGTGATGTAGTTTAACATGCCGCCAAATTGAGCGCCAAATTGTAATGATCCTGTTCCTCTTACCAATTCAATACGTTCCACACTTTCTAAAGGAATGCTGTAATGACTTGCAGGATAAGCATACATATCAGAGTTTGTCAATATGCCATCTTTGCGGATGTTAAATTCCCAACCTCTGTGTGGGTCCAGTCCTCTGGTTGAAATGTTGATTTGATTGCCTGCCCCGTCCATGTCATACACAAAGACTCCCGGCACTTTGGCAAATATTTGTCGTCCTGTTTTGTCAGCTATGTTTCCATCAAATGATTTTAAAGATATGACTTCACTTTTTTTACCATCAAAAATGTAAGTGCCTAAAATCGGTTGAAGTCTGCTAACACTATTTCGCACTTCTTGTCCAATTACTGTAACTTCCAACAGTTGTTTTGTTTTTAAAGTGTCGGCTTGTGTTTGAGCTAAAGAGCGGTTTACAAAAAATGCAAATCCAATAAAAAAAAATATCTTGTTCATTTTGTGCACTAATAGGTGGTAACAGTACTTGGTTATAAATGCGGCAAATGTAGAAAGTCATTGTTATTGAACTACAAATTTTAAATCAATTCTAAATCATATCAATTCTAAAGTTTCTTAAACCAGAACGCCTCAGTGATTATTGTTTATATTTGTTTTATTGAAAATTTACGTTTTAGTAAATCAATTGAAATAAATCAATTAGAAATCTTTTGTGAAGTAGGGCTTTGTT
>DASWYG010000216.1:0-10229 GCA_036405075.1 Bacteroidia bacterium | reverse complement strand
CGCTTGATCAATTCTTTTTTGAGTGTGAGTTTAAACAGCCAATCGTATCAGATGAAAATGAATGATGCATTTGTGAATGATGGAAGCAGTTCCAATTACTTTGTTACTGTTGATGGTGTTTCTAAAAAAATCAACAACGGTAATGGTCAGATTAAAATAAATTACAGAGATTACAGTTTGTATCTCAAGAAATTCAAACTCATGAGTTCATACATCCCAAAAGGGTTTTACTACAGTGTAGGATTGGGAATGGCATCGGTTCAAACCAAAATTAACAAGGGTTATCAATATACTTACAATCAATATTACGACAATACATTTACATTGAATTACACCGGTGATGAAGATATAAAATTCAATTCTATTATCCCTACTATTGGATTTGAATTGGGTAAAACCATGCGATTTTTAAACGACAACATGATGTTGACACTTTCGATGCAAACCAGGAAAATGTTTCACAAATCAGAAGATGTGAGGGCTTCTTTAAAAAACAGATTCAATGAAAAAAGCATTGACCAAATCAAGCAATTCAATTTATTTAATTTAAAACTAGGTGTCAGTTATGTCTTTTAAAACGATTTTATATTTATTCGGAATTCTGATCTTATCTGCTTGTAACAAAGAGGTGATCTTTAAGGCTAACAGCAACAATAAAATCACTGAAGGCATTTCACAGTCAGACAGAACCTATTCAGTTACTGAGGTTGGTGGTCCATTCAAAAACGCCTTTTATTTTGAAATCAATTCAAAGATGAATCATCCAAATTACAGGGGTATGGAATTTAAATTGACTGATTCAATTACCAAAGAGGTGAATGCTGTTCTTAAAATATACAGACTGAAACGAACCAATGACACCGGATACATTTTCAAAGATGGTACTTATCCTTGTAATTCATTGCTCACTGATTCTACATTTGCCACAGTAGATCTGTTTTGTATCAAAGAGAATTACGCCAGAACTTACAAGAGCATATCAAGTGTTCCAAATGGGACCGTCGTGGTTTCACATCAAAATGGGAAATGCATTTTGGACATCCAATGCAACATGAATGGACAAAACCCATCGATCAAGCCTTTAAAAGCAAAGGGTAGATTGGTGTTTAAGGAGTAGTTGAACATCTTTTTTCATGATTTTAAGATCAATTTGCAAGGCCAATTGATGGCTCATCATTTTACCATTTTATGACAATACAAATCGCTTAATTTGTACATCACTCTTAAAACCAACTTAAATGAAAACCAGCATCTCCATTTTACTGCTTATTTCCTTTTTTCTTGTTTCAGGCGCCTCATGCAAAAAAGACCTGAAAGACAATACCAATATTGAAATAAGTGTTGACAGCATTGCGCCAACTAAGGTATTCAAGACTTCAACTTTTAAAATCAGGGTGAAAAACACGGGTTCAAATGAGTTGTCCATTAATCTGTTTGAAGTATTGAAAGACAATGGCGAATTGTATTTCAGTGCCAATACGGCCAACAACTACAGCAACATTCAAGCAGGTGAAACCCGCATTTTCAGCATCAATTTCAGTCCAAAAGTTGCAGGCACTCAATCGTGTATCGTCAGAATCGTTTCCATCAATTTGACCCGTAATCATGAAACCCGAATAGAGGCTACAGCTGTTCCACGACACCTTTTATGCTCCCCTTCTGTTGGTCAGTGGTCAGACTGCAATCCGGGCAATCTGGTCATCTCCAACAAAGTCAATGACATTGTTACTGAACAAACTGTTGCTGTTGGCGATTATGCCTTCGGATTTTACAGTATGAATGATACCACCGGTGTAGCTTATTTGAAATATGAACGATGTGATGGTTCTCCCATCTCAGATGCTGATGAAATTAAAATATTCAATCGCATTCAATGCAATGACATCATGGCTTCAGGCTATCCTGTTACCATTGCAGGTTTCAAATGCCTCAAAGTGATGATACCATTAAACTTGCAAGAGCCACTTGAATTGGTCAGCAATGTCAAAGGTAAACACACAAGACCTTTGACCATGTTTTGGCAATAATTTTTCATCAATGCCTTACCACCAACTTGTGCACTGTGCCATTGATTTCTATGGTGTACACGCCAGTCGACAATTGAGAGCAATCCAATTCACTTTTTCCTGCAGGTACATTTTGTTTCAACAACAGTTTCCCTTCGGCATTGTTCAATTTCAAATCGCCTTCTAATGTTGTTGTGATCTCAACTCTGCTGTCTGCAGGGTTGGGGTATATTTGTACGTTTGTAAGGTATGGGTCATTGATGTTTGTAAATCCATCGGTGTGTATGGTGATGGTGTCACTGGCGCTGCAACCGTTGATGTCCGTTACTTCACACCAAATGTTGTATTTGCCGGGTGCTCCCAGATCATAGGCCCAGAAGTCATTGCTGCGAATGTTGCTGCCGTTAGACCATTTGTATGAAACAAAAGCCTTACTGGTGTTCATCACTATTCGATTGTAACGGTTGAATACTGTATCAGATTCTATTTCAAATACCGGCAATGGATTGACTTTTATAAACACACTGTCTTCTGTGAAACAGGTGCCATCGTTGTTCAATTTGAGTTTGATCCAAGCATCGGTCTTGCCATTAAAATTATAAATTAAATCATTGTCGGTTTGAACTTGATCATTCTCCAACCAGGTGTTGTTGAGTTTTGAAACGCCCGATACTACTGTGGCATTGATGTCAATGGATTCGCCTGCACAAATCGTATCGCTCTTACTCAATGTGAAATCGGGATTTATAAGTGGAATCAACTGTATGGTATCATAAGAGACACAATTGTATTTATCCGTCAATTTCAGACTATAGCTCGAGTTATTTTTAATGATGTTATGTATGAACAAAGTCAATGGGGTCAAGGTATCTTTACCATTGATTTGCCATTCCGTTTTTTTATAGTTTGAAACATCACTGAATACTGATTTGATCGTGACAAGTGAGTCTTCACAATACTTCAATTTATCTGTGTTTAAACCAATATCCGGAGTAGTTATGGGAAAAACTTTTATACTGTCAAAAACCTGACAATGGTTATCATCCGTAATGGATAAATAGACAGTAGTTTTATTTTGAGGTTTGAAAGTATATAGATGTCCATTGAACAATGTATCATTTCCTAAATATACATAGTGACTGATCAAAGGTTGTTTAAGGCTGTTAATTTTGGGCATTATGTATGCAGAATCATAATGACAAAAATCATAGACAGTATCAGTAAACAAAACTTGAGTATTCTTATATGGATAGAATATACGTTGACTTTCTGAGACACATCCTCTGTTATCGTATACCCTAAGCTTTATTGAAGTATTTCTTGTTAAAACTCTTGAGATAGAACTATCACTTGTATTGAATAACGTATCATTTGCCAACCATTCCCATTTATTGACGTTCTTAATTGAAGAAGGCTTGAATTGAACTTTCGCAAATGCTGATACACAGACATTGGTATCTATTTGAGGATATTCAAAACCTTTGGATATATAGCCATCCACAAGCATTGTATCGTATCTTGTAATGAAACAATTGTTCGGCACTGATGCATAGTTATACTTGAAAAAGAACTTCCCCCTTTTAAAGATCTGCCCGGTATCGTTGAATTTACCTGATACATAAACAGGTTGTCCCATTGAATCTGTTACGAGTAAAGAACCTGTCAAATTGTGATTGAACCTATCAAATACTCTGAATTTTAAATTTCCGCATGAATCGATGTTACTTTCAAAATCATAATGAGTGGTATCTTTCAATCGTATAATATGAGAATAACTCGACATACTGACATTGCATTTTTGATCATATACTGCAGTTGAAAACAAATATGAACCTTCCTTGTATTTGTCGTATTTGTCCCAAGAAAACTCAACTTCTTTTTCCCTGCTATTGGGATTCAAAATTTTATATGTTCCTTCAGCAATTCCATTATTGAAAACCACTTCTACGGTATCAGCTTTGGTTTGCAGTGGCAAAGCCTGATCATCTTGGATGTTGTATCTAAAAGAGATTTTATTTCCTCTACAGACTGTATAAATTGAGTTGTTAATGATATAAGGTGAGTTATTAAATGGACTAAGGACCGATTGAATCATCATCTCACGGCATACATATCCAAGTGCTTGCATTTTACCACTGCTGTCTCTCCTCCATTTGGTGATCTTGAATTTCAAATTGCTGACTTCAGAACAATTGGACAATGTGTAAACCATATAACAACGTTGATTGTCGAAATAAAACCCTCTTGGAGGCTTTACACTTGGCAATGGTCTGCAATTGATGGTTGTACCCGGATTCGGTGTACAATATGGCGTTACCGGATAAGTAACGCTGAAGGATCCATTATAAGTTACAGGTGTATTATAATCCAAAAGTGGTGTTTCCATTGTATAACTCAATGAATCTCTATCAAAAGTATCAATTGGGCCGGGACTGTAGTTGACGACTTGATTACAAGCTGTAAACAATTTAGGATCTATGCTGAATTCAGGTGAATGTATATCATTAAAACCTCTGCAAATATTGACACCAGCATCAATATACAACATGCCATTCCCAACAGCATGTGTTGTAATCAAATTGCTTCTCAATTGATCGTGAATAGCAAATTTCACTTCACACATTCCCGCTTTAATGATACTGTCAAATGGTTGTTGATTCAAATCTACTGTGTCTTGAAATACATGTTTCTCATAGCCCTTGTTTGAATAGGTGTTCTGGACATTGCAGGGATTGCCACAGGTGTCATAAATTTTTGAGATACCAATCCGTTTCAATTGAATGGGAATCTTAAAGGTATCAGATATGACATAAGTCTTTATCTTCTTCAAGGCAGAATCGTCGCATCGCCTATAAACATTAGCAGTTACCACATATTTGTATTTCCCTGTTTGATTGAAATACACTTCTGCAGCTCCCAAGCTTTGAGCATTCGTATTGCCTTGAATGAACAAGACAAAAAAGATTAGAAATCCTAGATTACGCCATTCAAATGCAACACGAATGCTTTTACTTTTTTTATTCAATGTTTTAGTTTATATGAGTCTTAAAATAAATTGATCCTCATCAATGCCTAACAACCAACTTGTGCACTGTGCCATTGATTTCTATGGTGTACACGCCTGTCGACAATTGTGAGCAATCCAATTCACTTTTACCTGCAGGTACATTTTGTTTCAACAACAGTTTCCCTTCGGCATTGTACAATTTCAAATCGCCTTCTAATGTTGTTGTGATCTCAACTCTGCTGTCTGCAGGGTTGGGGTATATTTGTACGTTTGTTAGGTATGGGTCGTTGATGTTTGTAAATCCATCGGTGTGTATGGTGATGGTGTCACTGGCACTGCAACCGTTGATATCCGTTACTTCACACCGAATGTTGTATTTGCCGGGTGCTCCCAGATCATAAGCCCAGAAGTCATTGCTGCGAATGTTGCTGCCGTTAGACCATTTGTATGACACAAAAGCCTTACTGGTATTCATCACTATGCGATTGTATCGGTTGAATACTGTATCAGATTCTATTTCAAATACCGGCAATGGATTAACTTTCACAAACACACTGTCTTCTGTGAAACAGGTGCCATCGTTGTTCAATCTGAGTTTGATCCAAGCATCAGTTTTGCCTTTAAAATTATAAATTAAATCATTGTCGGTTTGAATTTGATCATTTTCCAACCAGGTATTGTTGAGTTTTGAAACTCCTGATGCTACTGTGGCATTGATGTCAATGGATTCGCCTGCACAAATCGTATCGCTCTTACTCAAAGTGAAATCGGGATTCACAAGTGGTACTATCCTTAATGTGTCAAAGGATTGACAATCATAGGAGGCTGTGAGCTTCATGGTGATGGTAGTAGGTGCGTTGAAATTGCCCCCTAGCTTAAGCAAGACCGGTGTTACAGTGTCTTTGCCATTGATCCTCCATTCTGTTTTTTTGATGCCGTTGCTATTTGAAATGACTGATGCAATTACAATATTAGAATCCGCACAAACTTTAGATTGAGTGCTCAAACCTATAGCAGGAGATTTGATTGGTTCTACCAATAACATATCTGAAACCAAACAGTGGTTGGCATCTTTTATGACAACGTTTATTACAGTTGGAACATCTGGTTTAAACGTGTATTTCACACCATTTACCAGTGTATCAACTGAGGCATATTGCCACTGACTTTTGAGTGGTCCCTTCAACAAATTTGTATCGGCAGTGATGCTGAATGAATCGTCGTTGCAAATGTAATGTTCATACTTTTGAAATAAGACCTGAGTGTTGTAGTAAGCGTTGTACCTTTTCATGCTTTCAGATTTACAACCTCTGTTGTTGGTGGCTTTCAATTTCACAACAAAACTGTATTTATCCACTTCTGCACTGAATGCGCTATCACTGCTGTTTCTAAGCGTATCGTTTACCCACCAAGACCAATTTACCAATCCATTTATTTTCGAAGGATTGAAAGCTAAAGAAACCGGGTAAGTGAAACAAACTGCTGTATCTATGACTGAAAAATCGAGAATTTTTGCGAATGATCCCTTTACTTCAAATGTATCTACTTTGATTGATGGACAAGCCAAACTACTATTATTTGAAACCGTGTATCTGATGGTATATTTTCCATCTTTATTGAGTTGAAAGGAGTCTTTCATTCTGGTAGAATTAAAGACAACCTTGTTAGAGGCATCCATTACAAATACATTTCCTACAGCTGCTTTTCCTGTGATTGCTGATGCAACATTGTATTTCACAAAACCACATGTATCTACTACATGAGAAGCATTGAATTTCCCTGAATCGTATTTGGTGATCATGTAAGAATAACTGCTCATATTTAAGTTACATTGTTTGTCGCTTACGATGGCTGCAAACAAATAACTACCGGCCTTCTGAGATGTTTTGTTGGTCCAACAAAACTGCGCAGTTTTTTCTCTGTCGGTGGGATTGGTGATTTTAAACTCTCCTCCTTGTATCGCTTGGTTCCAATCCAATTTAATGGTATCAGGAACTGTTTGGAATGGCAAGAAGGCATCGTCTTTATAATTCAAATTGAAACATAGTTTTACATTTTCACAAGCATTGTATTTGTTCAATCCGGTGGTATAGGATGGAGTGTTACCAGGCATGTTTTTTATTTGTGTCATCATTTCCCTGCACACATAACCAACTTCACGCATTACGCCATTATTGTCTGCACGCCACTTGGTGATCTTAAATTTCAGCACATTGATTTCAGTACAATTAACAGGGGTATAAACGATCTCACAAAGTTCACTGTCCCAATAGAACCCTCTGGAAGGTTTAGCATTTGGCAAAGCTCTGCAATTTACGACCCCGGGATTGGGTGGACAGTATGGTGTTACAGGAAATGTCAAGCTAAATGAACCTTTATAGGTCAATGGTTTATTGACATCAGACATAGGTGTTTCCATACTATAGCTCAATGAATCTCTATCAAATGTATCAATGGGGCCGGGAGTATAGTTCATTGGGAAATTGCATGGGGCAAAAAATTTAGGATCTACATTGAATTCAGGTGAATGGATATTGGTAAATCCATAACACAAATTAACTTCTGCATCGATGTAAAACATGCCTATTCCAACATTGAGTGTTGTGATCCACGAGCTTCTCAATTGTTGATGTATGGCAAATTTCACTTTGCACAAACCTGCATTGCTGATGCTGTCGTATGGACCATTACTAAAATCTACCGTGTCTGTAAAAATGTGTTTTTCATACCCGGGATTTGAAAATGAATTTTGAATGTTGCAAGGATTGCCGCAGGTATCATTGATTTTAGAAATGGATACGCGTTTAAAATTCATTGGAATCTTAAATGTATCTGCAATCACAAATCCATCAAGTGACGTCAATGACAGTGAATTACAACTTCTGTAAACATTTGCTGTAACGAGGAATTTTTTAGCATTAAGTTGTTGGTAAAACACTTCCGCTGCGCCGATCTCCTGAGCTTTTAACATTTGGGTGCTGAGGATAACCAATAGGATCAAGTAAAATCTTTTCATAACCATTTCTATTTAGAGACAATAATCACACGAATTAGGTTGCCTTAGTTACAAATTTAGAACATAATTAAGTGCGATTTTTATGTTTGGAGAAATATGACAATGTTGTGAGATAGGATTTAGATTCAGGAGATAGGATTTAGGATATAGGGGTTAGGGGGGATCTCATGCGAGTATGCTTTGATATCCAATTTCAGGTGAAGCGATTCATTTTGTTATGGATTTTATTCATGGAATATGAGAGGGGATTTAGTCCGTCGGCCTCAGGCGGACGAGATCAATCAGGTATCTACAAGTGAAATGCAAATGTTATTCGTATAATCCAATTACCCCCTATATCCTAAATCCTATATCCTAACTCCTGTATCCTCGATCCTAAAGCAACTTGCAAAAGCAAACACTATTGGACATTCCCTCATACTGGCCGTAATTGGGAATTTGAATGTACCCTTCACGGGTGTAAAGTTGAATGGCCTGCGGATTGTTGGTACCGGTTTCTAATACTGCTTTGTTAATGTTCAGTTCAACTGCCCAATCTTCTAATGCTTTTAATATGTGAGCAGCGATGCGATTGCCCCTTTGTTCGGGTTGCACAAACATGCGTTTGATCTCAACAGATTCATCATCGAATGGTTTAAATGCTCCACAACCTGCCAGATGGCCATCGATGTAGCAAACTAAGACATGTTGAATGGCATCAATCTTATTGTATTGGGCATAAAATTCGTGTTCATTGCCGTCTTTTATGGCCAAATCGATGTCGAGAAGTTTTACCAGTGATTGGAAGTCAGGATCGCTTGAATCGGTGCGCTTAAGTTGTAACATTTTATTTGTTCAATTGGAAATGGTTCTTCAAATTAAGCTTTCAAATTTATGACAGTCTATATGATTCTTCACTATGAACGATGGCACAGAGTGCACTTTAATCAGAGAATTAAGATCTCATAAGTCGGCAATACTTCATGAATACAAACATTCACAACAATGTCATAATTTTGTAAAAACCGATGAGCAAGCCTTTCGAAATGTTTTTCCTGATGATTAAGATCATCGTTTATGTAAGTTTTATTGCAATGGGAATGTATGCCGGTAAGATTGGCACTTATGCCCTTCAAAATATTTTAATCCCCGACGAATGTGCTTACCACAATGCCCCTCAACCCATCTGGTTCAAATTGATGTATGACACGCCATCTCAGGAAGGAGGTCATCCGGTGCCCAACCTTGTTCAAACGCTGGTATTTCAGATCATCGGAATATATTTGAGTTATAAACTGCTCAAATGGATATTTTCTTCGGTTAAGAAAAAAGACCCCATTAACTAAAATTACTGCTGTCTAATTTCTGTTATAGCATGCACAAATTGCAAACTCTCATCTTTCACATCGACCATACCAAACATCAATAGAAATCGCTCAACACAGCGAATGGTGAAACAGCGCAAAGCCAGTTCTTCCTGAGATATTTTGAGTCCGGAAGGAAACATGCCGAGTAAACTTGGAAAAGCTTTGTAATACAGGTCAGAATAAAATTTTATCTTGTGAGTTTCATGTCCATACTGATGCAGCAACATCAACACAACACCAATGCCCACCTGAGCTGCCGGATGTTTGCCATAGCCATCCAATGCCGACCAATCGATGTTCATCGCAAAATTGAACAAGATGGTTTCCAACAACAATTGATCGTTGAGCAAGGCGGTATGACCCAGTTGAGTCAATTGCATTTTATTACCTGCATCAGAGCACAATCCTGAAGCAATTAAAACAGCATGCGTCAGACAAATACTTTCTGAATCTGATTCTGTATTTGGTTCAATGTTTTGTTGTTTGAGCCATTGATCCTGAAAATAATTTTGTTTGTAAATTTCCTTCACCCATTCACTTGGAAATGCAGCGCTCTCTGTTAATTGAATACCCTCATTGGCTTTAATATCCTGCATCACATACTTACACAGATTGAACATGGGTATTTTTTTGAAAGCAGTGGCTTCGATTTGTTTCACTTGCAACGGACATTCAGGTCCAAAAAGGTTGTACACCAAATGATGCATTTGCTCGGGAGATAAGTATGAATTCTGATGATGATTTGTATCAGAGTTATTTTCCATTGTAATGAGTAAAAATAGGGATTCGAAATTAGCAAATTACTTCAG
Organism: Bacteroidia bacterium; assembly: GCA_036405075.1. Classification (GTDB taxonomy): domain Bacteria; phylum Bacteroidota; class Bacteroidia; order NS11-12g; family UBA955; genus JABMMZ01. Next base: position 45 of record DASWYG010000216.1, on the reverse strand, counting down.
ATATGGCACATTTGAATGATCCACTTTTTTAGAATAAATGAGTCA
>DASWYG010000215.1:0-17539 GCA_036405075.1 Bacteroidia bacterium | reverse complement strand
CTGAGATCAACGACAACATTGTTCAAAACAATGGCGACGGTTACTACTACTCTTATTACATCTACAACTACTATGCAAGTTCTTCTACCACTACATACCCTATCAACATCAGAAGAAACACTGTAAAAAACAACTACTCTAACTACTACTACACGTATTGTATCAACAGTAGTTATTATACTACTGCAAACATAACAGATAACTTAATTGAGAATAATTACACAACTAACTATTACTATTTGTATTGTTTGACTGCCCAGTACTATAACTATACAAACATTTTGAGAAATACAGTTAGAGGTAATTATAACAACACTACTTTAGGTTATGTATTCGCTGTCTACGATTACTACAACTACAGCACTTTGGTTGCAAGTAACTTGATTTATGGCAACAAAGGTTACTATGGTTTCTACGGTATTTACGCTTACAACTTTAACAGTGTAGCAGGTACTTATCACCATTACATCCAAAACACCATTATGAATGATGGTAACCAAAGTTCATACGGTTCACACTATGCTTATATGGCATACTTGTATCTATACTATGACAACAACGTTAAATTCGTTGGTAACATCATAGAGAGCAGAAACAAATACGGTTATATCGCTTATGCATACAACGGTGGTAACAGTTTAGTTGGTTGGGTTTGGGATCAAAACACCTACTGTATTGTTAACATGAGTGGTCAATACTGGTACAACGGTTCATCTTCATACTCATCATTCACTCAATGGAGAGCAGCTGCAACTCCATCAGGACCTGAAGAATATGAAGTTACCAGTCACAACTTCACAGGTTCTTATGCTTCAAACAAATTTGTAAGTCAAAACAACATCACTACTCAATCTAACAATCCTTTGGATGTATATGGTATCGCAAGAAACCCATCTAAATCAGACAGAGGTGCAGTAGAAGGTTTCCTTGATATTGCTCAAACCGCAAATACATTTGCTCCACTTTCTCCAATGTGTGCAGGTGGTATCATTACTCCGGTTATCACTTTCAAGAACAACTTCTCAGAAGATATAACAGGATTTAAAATTGGTTGCACAGACAATGGTGTATTGAAATCTACAGCTACCTTTACCGGTACAATCACTGTAGGCAATACAGGTAACATCACTTTCCCTTCTTTGCAATTCAGCCAAGCCGGTGCACACAGAGTGAAATTCTTCTTATTGAATGCTGATGATTTGCCAAGCAACGATACAATGACCTTTAACTTCAATGTATTGAAGGCTCCAGGTGGTGCTACTTTGTCTCAAAACACTTCATTGTCATCTCCTTTCGCTCAATTTGTAACTACAGGTAAACCTGATATAACATTCCCAGACGAAAAAATGGTATATGACTTAACTGCTCCTGGCACCTTGAACTACAACAATGGTGACTACAACACCAAATGGATCGGTTCAGTAACAGCTAAAACCATCAATGGTTTCAATGCCAACTCAACTGTATCTTCATCTACCACAACACCTTTCAAAGTAACTTTGGATGCTCCAAAAGCTTGGGAAGACAGTACAATCGAATTGTCAATCAAAATTGTTGATTTGGTTACAGGTTGTGATACAGTATACAAACGCAAAGTGTTGATCGCTCCTAAAGCAGTTCCAAACGCTAAATTGCCTACAGTATTCTGTGAAAAAACCGATTTGATCTTCGAAACTACTTCAACTGTTAGCAGTGGTACTATCGAATACGAATGGGATTTCGGCGATGGCACTCCAACTACTACTGAAGCCAGCCCTTCTCACAACTATTCTGCTTATGGACCATATTCAGTAACCCTTAAAACCACTACCAATCCTCATGGATTTGTTACCACTAAAGTGTTCAACATTTTAGTTACTGAGGTTCCGGTTGCAAAAATCATCAACACAAACGCTTGTGAAGGTACATCAATCAGACTCAGAAACGGTACAGTATACGGTGGTTCCGGTAACACTTCATACTCTTGGGATCACGGTGATGGTTCTCCAGTAGTTATCACCAACAGCTCTGCTGATAGATTCAAAACTTACTCTGCTCCAGGTGGATACAAAGTAACTTTGATCGCTACTGCAGATGGTTGCACCAACACAACTTCTAAAATCGTTTACCAATTCTCAAGACCAGTTGCAAGCTTTACTAAATCAGCTGGTGATTGCTTGAATACTACATTCAAATTCGACAACTACTCTACTATTGCTTTAGGTCAAATGGGATACCTTTGGGACTTCAACGATGCTGGTAACAAAGCAACAACTGAAGAGCCTACTTATGTGTTCAATTCAGCAGGTAACAAAAACGTTAAATTGAAAGTTGTTTCTGAATTCGGTTGCACTGATTCATTAACTCTTCCAATCGCGGTTAAACAAACACCTACAACTAATTTCACTTTCCCATTTGCTTGCAGCAGAACTGCTACTCCTTTCACCAACACCACTAACCTCAACGGTGAAACACTTTTGAGATACGATTGGAACTTTGGTGATGGTAACACTTCAACTTCAACTAGCCCTACAAAACCATGGTTTACCATCGGACCAAGAGTGGTTAAATTGAAAACTACTTTAGTAAACGGTTGTTCTACAGAAGAAAGCAAAATCATCAACGTTGGTGTTCAACCAGCTGTTAACTTCACTGTTGAAGACAGATGTGCAGGTAGCGAAGTACCTTTCGGTAACCTCACTACTTTCACTCAAGGTAACATCAAATACACTTGGAACTTTGGAGATGGTAACATTTCTCAAACTCCATCACCTGTACATGCTTACAGCTCTAACATCTCTCAAACTTACACTGTTCAGTTGAAAGCTGAGATCCAAGGTGGTTGCGCTGACTCAATGAGCAAAACTGTTACAATCAACCCATTGCCTAACACTTGCTCTTTCGATATCACAGGTAACATCAAAGCTGCTAAAACATCTCCTTTGACCTTCACTCCAACCGGTGGTTCTACAAGCAACACTACTTATGAGTGGTTGATCAGCGATGGTAACTCAGTTCAATCTAACGCTACTGGTACTCAATACACTTTCAAATCAGCTGGTAAATACTGTGTAACTATGATTGCACGTAACGATGCAGGTTGTGAGTGCTCAACTACCAAATGTATATCTGTAACCACAGACATCACTGATGCTGAAAGCATGAACAATGCAGTTAGCATTTACCCTAACCCTAACAGCGGTATCTTCAATGTTAACCTTGAAGCTGAAATCAGCGGTCAAATGACAGTGAATGTATACAACACATTGGGCGAATTGGTTAAAACAGTTGTGGTTAACTCTAACAGCACAGTGGTTGATATGTCAGAATTCGCTTCAGGTGTTTACACCGTGAAAGTGATTGCCGACAATCAAATCGCTACCAAAAAGATTACTGTTACAAGATAATCTTTAACATAATTGAAAACCCCGACCAAATAGTCGGGGTTTTTTTTTGCCCATAAGGCAACAAAATTTTATGTGAATCTCAATTCACTCAAAGAGTTTATTTACTTATCAATCCAATAGAAAAACCGCTTTGGCATTGGCCGTACTTACTTCAGCAATTCTTTCTACACTTACTTCATATACTTCTGCTAATTTTTCGGCTATTAACGGGATATAGGCACTTTCATTTCTTTTACCTCTATATGGCACAGGGCTTAAATAAGGCGAATCTGTTTCCAAAACGATCTTATCCAAAGGTACATGCTTCAATGTTTCAGATAATCCTGAATTTTTAAATGTCAATACACCTCCAATACCCAAATACATACCCAATTTCAATATTTCATTGGCTTCTTCAACTGAACCGGTGAAACAATGAAATACACCTCTGGGAATGGCCTTCATTGACTTTAAAACTTTTATGGTTTCATAAGTAGCGCTTCTTGTGTGAATGGATACCCCCATATTTAATTCAATTGCCCATTCACATTGAATCTTAAATGCATCTTCCTGAAACTCTTTGGTCGACTTGTCCCAAAACAAATCTATCCCTATTTCACCTACTCCAAAATATTTGAATCCGGAAAACAATTCATTTTTAATGACATCCAATACCTCTTTATAGTTTTCTTTGACAGAACAAGGGTGTAATCCCATCATTGGCAAACAAATGCTCGGGTCTAATGCTGAAAATGACTTTAAAGCGTCGATACTGGTTTCATCAATATTGGGCAGTAACAAGTATTTCAACCGAGCTTGTTTAGCCCTATTAATGGTTTCCAATCTGTCATTGTCAAATTCCTCTGCAAATAAATGGGTGTGCGAATCAATGAATTCCATACTACCAAACGATTGCTTCTTTATTTAAAAATGCCGCTATTCCTTTTTTGCAGTCTTCTGAAGCTCTGGCCCCTGCATTGGCTGCTGCTGCTGTATTCAATTTATCTTCCAGAGATTTACCTTGCAGATCGATCAAAAGTTTTTTGGTCAATTGTACCGATTGGCTCGAAACACCTTTGACCAGTTTTGACGCAAAATCATTCACATAAGTTGCAATATTGTCTGCATCTACCAATTCATTCACCAAACCCATTTGTTTTGCTTCTGTTGCATTCAAAACACTTCCTGTAAGAAGTAGATACCTTGCGTTATTTTCTCCAATCTTAGGAGCTAAAAACACAGAAACAATTGCCGGGATGAATCCTATTTTAACTTCAGTGTATCCAAATTTAGATTCAGGGGTAGCAAAACTGAAGTCGCACAAACCTGCTAAACCGCAACCTCCGGCCAAGGCAGGGCCTTCAACCTGGGAAATTGTGATCTTTGGAAATTCATATAAAGCCTTGAACATCTTCATAAGTGCAGTGGAATCCTGCAAATTCTGCTCATAGCTATTGGCTTGTAATTTCTGAAGATAGGCCAGATCTGCGCCGGCGCAAAATGCTTCCCCATTTCCTTTTATAACTAAAACTTTGCATTCATCATCAGATGACAGGCGATTCAATGCCTCCAAAATCGAGGCCGCCATTGTATCATCCAGTGCATTTCGCTTCTCAGGACGGTTAAGAATCAGATATGCAATTCTATCTTTGATCTGTATGTCTACCATATTGCAAAGATGCTGAATTCAATTCAATGAATAAAAAAAAGCCCCGAAATTTCGGGGCTTTCTCTATTTGTCTTTAAATTTCTTATTCGTCTGATTTAGCGCCTTTTTTCTCTTTAGGCAATAAGTAAAGGATCATACCTTTAATAACAGCTTTCAATTTTTTCAATTGTGTGCTTTGGCCACCAAATACAGGCTCATCTATATTGCTGTTGATACTTACTTTAACATTTTCAAGTACCACATCACCAATTTGTAATTTCTCTATGATGATCACTTTGCTTGGTAATTTTTTACCGCTTTTGGTGACAATCTTCTCACCATCTTCAAAACTGGCTTTGGTTATAGCACCAGATTCGAGCAATTGAACAGCAAGATCTTCCGGAATTTCTATTTTACGGCTTGCTTCATCGTATCTCCAATTCACATTTTCTTTATCATTCACCATGGTAGGAATGTACTTGGCTCCACCTTGATCGATGAGGTTAATGCTTTTGTAGTTGGCCAGATTAAGAGTATCAGCTGTAGGAGCTTTTGTGGTTCCTGCTGCACCACCGGTAGTTCCGCCGGCACCCGGATTGTCTTTGGTCGCATTGCTTTGAATCGGACCATCCTTCAATGCTTCTTTATTCACATTGGTAAACTTGATCTCAGCTTCTTCTGTATTTAATGTACCATTGAATACATTTAATCCGTCTTTACCCAATGTATAAGCTACAGGAGTATTGTTTATTTTCAACACAACATTCATGGCTGTGAATGCATTCACATCTTTAGCACCAATTCTCAATGAGTTTAATTTAACAGTAGCATTAGGCTTCAATCTGCCGGCTTGTATGTCTGCAATAGTGATTCCGGTAAGGTTTTCTTGTTTCAATTGACCTTTAGCAATCAGATTTTTAAGTTCAGCAATGCTGATGAAATGATCTGTTCCGGCGGTTATTAATGCCACAGTAGTGGCTTCAATACCATTACCTGCAACAGGCACAGTGAAGTTAGGATCCTTTTTGGTCACCTTTACTATGATTGGCTTTTGATTTTCATTCAAGCTGTTATTAGAAACATCCTTCATATTTGGATCAAAATTCACATCCAGTGTCTTGATGGTGGTTCTACGATTTTGTTGGTGTTCAGCTTCTGTACATTTACTTTTTACGACCCCTTCACAGGCACAACCGTTAACCAGTTGTGATTCACCGTAACCAAATGCTAACAATCTGTTTTTATTGATTCCTTTTCTTACCAAATAAGCTACTGCGCTATCTGCCCTTCTTTGAGACAAGTCTTTGTTGTAATCAAAAGATGAACGACAGTCGGTGTGTGAACCTAGCTCCATACGAAGTTTAGGGTATTTCACCAAAATTGGCAATATTGAATCATCTAATACTTTAGCAGCATCAGGGCGAATTTCAGCTCTGTCCAAGTCATAGAAAATTGGAACAGTTTGTACAATAATTTGAGATTTTAAGCAGAAATCCTGTTGTATGGTTTTACAAACTTTCATGCCTTTTGTGGTTCTTTGAACCGGCATTGCATCAAAGAAGTACAATTCTCTATTATCACAATTGATCTCGTAATTGGTTTTTTCTCTCAATCTGACCTTACCATAATATCCTTTTTCATCTGTTTTAACCACCACTTTCACAGAATCTTTGTCATTGGTGATCGTTATAACTGAGTTTTTCAAAGGTTTAGAGAGGTTACCGGCAGATGTTCCAGGGGCACATTCATACACATAACCTTCCAATTCGATCACGCATGGACTTTGGAAGAATTCATAAATATCAAAATTACCTTTACCTTCACAACGGTTGGATGTAAAGAAACCATGTTCGCCCTTATTGATATCGAAGTTATTGTCCCAGGTCATTCCATAATCGTCACCGCCACTATTGATTGGTGCACGCATATTTTCAGGAGCAGTCCATTCGGTACCACTTCCCTCACATTTGTATATGTCTAATCCACCCATTCCGGTGTGACCATTGGATGAGAAATATAAATTGTCGTCGTGAATGTTGTAGGCAGGGAACATTTCATCGTATTCGGTATTGATGGTATTGCCTAGGTTAAAAGGAGTTCCCCAAGATTTTGCTCTTTGATTATAAGTAACACTCCAAATGTCGTATCCACCTTCACCATCTGGTCTGTTGCTTGAGAAGTAAAGTGTTTTACCATCTTCACTTAAAGCCGGATGACCATAGTCGAAAGAATCATCGGCACAAAAACTCAACATTTGTTCTTGTTCCCATTTACCATCAACCAATTTGGCTTGATACAATTTACAGGCTACAGATTTACCATCAGCACCATTACATTGCGTATAATAAATGGTTGCGTATTTTCTGTCAAATACACATGAACCATCATTGTATTTAGAGTTGATAGAACCTTCAGCGAATACCGGTTTCTCCCAGGTTACAGGTGCATTTCTCTTAGCTTTTTTAGCTTTGATGAACCACATGTCAGAATAACTGTTACCGGTAGTTGCCCAAGTTTTTTTCTTTGCAGCACCACCAATACGGTCAGTACTAAAATACAGGAGATCGTCTTTTTTACTGGCGATCATAGGGCTGTACTCCATACCTTTGGTATTTACCACTTTCAAGTTAACCACTTTGTATCTGCTGTTGGGAATGTCTTTTTTCCATGATTCAGCAGAGTCGATAGCAGCAATTTTTTTAAGTGCTCTTTCGTCATTGGGTACTTCCTGAAGGTATTTGGAAAGATAATCCCTGGCTTCTTTTAATGCATCCTTATTGCAATCACCGGCAATTTTCATGTTGAGGTTACCCAATTGATAAAGTGCTTCAGTGTTTTTTGGATCCTTTTTAATGACCTTTTCGTAAGCCTTAATGGCTTTTTCAAATTCATTGGCCATTCTGTAACAGAACGCGGCCTCTTCTCTGGCGCGTTGCTGTTCTTTTTTATCTTTTACTTTAGGAGCAAGTACTGTGTAAAGGTCAGCAGCATACTTATACTGAAGTTCCTTTTTTGCGGCATCTGCCTTAGACAAAGACGCACCACCTCCACAACCGGTGATTACCAAAATCAAAGCGATTAAACACGCTCCTAACGTTACAGATAACTTATTCATGCGATTTGTTGATACTTTTAACATGTAAACGCACAAACCTAAATGAAAATAATGATTTTACAAAAAAAAATGTTGAATGCGCGCTTACTGTTTCTTGAATGAAACGCATTTAATTAAATTATATTGCCTTCTGAGTACTAAGGAGTTCAATCTTAAGATTTAAAATTTTGTCAGCTAAGCAGAAGACTATTCTTATACAATTTAAAGCATAAGTATTTCAACTTTTCATCATTGTATTCGAACTGGAAGTTTACTTTTCCCTTTGAAATTGCTCAATGGCTTGCTTGACACTACCCGAAGAAAGCAGCAATTCCTTAGCTTTATCATAGGGCAAGTTACTTGCTTCCATCACCATTCTGGTACCTCTGTCAATGAGTTTATCGTTACTCAGTTGCATGTTCACCATTTTGCTGCCTTTTACTTTCCCCAATTTAACCATGCTGGCAGTGGTGATCATGTTGAGCACCATTTTTTGAGCAGTTCCCGATTTCATTCTGGTACTACCGGTAATTACTTCTGGTCCAACTTCTATTTCAATTGGAAACTGAGATATTTTTCCAATTTCTGTATTTTCATTACAGCAAATACAAGCTGTAACGATGTCTCTATCCTTACACATTTTTAACCCACCCAACACATAAGGGGTTTTTCCTGAAGCAGAAATACCAACTACTACATCTCCGGGTTTAACACCTGCATTTTCTAAGTCCTTCATTGCAGCAGATGTATCATCCTCGGCAAATTCTACTGCTTTTCTGATTGCGGTATCACCTCCTGCGATTATTCCTGTAACCAGTTCATGAGGCACACCATAAGTTGGGGGACACTCACTGGCATCCAAAATACCCAAACGTCCACTTGTTCCGGCACCTATATAAAACAATCTGCCACCATTAGACAAAGAGTTTACTACAGCTTCTACCAAGGCAGTAATATGATTGAGTTTTGCTTCAACGGCCAAGGCAACTTTTGCATCTTCGGCATTAATGGCCGACAAAATCTCCGAAACTTTTAATTCAGATAAATTTGGGTAATTAGAATCTTGTTCTGTAACCGGCAACATAGGCTAATGAGGTTAATTTGAATTGAGTTTAACGCGTTTCACAAACATAAGACGTTTGTTGTAATAAACTTCTGAAGTATTTGAAACAATGACACCGGCTTGTACGGATGCATGAATAAAAAAGATGATTCCCTCTTTTTCTTCTGTTACGATACCGACATGACCTACTGTTTCACTTTGACTGTTTCTGCCGGTAAAGAAGATCAGATCACCTGCAACGGCATTTTTAAAACTGATGAATTTCCCTTCGAGTGCAATTGCTCCTGAAGAATTGGGAACGGTTGTTCCAAAATTCTTAAAAACAAAATTAACGAATCCACTACAATCGAAACATTTTGGTGGCCTACTACCATAACAATAGGGTTTCTTAAGGTATTTACTGGCAAAGTTGACAACAGAATCACAAAGTTTAGGGTCATTGTGAAAAGAAGATGCTGTTTCATGAAAAACGGCAACTTTCTCAGGTTTTGTTGATCCTAGTGCAAAAACACCCAACAGAACCCAAAAAGTTGCCGCTTTTAGATCAGATAGATTCAATGATCAATATCTGTATGTATCCTTTTTAAATGGACCGTTAACTTCAACGCCAATATAATCGGCTTGTTCTTTGTCTAATTTTTCAAGTTTAGCACCGATATGAGATAGGTGTAAAGCTGCTACTTTCTCATCTAAGTGTTTAGGCAATACATAAACTTTTTTCTCATAGCTTTCGCTGTTTGTCCAAAGTTCGATTTGAGCCAGAGTTTGGTTAGAGAATGAGTTACTCATAACAAATGAAGGGTGACCCATTGCACAGCCTAAGTTTACCAAACGACCTTCTGCCAAAACTATGATTTCTTTTCCATCAACATTATAAACATCAACTTGTGGTTTGATTGAATATTTTGAATCACCATGATTGGTGTTCAACCAGTTCATATCAATTTCATTGTCAAAGTGACCGATGTTACATACAATCGCTTTATCTCTCATGGCTTTGAAATGTCTGTCTTTAATGATGTTAACATTACCTGTAGCAGTAACAAAGATATTGGCTCTCACAGCAGCTTCATCCATCGGCACTACTTCAAATCCATCCATAGCAGCTTGAAGTGCACAGATTGGATCGATTTCAGTTACCAATACACGGCAACCTGCACCTCTCAAAGATTCGGCAGAACCTTTACCAACGTCACCATAACCTGCAACAACAGCCACTTTACCGGCCATCATGATATCTGTTGCTCTTCTGATAGCATCAACCAAACTTTCTTTGCAACCGTATTTGTTGTCAAATTTAGATTTGGTTACACTGTCATTGACATTGATAGCCGGCATCAACAAAGTGCCTTTTTTCATTCTTTCGTATAAACGGTGAACACCGGTTGTGGTTTCTTCGCTTAAACCTTTGATACCTGGAGCCAGTTGAGGGTAAAGATCAAAAACCATATTGGTTAAATCACCACCATCATCCAAAATCATATTGAGTGGTTGTTTGCTTTCTCCAAAGAACAATGTTTGTTCAATGCACCAATCAAATTCTTCTGCAGTCATACCTTTCCAGGCATATACCGAAATACCGGCAGCAGCAATTGCAGCAGCGGCGTGATCCTGTGTTGAGAAAATATTGCAAGAAGACCAAGTGACTTCAGCACCTAATTCAACCAAAGTTTCGATCAGGACAGCTGTTTGAATGGTCATGTGGAGACAACCTGCGATTCTTGCACCTGCCAATGGTTTACTTTTACCATATTCGGCTCTCAATGCCATTAGTCCGGGCATTTCAGCTTCGGCAAGTTTAATTTCTTTTCTACCCCATTCAGCCAAGGAAATATCTTTGACTTTATATGGAACGTAAGTACTGGTTTCTGTAGACATGTCTTTTATTTTTTGTGGTGCAAAGGTACAAAAAAATGACCTTAATTCAAACCCTTTAGAAAATAGAGGTAAACGGCAGGCGTAAACCTAAAATACTAACTGAAAATCAGGAGGTTAAATTGACGAATTGAATTAGCAACCTTTCAATTCAAACAAATAAAATAGAATCATTTTGAATTTGCTCTTCTTCTGAGCAATTCAGTTTGTATCAAACCCAGTTCGCGACCAACCTGACCTTTCACTGAGCTATTCTCTCTTGCTCGTCTGCTCAGGTAAGGTAACACGGCTTTAACAGGCCCATAAGGAACATATTTGGCTACATTGTATCCGCCTTTTGCTAGATTATAACTGATGTGGTCGCTCATACCCAACAATTGAGCAAAATAAACGTGAGGGTGATTGAGTGGAATAGATCTTTCTTCCATCAAAGCAGCCAATTTCATAGAGCTCAACTCATTGTGTGTGCCCGCACAAATACTAACCCTTTCAATTTGATCCATACACAATTTGACAGCCTGATCATATTCGTTGTCGGTGTCTGCTTTGTTCAAATGAATAGGACTTACATAACCCATTTGAGTTGCTCTTTCCCTCTCTTTTTCCATGTAGGCACCTCTCACCAATTTGAAGCCAAGATACACATTCATTTCCTTTAGTTTACTTTGAATGTGTTCAACTCTACCTGTTCTGTAACATTGAATGGTATTGTAAATGATGGCTTTTTGCTGATTGTATTTAAGCATGGCCTCATATGTCAATTGATCGATGATATCCTGAATCCAAGAGTCTTCGGCATCTACAAATAATCTGACATCTGATTGATATGCCTTTAAACAGATTTTTTCAAATCTGGCTTTCACTCTTTCAAATTCAGCACTTTCATTTTGATCGAGCTGTTGACCGGCATTTACTTTGGTGAGCAGATCCATTCGACCGATTCCGGTTGTTTTAAATACTGAAAAAGGTATGCCTTCCTTATTGGTTGCGGCAACTTCAATTGTGCGAATGATTTCATCCGCAGTGTAGTCAAACACTTTATCATTTTCTTCACCTTCAACAGAATAATCGAGTATGGTACCTATATGACCATTACTTAGTGATGAAATGGCTTTTTTGCAATCCTGTATACTTTCACCACCACAGAATTGAGCAAACAATGTATTTTTGATCAATGATTTCAGTGGAGGTAAAACATTGATGAATTTGGCGGCTAGAATAGGCCCATAATTGATCAGCCATGGATATCCAAAACTTTTAAACAGCAATCTCGCTTTCTTAAGTTCTCTATCAGTTTTGTGGGAGAAGGCTATTTCAGTGTTATTAAAATCGATTTTCGGCATGTGTGAATTGCGTTGCGAAAATAAGGTTCAGAATCGAAGTGAAAGAATTTTTTTATTGATTCTAATCAGAATTTGGTACTTGAAGTCACTTCGAGGAGTTCATTTTTTACAGGATGTACAAAAGATATGCTGTAAGCATGCAGGCATATTGATCGATCTTTCAAAGCCTGAGGAGCATTGTATTTCATATCACCAACTATTGGATGCCCTAAGTGAGATAACTGAGCCCTAATTTGATGAAACCTGCCTGTTTCAGGATACACTTCTAATAATGCCTGATGATTTCTCACTTCAAGTACTTTGTATTTCAAGCGACATTCTTTTGAATTGTCTACTTTTTTATTGAAGACTTCCGCTTTGTGTAATTTGCTGTTCTTTCTCAAAAAATTGACCAGTTCTTTTTCCATTTCTTCAGGCACTCCATTTACCAAAGCCCTGTAGGTTTTTTGAATCTTACTGGTTCTAAACAATTCGCTCATTCTTGATAGTGCTTTACTTGACTTGGCCAACACCACTATACCGCTGACAGGACGATCGATTCTATGAATGACACCACAAAACACATTTCCCGGTTTTGCGTCGCGTTCTTTCAGAAAATCTTTCACCATATCTGCTAATGGCTCAGTGCCTAAATCATCGTTCTGAACAACGGCACCAGAAGGTTTGTTGATGATCAACAAATGATTGTCTTCATATAAGATCAAATCCCCGATTGGCAATTTCTGTTCACTTACAGACTTCAATTTCTCCTTGTTCATTTAACAGCACATTTTTTTTGAATCACAACAATTTCAATCACTTTTTAAGTGGTTAATTTTAAATATAAAGTTTAAAGTGTGAATACAGTGGTAATAGTTTTAAAGCAAAATTTGTCTTTTCACTTTACTGCAAATTTAAGACAATTGAAATAAATTCTAAGTGTAAATTTCGAATCCCATTTACATTAAATGACTTTCTAACAGACAATCTCCCATAACTATAATTTTTCAAAGCCATTTTGCAAATAATTTGAAATTGATACATAATCCCAGACATTTTGTTTAGGCAAACATTAAACAAAACCAATAAAACTTCAGACAAAAAAACAAAACAGTGAATTCATCTTTTCTAAACTTAATATAAGGTCATTTTACATTCAACTGGGAAACAATTCAGTAAATACCGCCAAAACAGAAACAAATCAAAGAAAACAAAACAGGACATTATTGTCGCCAACTATAAGACCATAGTTTTCCTTTATATTTAATTATTTTATAAAAAAAAAATAAAGCAATTAAATATCAACACTTTGCAGAACACCCTTGAAATTAAACAGTGTGGTCTTCACCTTAAAAACACAGCAAATTGACATTTTTTTGACAGTAGAGACCCAACCTTCAAAACATTGTATTCATATTTATTTTAAATTGCTAAATATTCTTAAACCAACCATTATGAAGAAATTCTACAAAATCCTTACCACAATTTGCTTTGCCATGATATCGATCTCGATATTTGGGCAACAAAACATTGCCCCACAGGCAACTGTTACCGCAAGCACCTGCAACACGGGTGCATGCTCGACACTCAATGATTTAGTGCTTGGAACATGCGGCACACAGATCATGTGGATCACCACCAACACCCCTCCTAGTTTGGTTGCAGGCGACAACTGGATACAATGGGATTGGAGCAGTGCTAAATCCATCAACAAATTTGTTATTCATCACGCACAAACGAATACCAGATTTTTGGCAGGCGCTACCATCCAATCTTGGAATGGTTCAGCTTGGGTTACAATTTCTACTTTTGCCAATTTAACGCCTAACTGTAGCAATACAGTTAATTTTCCTTTAACTACTACCACCAGATTGAGAATCACTTCTTTTACCATGAGTGGTACACAACTTTCAAATCCGAATTTTCGTGAAATTGAGGTTTATGGTCCAAATGTAAACAATGACGCCAGTGTTACAGGTCTTACCAATTTGAGTACTTGCACATATACTCAAAAAGTAGAGGCAACTGTTACCAACTGGGGCAAAAAAAGACTCGACAGTTTTCGTTTATCATGGTCGGTTAACAATGTCAATCAGGGAACTCAGTACATTACCAGTAGTTTGACGACAGGGCAATCTGCCACTTATACCTTATCAGCGGGATATACTTTTTCTCAAAATACATTTACAAATGTAAAAGCTTGGACTTCTGTTCCGAACGGAACCGTTGATTCACTTCCGGGAAATGATCTTCTATCAGTAGATATTGACTTTATGGGTAGTCCGGCCGACGCTGTGGTAACCGACTTTACCCAGTGTGGAAGAGGATTTCCAAAGTTGACAGCAGTTACCAGCAATCCAAACGACTCTGTGTATTGGTATGACCAATCCAGTGGTGGAAATTTTCTTGGAATGGGCAAAACCATTACAGGTCCTTATACCATTGCTACACGCACTTTCTACGCTCAAACGGCTAAACTCAGTAAAAACATTTCGGTACAAACTGTAGGAACCACCGGTGTAAATGTTAGACAAACAGAACCTTATGGTGGCATGCAAACCATTATTACCAACAAAGCCATTATGCTCGATAGCATTATGTTCAGATTGTGGTATGCCACACCAACCAACTGTGGCTATCAATTGTATTACAAAACCGGTTCACATGTTGGATTTTTAACCACTCCTGGAGCATGGACAAAAATCAACGAGGGTGTTGCAAACTTTATAACAAGATCAGGTGCAAATTACGGAAGAGTTTCAGCAAAAAAACTTGTACTTCCTCCGGGAACTTATAGCTTTTATTTAACAACCGATCTGGATTTTGGCGCCGGCAATTCATTGTACAGTGTGAGTGCAGGTCCGGGTGCTTCTAATGCCGACATTGCCATTCAAGCAGGTGGAAACATCATCATTGGTAAATTTGGTTCAACTCAAACTTTAACCTATCAACCTGAATTGACATACATTTATAAAAATCAATGTCTGTCGACTAACCGCACTCCTTTGGTTATAACAGTTAAACCGCGTCCAATAGGAGCTGATGTATTAAAAAGCACTCCTTTTCAAGGACATTTCAGATTGGGCGTTCAAACCAATCCGGATGTTGTTGAAGTAGGAAAAACCCTTACTTATGAATTAACACCTCCAACAGGCTATAACAATGCCGACCATAACAGCACTTGGTTACTTACTGCTGTTAAAGCCGTTACCAGTGGCAACATTACCGTACCGGCAACAGATTATGTCGTAACAACCCCATCAGGCAGCAACAGAGCCACTTTGTCGTTTAAACCAAAATCTGTTTGGCTCGATAGTTTGATTACATTCTCGGTAAGCTTTATGGATCTTGGACCTCATTTCTGTGACTCAACAGTTACCAGAACCATATATGTTGCACCAACACCAAAAACCAATTTTACTTATCCAAATACCATTTGTCTGGGTGATCAAACTTTGTTTGAAAACTTAACGACCATACATTCAGGTGTTAGTTCTTATATGTGGTATTTTGGCGACAATGACAGTTCAGATTTGAACAGTCCTGTTCATGAATATAAAAACCCTGGCACTTATCAGGTAAAACTTGTAGCAAAATCCTTCCGTTGGGACATTGTTAAAGACACCACATTGACCGTTAATGTGAGTGAAGTACCACTTGTGGACTTCAAGGTTACGAATGCTTGTGAAGGCAATTCCATCAATCTTGTCAATAACACTTTCATTGGCAGCGGCGTTTTGGCTTATGAATGGGATTATGGCGACAATTCACCTAAGTCTTCAGCCAAAAACACCACTAAAAAATATTCGGCACCTGGCCCATACATAGTTACATTGACTTCAACAGCAAACGGCTGTTCATCTTCAAAAAGCAAGGTGGTTTATCAATTTGCTACACCTAAAGCTTCTTACTCAAAATTAACAGGAGATTGTTTGAACGATAAATTCAATTTCATCAATCAATCAACCATTGCTTTGGGCCAATTTGGCAACAAATGGGATTTTGATGATGCTGGAAATATCGCCAGTGATTTGAATACTCAGTATACTTTTTCAAGTGCCGGTGTTAAGAACGTCAAATTGATCGTTATATCTGAATTCGGATGTAAAGATTCAATCACAAAAGCTTTGGTTGTAAAACAAATACCTATTACTGATTTTGTATATCCTTATGCGTGCAATTTGAAACCTACTCCATTCACCAATACCACCAATTTAAGGGGTGAATCATTATTGAGTTACAGTTGGAATTTTGGAAACAATCAAACATCTTCGGCTACGAATCCGACCGTCAACTGGCCTGGAACCGGTATAAAAACTGTTACTTTAAAAACCAGTCTATTGAATGGCTGCAGCACTCAAATTGAAAAGAAAATCAATGTAGGTGTTCAACCGCAAGTTGATTTTGAATTTGAAGACAAATGTTCAGGCGACCCTGTAGTATTTACGAATTTGACCACATTTACTAACGGAAAAATCAACTATGAATGGAATTTTGGCGACCAAGGATCTTCCAATATTGCTTCGCCGACCTATTTATACAACACTGTTGTAACACAAACCTACTATGTACAGTTAAAAGCCACCATACTAAATGGCTGCAGCGATTCTCTCTTAAAAACGATAACGATCAATGCCAAGCCAACAACCTGTGATTTTACGGCTACAAGAACCTGGATAGGCAGTAAAAGAAATGTCGAATTCAAACCAACAGGTGGCAATATGACAGGCACCAGCTACACTTGGGTTCTGGGAGATGGCAATAGGAGAATTACTAAATCAACGGGCCTCAATTACACTTATAGCGGCGACTTAAAATATTGTATCACAATGACTGCCTCCAATGACTTTGGCTGCCAATGCTATACGACCAAATGTATTGATTTAAACCCCGACACCAAACTTGAATCCATTGACAACTCGCTATTCAACATTTATCCAAATCCGAGTACAGGTATATTCAATATTAGCAGTGAGAATGTGAATCAAAACGCTACAGTATCCGTATACAACAGTCTTGGTGAAATCGTATTGACTACAACTTTAGAAAATGCAGGTCAGATAGACCTCAGCAATCAAGCTTCGGGTATTTATACTTTAAGAATTGTTGCAGAAAATGTAGTATACACTCACATGATCACCATTACCAAGTAACCTTTATTAACCCACATTA
>DASWYG010000214.1:0-1797 GCA_036405075.1 Bacteroidia bacterium | reverse complement strand
GCTATGTCCGAATTGAAGTACTGAACATCTGTCAATGCCAATGTCATGGGTGTAAACAGATTTGCTCCCGGGTTGACATTTGCCGGACCGGCTTTAAATTCAACAACAGTTGATCCATCCGATTTTGTGATCTTTCCCTTAAATTGTACTTCGAATGACTTGAGGTTGGAATTGATGAGTGAAAAGTTTAAGGCTTCACGTGTGTTGAAGATGTATTCATTGACACTGTTGAACTGAAGTGAAACCTGTGCATGCAAATTCCCAAGAAACAGGAATAGTGCAAACAACAAAAAATGCTTTTGTTTCATATTTTTGACATCAAAATAAAGACTTCAATGTTTGAAAAACATGAACTCAAGATGTTATTTTTCGTAAATGAGCCAAAAGTACCATAAACATACTACCTAAGTGGTACAAAGTAATATTGCATTTGTGACGACATTTGATTTTTTTTGTAGTAAAATCAATTACCAATGGACAATAGGGTTGCGTTTTTTCTATACACATTCATCACTTGCATTTATCAATAAAATCAAGTCTAACTTATTAAAATTCGGTTTTTTAGTAAACTCAATTGTCTATATCCGTTCCATTTCGTTTAGACAAGTTTAGTTTAAAATCAAAATTATTTAAGTTTTGAATACGTATTTCAAAGAATCTTCGTTAGAGTCTGTAACAAACTAAAATCACATTATGATGAAGACTTCTTGTACCAACATGTTAATCGTCGATGACCACTGTCTATTCTCTGAATCACTTTCCTTTTACCTTAAATCAAACAAAATCAGCCAAAACATAGAGGAAGCCAATTCCTATAATTCCGCAATAGAATGCATTAGAACAAAAGAGTTTAATTGTGCTCTGATAGACATCAACCTCAAAAACAATGAATCTTCCGGAATTGAATTGGGCATGAAAATAAAAAGCAAATATCCAGAAACAAAAATCATTATCATGTCTGCTAACATCAAGTCGTTTCATTTGGAAGTATTTCAAATTCAAAATTTTGATGGATTATTAAGCAAATATGACAACATCAGTCAATTTAAACTTGCTATTCACAAAGTATTAAAAAACCAGAAATATTGCTCAGAAGTTTTTAAAAAAAACGATCACAAATCGGACCCCGGCTTGATTTCAGAAAAAATTTTCCAATTATTGACAAAAAAAGAGCAGGTGGTATATAGAATGCTATTGACAAAAAAATCGTACAAGGAAATTGCCAACTTGTTAAACATTGAATTGAGCACATTTAAAAAACACACCAGCAGAATCTATAAAAAAATGGGATACAATTCCAGGATCGAATTGATGAACAATGGCCTGTTGAATGAATGATTCCGGGTTATTCAATTTTTATAGCTATTTATAACTTTTGCATGAATCCTTGTATTTATTGCGATCATACTTTAACAAATTGAAATGGCGATCTCCTTTATCCCAAATGAATGCTACCCATATTGGCATCAGTCCACAGTTGAATCCGGTTTGACCAAGAAATAGTTCTTATCTTTGAAATAACCTAAGTATATACTGGTATCCCTGTTGTACAAGACTGAAAAAGACCCGGCCGTAACTTCATAAGCATATTCATTCCCCTTATAAGACAGTCTTCCTTTGTAATAACACTGAAGGGTATAGAATTCATTGTGTACATCTATAGCATCAATAATCTCTGAGTTCATCAGAATGTCTTCAATGTCCTTTACTGTCAAACTCCAATTCTTACAAGCAACTTGATATGCAGTATCGAGATAAATGGGTGATTCCTTTTTGCAGCTGTATATAACAAACTCA
>DASWYG010000213.1:0-4469 GCA_036405075.1 Bacteroidia bacterium | reverse complement strand
TTGGAAAAACAAACGCGGGTGGTCTTTGTCTTTAACATCATTAATTGTTTTTAATTTTATCAAAGACTTGTCTCTTCTCAGTAGGTTATCTCTTTCTTTCTCATACTTATACAATTCTAAATGACTTTGTTCTCCTTTTTGTTTTCCGAATTCCCATCTTATTTGTCCATATTTGACCTCGGCAGGTATTACATTGTTGTAACTCAAATCTTCATACCTTTCAGCAAAAGGTGTTTTGTCTTTCATGATGTATGAACCACTTTTGATGATGATGTTTTTATTGTTACTTTCTTTATTGTCGCTTTCTCTATTGCTTAATGACGATAAACTCGACCATTGGCCTGTTTTGTCGCTCATGTTATAGAAATTGTAATTGCTGCTGTCGCCATTGGATGGGAAACTGATGCTGATGTTTTTGTTCTTGTTCAATTCCAATTCATTGTTTTCTTCATAAGCCCTGACCTCGAACATGCCATTGGTTTTGAACCATTCGGTTTCACCTGCAGTATCGTATTGCATATTGATACCTACGGCAGCAATATCATCGATGGTTCTAATGCTTCTGTAAACAATTTCAACATCAGTTCCAACGGCTTTACCGTCTTTCCTTACAAAGGCATTTGCGGGGATTTTCAGAATTGTGCCATCCGATGTGATGATGGAATTCTCGATGCTGTTGTCTATGTTGATGATGTCGATCTTAGGGCCATTTTCCGGGAACAAAGGATTGAAATTGGCCAATGTTTTGACCTTTTTTCTGGCGTAATTAGGATTCATACATCCTGTTCTTGCCAAATATTGATTGTAATGCGATCGGTTGAAAATGGAAGAATTTGGAATCAAATTTTGAAATTCACTTTTAACCAGTTGATTCGACAAATCAATGCCATCACAATAAGAAACAATCACCATTTTTTTAAGATTGGCAGAGTCTTTACCATAAGTAAGGGCCAGCTCTGAAACATTCATTTCATTGCTGATGTCGCCAATGAGCTCAACAGTGGTAATGGAACCCGAAAGTAAAGATGACCAAGGTATCTGATCTTTGTTACAAGAATAAAACCCAATGCTTTCAATGTTGATCAGTTCTCTGTAGCGATTAGCAGGGCCGAAGTTGGCATCGCGATTTGAAATCCTCAATGTTTTTAATCCCATCAATTCTCTCAACTTGGCCACATCAAATGATTCAGGATTGAATTCAATTTCTAACAATTCGAGTTTTTGAATGGATTTCAAATTTTGAATGAAGGTTTCAGTTTGTTCCTCATTCATCCATCGAGCATCAATTCTAATAGCAAAAAGATTCGGCAACTTTTCTAATTTGTTCAGCAGCAGATTGTATTCATCTTCATTGTCAACCGCTACAGCGCCATGTTTGATTTTTGCTTTTGTTACATTAACATAAGTTGATTGTCCAAATGCAGATAAGGATACACAAATCAACAATAAGGAAAAAAAATGTTTCATGTTTTGGGAGTTTATTAATATTCACAAACATAAAAAAAAGCCACAATTGTTTGTGACTTTTTAAATAATTAAATTTATTGTTTTAACCGATAATATAATTTAGTTTCCTGTATCGGTGAGACATATTTTAGAGTAAAATCTATACTTCCGAGTGTTAGGCAATCAAAGAACAGGGACTAACCTCCATGTTCTCTGTGTCTCTGTGGTTGAGTATTCGGAATGTTATTAAATTAGAGTTACCAACCCAATATCCAAGCAAACATCAATGGTGCAACAATGGTCGCATCACTTTCTACAATGAATTTTGGCGTGTGAATGTCCAATTTACCCCAAGTGATCTTTTCGTTTGGAACTGCTCCTGAGTATGAACCATAACTGGTGGTTGAATCAGAGATCTGACAGAAATAGCTCCAGAAAGGAACATCGTGCCACTCCAAATCCTGATACATCATTGGTACCACACAAATAGGGAAGTCGCCTGCAATACCGCCGCCGATTTGGAAAAAGCCTACGCCTTTGCCGCTGCTGTTGTTTCTGTACCAATCGCTGAGCCAAACCATGTACTCGATACCACTTTTCATGGTAGAAGCTTTCAATTCATTTTTGATGATGTATGATGCAAAGATGTTACCCATGGTGCTGTCTTCCCATCCCGGTACAACGATCGGAATGTTCTTTTTTGCAGCAGCCAACATCCAGCTGTCTTTAGGATCGATTTCGTAATATTGTTCTAAGTCGCCGCTCAACAACATTTTGTACATGAATTCATGCGGGAAATAACGCTCACCTTTGTCATCGGCATCTTTCCAAACTTTGTGAATGTGTTTTTGCAAACGTCTGAATGCTTCCTCTTCAGGAATGCAAGTATCGGTTACTCGGTTGTAATGGTTTTCCAACAGATCCCATTCTTCTTGCGGACTCAAATCGCGGTAATTGGGCACTCTTTTGTAGTGACTGTGAGCCACAAGGTTCATGATGTCTTCCTCAAGATTGGCACCTGTGCAACTGATGATGTCTACCTTGTCCTGGCGAATCATTTCAGCCAAAGAAAGACCCAATTCAGCAGTACTCATAGCACCTGCTAGTGTGATCATCATTTTACCCCCTTCTGTCAGGTGGGCTTCATATCCTTTGGCTGCATCCATCAAGGCAGCAGCATTAAAATGTCTGTAATGGTGTTCAATGTAATTGGATACCGGTCCTTTGCTCATCTTATTTTTTAATTAAGCCGCAAAATTATGGATTTTTTTGGTACCAATGTTAAGAAATCCTGATCAGACTCAAATAGAGTCGAAGACCTTATTTGGTCACAATGAAAGCAGTCTGATAGTAGTTGTTCACCGCACCAATCAGTTTGAATTCTCTGTAAAAAGTTTTTTCAAAAATGCGCAATGCGTAATATTCATGGTTCGGTACATTGAATTCATCAAATAGAACGATATCGCCTTCATTTAGAAAATTGTTCAATGTGCTAAGCGCATACAAAGTGCTCGAAAACAAATCGGCATCCAAATGCACGATCTTTCTTTTGCCTTTGTCCATAGGATATTGTTTCAAAAAACCGGGAACAGTGTCTTGAAACAAACCTTTGAAAAACTCGACCCTATCGTCGTTCATCACCGGCATATTGGCACTCATGGCACCTTTTTTAAATGAAGGACCCCAGGCTTCAGGCAATCCTTCAAAAGTATCGAAACCATAAAATCTGGTTTGTGGATTGTCATTGTTGGCCACCCACCATTTCATAGAAGCACCAGTGCATACACCAAATTCGAGGTAATCCAGGTCAGCTGATTTTAATTTTTGGGTTTCCATCACATGGGCATACAGATTGTATCTTCTGGTGTGATCGCGTTTCCAGGTAAAGTAATCATTCAGTATATTTTTGTCTTTCTGTGCAGCAATGAATTTGGTCAGTCCAAGCACATTGTAGAAAAAAAGAGAAGGATGACTGAGGAAGCCGAGCCAGGTGCCCGGTCTCATTAAAAGCACTATACCTTTGGCAGTGACATTGAGGGTTTTTAAAAAGCCTTTCATTTGAATTCAGGGCAAAAGTACATTTTTTTTTAGAAAGCAGGAATCAACTGCTCATCACGCTGCCACAATTGATGTCTACAACCTGTCCGGTAATGGCATTTTGATTCAAAAGATAAAGCACCAATTCTGCAATTTCTTCAGGTTCGGCCATACGTCCCAATGGCACACTTTTCATGGCCAGTGTATGAAACTCTTCAGTTGATATACCCAAACTGTGAGCGATGCCAGCCATGCCTTCCTTGGCCATATTGGTATTTACCCAACCCGGACTGATGGCATTGACCAAAATCTTATGTTCGGCCAACTCCATGGCCCAACTGCGCATCAATCCAAGCAAACCGGCTTTGGAGGCACAGTATGCAGTGTAATTTTTTACGCCCAATCGAGCCAAAACACTTGAGGTCAACAATACATGTTTACAGCTAGAATTGCTGTTCTTCAATTGTTCCAAAAATGAATTGACAAAGTAATAGGTACCTGATAAATTGGTGTCTATGATTTCATTCCAGCGGTCGTCTTCACCATAATGGTTTTCTCCTCCTACACCGGCATTGGCAATGATGCCATCCAAGTGTGTGCCATTGAGTATTTCTGAAACCTCTTCGCAATTTCTTTTCAATCTTATATCAGTTGAAATGATGAGGTGATTGCCTTTAGGTAAAAGCTTAAGTGTTTCTTCAAGTTTGTCTTGATTTCTTCCGGCCAATATGATACCGGCACCCTCAGTGGCCAACCTCATAGCAATGGCTCTGCCAATTCCGCTACCGGCTCCGCTGATGATGTATCTTCTGTCTTTCATCGAATGTTAAAGCATGCAATATAATTGAATTATTAAAAGTAACTAATTTTTTTTGTTTGAGTTAATTATTATCCGTTTTGTCAATTTGAGAATGTATGATCAACGATATATTTAATGTAATTTAATTGATAGGATGCGTAGGGGTGTTTGCTATCCAAGGTGTCTT
>DASWYG010000212.1:0-12587 GCA_036405075.1 Bacteroidia bacterium | reverse complement strand
CAACTGAGGCAGTTTCATCAATTGATGAGCTTCTGCGCTGTTGAGCACCATGACACAAAGAATCAATATGGCAAATATTCTTTTCAGTTTTACAAAGGTACTTTAAATAAAAAAGAAAAGCAAACCAGGTGGTTTGCTTTTCGATGTGTGAATATGTTTGATATCAGACGCCTACGTCGTGATGTGCAGATTCTTCAATGTAAGGGTGTTTAACCGGGATAAGTCCTCTTTTGCTGAGTGCTGAAAGTACCCAGAAGATAAACAATCCGGCAAAGAACAATGTCATACCGATTTCCATGAGTCCGATACCGGCTTGGTGACCAATTGAACCTGGGGTTAACATCAGGTAGATATCGTTCCAGTGACCAGCAAGTATACAAACAGCAACAAATGTAAGCACTTTTGGATTTCTTTTGTTGTTTCTGGTCATCAATACCAGGAATGGCACCAAGAAATTGAGTATCAAGTTGACGAAGAAATTGATTTTGAAATCACCTTCCCAACGTTTGTAGTAGTAAATTACTTCCTCTGGAATATTTGCATACCAGATAAGGAGGAATTGAGACAACCACAAGTAAGTCCAGAAAATTGAGAAAGCGAACATGAATTTACCCAAATCGTGAATGTGCTCATCTGTAACGATAGAGAGGTAACCGTTTCTTTTCAAATATAGAACGATCAATGCCATAATAGATATGCATGATACCCATCCTGTTGCAAAGTTATAGATTGAGAAGATCGTACTGTACCAATGTGCATCAACACTCATTGAAACTACCCAGCTAAGGATAGACAAAGTAAATGCGAAGAAAAATGTAAATGCAGCTGCATATCTGATAGATTTATTGAAGAAGGTTAAACCGCCTTCAGTATCTTCTTTATAAGAAAGACTTCTCAATTTAGTACCAAATAAGAACCATACTACCGGTATACCAATCATGAAGATATAGGCCATTTTGGTATTCAAGAACCAGGATTTGCCATCGAGGATCTTATCGTAATCCGGAGAAGTTGGAGGCACATGTTGGTGTTCATAATGAACCCAGTGGTAAATATCATCGCCGGCCAATATAAATACGATCAAAACGATGATTGCACCAACAGGTAAAATGGTACTGATGGCTTGTGGTATTCTGAGGATAGCAGCACTCCAACCTGCGTTGGCAATGTATTGCAAAGCAAAGAAGAACAAACCGCAAACTCCTAATAAGAGAATGAAGTAACCATTGATGAGCAAGCTCAAATAAACTCTGGTGGTCCATGGTTTAGCGTGTTCTTCAACAGGGTACAATTGTTCATTGCTATGAGCAACATCAATACCATTGATGTTCACATTTGATTGGTGAACTGCAGGAGCTGCATGTTCAGCGGCATCGCCGTGATGTGCATCCGCTGCATGATTGGCGCCATGTGCTTCAGTTTTTGCAGCACTGTCATGATGACCCTTTGAGAGATCATTTTTAGGAAGTGTGATCAGACCGACAATAGTCAGAACCAATCCTATAACCAGTAGGCCAAGACTAAAAGTTTTTGCCTTTCCTTTGAACTGGTAGTTTTCCTGATGTATATGAATTTCGTGTCCGTGGCTCATTTCTTTACTTAGTGTTTTGCTACTACTGCGTTTTGGTTAGATGTTTGAGTTGATGTTGCTGTATCAACAGGCATTGCGGTTTTGTTAGCCGATGCGTGTATAGGCACAATTGGAGGAATGTTTCCAAGACTGTCTGTCATGCTTAAACGTTTAACATAAGCAATAACACTCCATCTTTCTTTTGGGGTCAAAGCGTATGCATAACTTCCCATATTGTTTTTACCATAGGTGATCACATGATAGATCTTACCTACAGGTAAATTTTTAACTGAATTGTCCCAGTATTTGCCCCAGCTTGGTTTTAATACAGCTTGCTTTTGAGCTACAGGTCCGTCGCCGGCACCTTTTTCACCGTGACAAGGTGAACAGTATATTCCGAACAATCTTTCACCTTCGATTTGATCTTTTTCATTCAAATCGATGTTCATGTTCCAATACAAACCAGCTGCTTCATAGCCTTCGGTGGTATTATCAAAAGGATATTGATAATCGAGCTGTCCTATGGCAACAGAACCTTTTACCGGTACCCTCATGGTCATGAAGTAAGGGTTGTAACGGTATTTGGTAGAATCTGAAAACTGACTCATAGGTTCATAACCTTTGGAGTAGTACATATCAGGTGCATACTCGATACCGGTATCATTTCCACCGGCTTTCCACCAGCATGATGAAAGCGACACAATGGTCAGAGCGCTGATGATAAATATTGATTTCTTCATTTTCTTGCTTACTCCTATTGATTAATGATTAGCTGTTACGTGATTGTTGCCTTTGTTAATGTTCACATCAGTGAAATCATCGTAACCATTATTGGTTCTTTCTTTAATTTCAACCGCACCACCATTGAAAAGCATGTTTGTCAATTCGTTTTTATCTACAGATGGGTTATCTGTAGCGATAGCAATTACCATTCTATCGTCGGTTTGTCTCATGTCTACTCTTTCAGTTGGAATTTTACCGTGCAACATTTTGCTTCTGGTGAAGAACAAAATGGCCAATCCAAATGCAGTGAACAACACGCTCAATTCAAACAACACCGGTACAAAACTGACACCTACTGTTGGTTTACCTCCAATGACCATTGGCCAATCGAAATGCATGATATAAAGTTGCAATGATGCAGCTGTGATGAAACCGAGACAACCGCAAATGAATGCTCCAACCGGCAGCAATGAACGTTTAAGTCCCATTGCCTTTTCCAATCCGTGAATTGGGTAAGGTGTGTAGCAGTCGATGATCGGTGCACCTTTTCCATGAACTTTTGCAACGGTATCAATGAACATATCTGGATTTTCAAAAATCCCAAACATTACGGTCTTGTTCTTGTCAAGATATAAATTTCTGTCTATCATTTAGTCTATGATTAAAAATGATTATTCTCTATTTTTCAAAATGCCTTTTACTTCCGCCATGTTAATTACAGGGAGGAATTTACTGAATAAGAAGAAGCAGGTAAAGAACAAACCAAATGTTCCTAGGAAAATACCTATTTCAACCAATGTTGGTGAATACATTACCCAACCTGATGGGAGATACTCCCTATGCAAAGAGGTAACAATGATCACAAAACGCTCGAACCACATACCCACGTTCACAACGATTGATAACATGAATATGAACCAAGGTGTAGTACGGGCCCATTTGAACCAAAACACCTGTGGAGCGATCAAGTTACAAGTCATCATGCTCCAATATGCCCAAGCATAAGGACCAAATGCTCTGTTAACGAATGCGTATTGCTCGTATTCAACTCCTGAGTATGCTGCCACGAAGAATTCAGTGATATAAGCCAAACCTACCATAGTACCGGTAAGCATAACCACTTTACACATTGCTTCTAAGTGACCAATGGTAATGTAATCCTGATAGTTCATTACTTTTCTGGCAATAACCAAAAGTGTAAGTACCATACCGAAACCGGAGAAAATCGCACCGGCAACGAAATATGGAGGGAAAATGGTGGTGTGCCAACCCGGAACAACCGAAGTAGCAAAGTCCATTGATACGATGGTATGAACCGAAAGTACCAGTGGTGTAGATATACCAGCCAATATCAAAGATACAACCTCATATCTGTTCCAAGTTCTAACTGAACCTGTCCAGCCCATTGAGAAGAAATTGTACCAGAATTTTCTACCTTCTGTTTTTGCTCTGTCTCTCACTGTTGCAATGTCAGGTATTAAACCTAAGTACCAGAACACCAATGAAACTGAGAAATATGTTGTGATCGCGAATACGTCCCAAAGCAATGGTGAATGGAAGTTAACCCATAATGAACCAAAAGCATTTGGCAACGGAAGTACCCAATAACCTCCAACCCAGATACGACCCATGTGAAACAATGGGAAGATCGCTGCACACATAACCGCGAAGATGGTCATCGCCTCAGCAGATCTGTTGATGGACATTCTCCATTTTTGTCTGAACAACAATAGGATGGCCGAAATCAAAGTACCTGCGTGACCAATACCAACCCAAAATACGAAGTTGGTGATATCCCAACCCCATTGTACGGTTTTATTGAGTCCCCAAGTACCAATACCATAGGCAAGCGTTATGCCCAAAGTAAGTCCAAGGATACCCAAAAATACTAAGGATAGGATAAATCCTACAGTCCATGATGTGCTGGGTTTGTTCTCAATCGGACGGCAAATTTCGTTTGTTACATCGTGCAATGTCTTGTCGCCTGTAACCAGCTGGGGTCTTATGACTGAATCGTGAATCATTTTTTGATTATTTGTTTATCTGAATTAAGCTGTTGGGTTATCTATATCTCTTACTTTAACCATGTATTTCACGGCTGTTTGAGTGTTCAATTCTTCAAGAACTCTGTATGAACGCTCGTTCATGAATAATTTGTGAACTTCACTGTTTGGATCGTTTACATCACCGAATACAATTGCTCCTGCAGGACAAGCGCGTTGACATGCGGTTTTAACTTCTCCATCATTCAATTTGCGTTTTTCACGTTTGGCTTTGGTTTTACCAGCTTGTATGTTTTGAACACACATACTGCATTTTTCCATCACCCCTCTGGTTCTAACTGTAACATCAGGATTGATGACCATTTTACCCAAATCGTTGTTGAAATGGAAGTCAAATCTGTCGTTGTCATTGTATCTGAACCAGTTGAAACGTCTTACTTTATACGGACAGTTGTTTGCACAGTATTTGGTACCAATACAACGGTTGTAGGTCATTTGGTTCAAACCTTCTGTACTGTGAGTGGTTGCAAGAACCGGACAAACTGTTTCGCATGGAGCCTGTCCACAGTGTTGGCACATCATTGGTTGGTGAACAACCTTAACGTTTTCCCAATGTAGGAATTCGCTGTTGCCTTTTGCTGCTTCAATTGCATCCAATGCCTCCAATCCTGTTTCTTTGGTGACGTTAACACCTTCAAAATCTCTTTTCAGGAACAAATCTTCAGAATAATTGGTATTGCTTCTGTTTTCGAAAGTGAAATACCTGTCAATTCTCATCCAGTGCATTTCTCTTCTTCTTCTTACCTCAGCTCTACCAACAACCGGAACGTTGTTCTCTATGCTACAACTGACCACGCAAGCACTGCAACCAGTACAAGAGTTTAAGTCAATTGCCATCGCCCAATGATGATTTGGGGCACCGTCTTTTTTGTACTCTTTGGTTTCCCATAAGGTATACAAATGTGGAGTCGCTTTATCATTACCGGCTTTATTGTTTTTCTTGTATTTTTCGAAAGTGGTTTCTCTTACGATGTCCCTACCTTCAATGGTATGGTGAGTTTGAGTTTGAGCCAATTCGTAGTTACCATCGATTTTGCTAATCGTAACACCATTGATCACGTTGTTATAAGTACCATTTTGGAACTTCATGAACGGATAAGCGTTCTTACCAATTTTTTCGAATGGTCCTTTCTCTCCTACTTTACCATCTCTACCATATCCAACTGCGATACCAATGGTACCATTTGCTTGACCAGGTTGAACAAATACCGGCATAGCGTTGAGTTTCACAGAACCTGCAGAAACATTCACCAAATCACCGTTTTTAATGTTGTTCTTTTCAGCATAAGCTTTAGGCAATGATACATAATTGTCCCAAGTCACTTTACTGATCGGATCAGGAGTTTCTTGTAACCATGGGTTATTGCTCATACTACCATCTTTCACTGCAACGTTTTGATACAAGATCAAATCGAGATTGGCTTTATTGCCAATGGTTTTTTGCAAATCAGATACGATGCTGTTAAGTATGATACCCATTGCAGGTATAGTTGCAGCTACCGGAGCTTTTTTGTATACACCATCGTGCAATGCAGTATTGAATGCCTCATCAGATGCTACACCCATAGCAGCCCATTTGCTTCTCATGTACATGTAGTAAGGAGCAGCAGCGAAGTTTTGGTTGTAAATGCCTTTTTTAGCGAATGGATCAATACCTGCTACAGCAACACCTGCCCAAGACATTAATGATTCTTGTGCTTGTCTGGTCATAAATACCGGGGTGATGGTAGGTTGGGTCAATTGATACAAACCTGCTTTAGGTTCTGAATCGTTCCAAGACTCGAGGTAGTGATTATCCGGAGCGATGTATTGACACATTGATGCGGTTTCATCTTTAGTACCTGAGAAAGAAACAGAAAGCTTAGCTTTCTTCAAACCTTCTTGAATGTCTGCAGACAAAGGTGATGAATACACTGGATTTGAATTCCAGAAAATCACACCTTGGTATTTACCTGATTTCAAATCTGCAGCAAATGCTGACAATTCTGAATCAAGACCTTTGTATTGATTAGAGTAGTTGTCGAGGTCGATGGTTGTTCCATAGTTGCCCAACAACATGTTGATTCCGTTGATGACGGTTTGGATTTTAGGATCATTTGAACCTGAAATCACCATTGATTTGCCTTTTTGATTCCATAATGCTTTAGCAGCTTGTTTGATGGAATCACCGGCCAATGCACCTGACTCAGCGATTTGGATACTCGGTTGACCGGCCAAATTAGCCAAAGCATTGTACAATGATGTAACGTATACAGCCTCTTGAGAAGACTTCATTGGGAATCTAAGATCGGCATTGGTACCGGTCAAAGACAAGTTACTTTCGAAAATGATGGTTTTAAGGATGCTATCTGCGCCTTCTACTTTTCTTCTGGCCGACCAAGCTTTTGTAAATTCAACCGGAGAAATCCAAGTACCTAAGAAATCGGCAGCGAAACTTACTACGATATTGGCTTTGTCGAAGTTATATGAAGGTACCACTTGTTTACCAAATGAATCGCGGTTGGCCATAAGGATACCGCTGTAGCTGATTGGATCGTAAGTGATGTGGGTAGTATTGGTGAATTTGGTTTTGAAGTCGTTGATGACGCTCAAAGAAGAAGGACTGTGAATGGTACCTGAAACGATGGCGATGTGACCGCCTGCGTTTTGAATGGCATTCAATTGATTCACGATTTCACCATCTATGGTTTTCCAATCAGATTTAGCAGCAGAACCACTACTAACTTTCATTGGACCATCGAGTCTTTCGGTATCGTATAAACCAAGGATAGAAGCCTGACCGGTTGTGCAAAGTCCTCCACCAGAGATTGGTGAATTGGCATTACCATCAACTTTAATAGGACGACCTTCTCTTGTTTTTACAGTGATACCACAAGCTGCCGAGCATACACCGCAGGTTGAGTTGTAGTAGTTGGCATTACCGGGAGTGATTTCTTCAGGTTTTACCAAGTATGGCACTACATTCCTCACAGGTGTGGAATTACATGCGGCGAGAGAGACAGCAGCAACGCTGAAACCGAAGAACTTCAGGAAATCCCTTCTGTTTGCGCTCAAACCTAAGTTGTTTTCGCTGAATACTTCATCTAAAGGCAATGCTTCATTGAATTCATTTTTTTGAGATGCCAAGAATTCTTTGGTTCTCAATAATTCGTCTTCGCCTTTCCAGTATAATTGTTTTTTTGCCATTGTTTATATTAGCCTATAAAAAGTGATGTTATATTAATAGTGACATTTAGAACATTCAAGTGCACCGTTTTCTGCAGGTGTAATGCTGATCTTTCCGTCTTTTGTGAAATATTTGCTGTAAGCTGATTTGTTGTTCTTTTTGTCAGCTTTGATTCTTTCGTGTAATTTCTCGTAGTAAGGATTGTTTTCAACGTCGATCTTTCTTTCTCTGTGACAGTTGATACACCAGCCCATTTGCAAGGTAGAGTATTGTTGAACCACTTCCATTTCTTGAATTGGACCGTGGCAAGTTTGACAAGATACTCCAGCTCCTTTAACGTGCATACTGTGATTGAAGAATGCGTGATCAGGCAAGTTGTGGATACGAATCCATCTTACCGGTTTAGGATTAGAACCGTAAGTGCCTTTATCTGCATCATAGTCCATAGCAGCATAAATTTTGCTGATTTCAGGAGAAATTTTATCGTTGTATTTTTCTCTCAATTGAACGGCTTTGTGACAGTTCATACAAGTGTTCAAACTTGGCACACTGGCTTGTTTTGATTTTTCAACTGTTGAGTGACAGTATTTGCAATCAATTTTCAAATCACCTGCGTGCAATTTGTGAGAATATTTGATCGGTTGCTCAGGCGCATAACCTTGTTGTACTGCTACTTCAGTAACACCGAAATAGAAACCATAAGTTACCAAAGCGCCTAAGATCAAAGTTCCAATACCCATTTTCAAAATGGTTGGATTGATTCTTTTTTTCCATTCAGGAACTACAACCGGGGCCACTTCTTCAGTAGCACCTGTCATTTCATTGTATGAAGCTTTTAATGAATTCTTGGTTCTGCGCAAGATGTACAATACCACCAAAAGGATGATGATAAGGAACAACAAAATGTACAAAGTGGTATCGCTGTAGAAACTGGTTTTACCAGCACCGTCTTGTGGACCTTCAGGTCCTTTAACCGGAGTTTTGTATTCTTGAAAATAAGTTACGAGGGTTTTGACTTGATCTTCTGAAAGATTCTCAAAGTTGTTCATCGCAACTTGGTTGTACTCGTTGAAAACAGCAATAGCGTCTTTATCTCCGCTTTTTCTCAATTGCTCGTTGTTTCTGATCCATTTTACCAACCATTCTTCAGACCTTCTGGTATGAACATCTTTCAATGCCGGACCAATGACCTTTCTGTCCATTGCGTGACAGGATACACAATTGGCTTTGAAAAGCTTTTCTCCTTCTGCTGCGGCGGGTGAAAGTTTATCCTGCGCCAAGGCATTGAATGAAAAAATTGTGATGTTGAGTAACGATACAATTGAAAAAGCAATTGCTTTTACTTTCAGATTTCTTTTTGTTAGGTGTTTAACCATGTGTTTATGACTGAAAAATGACAATACTAATTAGTCCGCAAATATATTGAGATATATTGCAATGTAAAAAGTATTTATTAACAAAAATTTTAATTTAGAAACGTTCTATTCAAAATCTATATATACCTGATATTCAAGTATTTGAAATGAACTTAAAAACATGTAAAATACTGTTTGTTCAACAAAGGATAAGTCGTTTTTTTCATCTGTTAAACGCAGTATTCCAGACAGCAAATATAGCCCTACTCCTCAGTAAACACAAGTGGTCAACTAAGTATTTATTTTACTATTAATGAAAGACTTTACAGCTTGTAAATCCTTTATGTCATTGGATTGTCATATCCACAAGTGTCCATGGATCATTGTCATTTAATTGAAATGTTTTGCTCAATGCAACACAGTTACTGTACCTTTTTGAGTGTAGAATTTACCATCCCAACCCTTGTATGTGATGATCCAAATGAACACATCATTACTGGCAGATTCACCTCTGGTGACTCCATCCCATTGATTGCCTTTGAAATCATTTTCCCAAACTTTTTCACCCCATCGATTGAATACTTTTAGATTGTATTCTTTTACAAATGCATGAGAAACACCCCATACATCATTGATGCCATCACCATTGATTGTAAATGCATTAGGAACAAAAACCATGGGTGGTTGTATCAACCTGATTTCATTTGACATACTCATGGCATTGTACCCTTCTCCGTTGTTATTGGTTCCTTCGTAGGCCGTTGCCACATAGTAATATGCACCCCACCACAGATCTAAATCTTCATCGTGATGCACCCTGAGTAAATTCGTGTTTACCAATTTACGAAGTACTCCGGTATCAACTCTTCTGCTGAGTTCATAATGATCAACTCCTCCATGCCAATACCTGTAAGGTGTCCAATCCAAGTCAAAATACAAATGTCCAACATCTCCTGACAATACAATGTTACACGCGTCATTCGTGGGTTTACTGTAATGCCCGCATTTGTCATTTACTATGATTCTGTAACAATAACTTTTTGCTGCTACGTTTACTTTGTTGTCTACAAATACTGTATCGGTAAGGTTGTATATGGTATTGATCCTTCTATAACCTTCAGATTGTCCTGCAACGTTGTCTGCTCTATAAACATCGTAGCTGTCAAAATCGTCTTCCTTACTTTTGAACCAACTTACCTCTACTGCTTTGTTTTCTTTTACTGTTGCAAAATTAATGTAAGTTGAATCTATGGGAACATTGAACTCTTTGGTGGTACTGACTTTGGCTCCGTTATCAAACTCAACATTACAAATGTTATAACCATGCATCAAGTAGGTGTAATTGAATGTCTTAGGATCAGATGGCGGTCTGTCTCTGAATACACCGGCATTGGTTGTTCTTAAAGTATCCAATACCGATATTCTCCCATTGGGATTGATGCGCTTAAGTAAGACATATTTAAAGAATTTGTTCTTTGCAAATGCTTCCCACTTGATGTTGACAGAACCATCCGGATTGAAATTCAAACAATAGGTTTCAGGTGTAACAGACAATGGTGGGTCCTTTACTAAAATTTTGATCACCGCTTGATTGCTATCCTGAGTTGGGCAACCGCGATCATACACCTTTACATAAATTCTGATGGTATCCAATCCAACATGATTGCAGTTAGGGTAAAAAACGATGTTAGCACTGATGTTGTTTTTACCTGCTACTTTTTTAATGTCTTTAATGAAAGGAAGTGGTTTTGGAAATTTGCTGTCATGAAATACCGGGCCATCCAATACCAATAACAAACTGTCTGAAATGTCTTGATCAGAAACTTCAATATTAAAATTCAAAGTATCTGTTGCAATGACAATGAACATTGAATCTCTTGCTTGTGGCTTTCTGTTTAGGTTCTCAAAATCAAATTTGAATAAAGCGTTGTTACAATTGTTTGAATTGTTGGTTCTGCTCCAAGCGCCTACAGTGGTTGGAAATAAGTTATTGACGCCGCAACCAGCGCATACCGATTGATAAACCACACCCTTTTTATCAAATCTGCTGGTGCCGCCATCGACATGCTCATGGGCCTCAACCCCAAAACTAGATCTTCCTCCAAAATAGGTAGCGTATTGCAATTCCTGGAAGTTTTTGCTGAAAACTGCCAGATAGAAATCATATCCATCGGTGTTTCTTTGATAGGCATCTGTAGTGGTTTTCATTCTATCAGTGCCACCTCCTGGAAAACCGGCGAAATTAACACCTCCCCATCCGGCAATGAATATGCGCTCGCATTCATCTACCAATAAGGCTGTTGGTGAAATATCCGGTCTCAATTTGCCTGAGGCGCCAAAGGAAGTTTGCAATTCTATGCTTGTACAATTGACATCCAGTTTTTTGATGAATTGTCTTGAGTTTACTGTACCCTCTACTCCCGGAGACAAGTCATTTATGCCTTCACTTTGTCCATAAACAAAAGGCTTTCCGTACTTATCTGTCTTTACAAAATATGATTGGTCGTATTCTGTTGTTCCAATAAAAGTAGAAGCTTTAATTTGGCCGGTATTGGCATCAAATCGAATCAAGAAGCCATCTGCTCTGCCTCCGTTGTAGTCCTTATCAAATCCTGGGACAGCATAATTGAACAAGGGAGAAGTTGTTCCACCTGTAACATAAACATCTGAATGCGTACCTAAATCGATCCCATAGGCTGCATCATCGCCGCTACCACCGATGTATGAACTGAACAACAAATTGTTCAATCCGGGATTGAATTTAAACACGACGCCGTCTTGTGTTCCGGGATTACCTGCATCAAATGAATTCTTCAAAGGAAAATCGACAGATGTAGTAACAGAAGCAACATAAATGTTGTCGCTGCCATCAACTATGACTTCACCTCTGAAATCATCGGCATAATTAAACAACAACATGGTGACATCAGAGCTAGCCCTGTCGCCATTCAATCCATCAAAACCCGTCCCTCCTATCAGTGTCCCTGCATTAATTGCAGAGCCATCAGGACTGATCTTTACAATGAATATATCAGACAGTCCATTTAAAGTTGAACTATAATGTGGATTGACACCCAATGGAAAATCTCTTGACTTGGTAGTTCCCATAATGATCAGATTCAATTTTGAATCCACTATCATACTGTGTGGTTGATCATTGTGCAATCGTCCTCCAATGTATGTTGCATATACCAGACTTTTACCATCCGGACTGAATTTCATGATGCCACAGTCGCGACTAATGTAACCGATGCTCAGGTTCTCATCTGCTCCACCGGCGAATTGCATTTGAAATGCTCCTGTGGTAGTTGGGTATCCTGCCGAGAAAACAGTACCTCCAGCATATCCATGACCAAGGGTGTCATAAGTAGCCGTATAACCAAAATTATCTGCAGATGAGCCGGTGTATGATGAAAACACTAAAACCGGATCAATCACTATTGCCTGACTTGCATTTCGTTTACCCGATAAGTTGAAAGAAAGTTTATTCCCATCTAAATCGTATTTTGAAGCAATAACTGTTTTGTTGCTTTTATTTTCTTGAAAGACAAAAGGTCTCAATTCAGAAATATACCCAAATCTGGTTTTAATCTTTAAAACCCCATCCAATAAAAAAAGACTATCGGCGCCATTGTATTCAATGGATATATCAGAAGGTTTACCGCCCGGATTAACAATAAAATTGTATTTCAGATTGCCATTTTGTTCTA
>DASWYG010000211.1:0-5864 GCA_036405075.1 Bacteroidia bacterium | reverse complement strand
ATAATCGGTGATTTTACCAATGCTTTTTAAGCACATTTCACAACAGACATCTATTGAACTTTGATTAAAGCACGAAATTTCACTTATGTACTTTTTCAAGCCTGTTGCATAAATTAAACTTTCATCAAGAATTAGAGTGTTTTGTTTAGTGGTTTTTGTGTTTTTTCTTAGTTGTGTCATAAAAATAAGCTGTGTTTTGTATTGTGTGCACGTGTGTGATAGATATAATTAGATTTGGGATTCGTAAATTGAACTTTAATTACATGGATATAGAATACAATTAGAATTAAACTGGGTAAAAATTTTATTATCCTCATGTGTATTTGTATTTTTTTATCATACAAATTTAGATTTTTGTTGAGGCTGACTGACTTAACTAAGTTCCAAATTCATGTAGTAATTTTTCTACATAGCTAAGCTCTATCTTGTGTGTCAATGTTCGTTTATGGTACCTTTTTTAATGCATTTGCTAAGGAGCTGAAACTGGCATATTTTGAAATGATTCTTCTCTCCTTATCCACCAAAATAAATGTAGGTGTTGCCGTTATGCAATAATCTTGAGCGGCTTTGGAATCCCAACCTTTAAAACTACAGAGGTGAATCATAGAAGGGTATTGTTCTAAAGCACCAAAATACGCACTTGTGTCACTGTCAATACTTATAGCCAATGCACCAATTGAGGGATGATGTTTTAGGAAGTTTTCCAATTTTGGCATCTGTTTCTCGCAACCACTGCACCAACTTGCCCAAAACACAATGACCATGGTGTCATAAGGCAGATTGTTAAGACCTAAACTGTCATTGTTGTTTTGAAACAGTAAAATATCGGGCACATAATTGCCCGGTTTGAACTTTGAATAGCAGTTTAGGCGCTTTGTCAGTTGTGAATCATTTAATCCGGAACATTGAATAGAATTCATGTAGTTTTCATCAATGTACTGAACCAATTCCTCATTGCCAATTTCGCCAAATCCTTTGTCCAAGTATTTAATGGAAAATTCTCTGAGCCGCGAATTGTAAGAGAATCTTTTAACAATTGTATCCACGCTCTTTTTCAGAGCTGTTGTCAATTCAGATTCTTCTAAACCCAAACTCGGATCCATATAGTACTTTAAATATTCTAAAATTATTTGGGTATAGTAGGGCGAATGAATCAAAGATGTGTCTTTGATTTCAATGCCATTCCAAAAATTTAGTTGCGCATAGTATAATTGCAATCTAACCTCTTGATCAGGTTGGGGAAAATAGACTTTTTTTAAGGCAGCTATTTTCCCCTCCAACTGATCATGATGTGCTTTAATAAAACTCAATCGATGTTGTTCGATTGCTTTCGTTTGATTGTAGTAGGTCTTTAATGCAACTTTATAAATACTTTCATTTTTAGAATTGTATTTTGAAATAAAGTCACTGACGACCTGAATTTTGTTCAACAAGCTGTCTTGCTCCCTTTTCCAGTCTTGTATGGATTGATTTGATTTAGATGAATAAAAAATGGGTTTCTTTTTATTCGCACTGACATCAAGATCAAATCGGATTAAATCATCTTGATGGTCGATTAAGACATCAACATAATCATCTTGAGAGACATGGCCATATTTAAATCTATAAACACCTACAGGAATGTTGCCGGGCAGGCTGATCTCAAACGAATCGCCTACAATTTGGCAGCTTGCTTGAATAGTTAAAACACCATTAAATGAATAAACCACAATGTATTCGTATTTGGAATTGCCTATCAAATGACCTTTTACAAGGGTGTTTTTGGCGGGTAATGCTGTGGATAGTTTAAAAACACACACTAAAGTAAGCAGCAATTTAAATTTTGACATCATAATTTATTTCATTTAAATCAATTAATTCAATTTTTCTAAATGGTTAATCTTTTAAGCAACGAACCTCATACATACCATACATACCACCAGTAGAAACGGTATCGAATCTTCTGGTGCCATTCTCAATTGGAAAACCGTTTGGATTACCTATACCAAATATGCCTCGGTTGTATGTTCCGGCGACTATCGATGAAGTCCACATATAAGCAGTAGTTGGAGTGTTTATAAAAGAAGATGCTGATGCTAACCATTGTCTATAACCTAGATTCAATTCATTGAAGCCGGTTACACTGGTTGCTCCACGCAGTTTTGTTGCGACGTTGCCCTGTCCTGCAGCGTTGCATCTAGTTGCATTGATTATGGCCTGACAAGCTAAACTCATGCCGAGACCATGTTCTAAGTAACGAAATTCGCAAGAACTTGGTATATGGAATCCGGCAGGGCAAACGCCTCTTGAACGCTCTCTTAATGAATTGTTCATGGCAGCACTCCATTGATACACATATCCTTCTCCGGCATAGCTGGCTGTGTCAGCAAAGCCTGATGCCCCGGTTAGGTCTGTGCGATGTACAAAACCCCATAAACCTGTATCGCTGGCAACAGTAGTAGCCATATATGATTTTGAATGATAAAAGGCAAAATTTGATGGCACTTCTCTGAGCGCTTCTTTCATCCAACATTGTCCATTGATGTTGGTCAGGTTGTAATACCTGCCACTTTCGCCTTGTATTCTGGTCAAACCGCCACAGCCTTGAGCTGAAATTTGTTTATTAACACATTCTGTATTGCTGCTAAATGCCTCTCCGGCAGTGTGAGTAATGGTAGTGGTGCCTGCTCCTCCAACAGAATAGGTGCCACCTGACCATCCATTGTAAAATGAAGAGTAAGAGCTACCCATTGGGGCTGTTCGATTTGGAGGCAGAGATGGTATGCTATAAGAACAGTGAAACGATGAATCTTGGTAAATGGCTAAACATCTTAATGAGGTATTGTACACCATTAATCCATTTACCGGTGTTGCTATGGCTTTCATAGCAAAATTTGATAATCTTGGAAATAAAACCCCTTGGTTGGTTGCATCGATTTGAAGCTTGGCACTTGTTTCATTCTTGTTGACACCAATACCTGCTGTACCCATGTGATACACATTAACTGCGGTATCGCCTACAGCATCCGGATTTTGGTTGTTGGCCTTTCTCCAGTCATAATCCTGAGGTGTAACAGATGGTATCCTGACCCATTGTGTGCCATCATTGTAATAATAGCCGGGTGTTACATTGTTAGGTGCAGTACCGGCAGTAGCTGTGTTGTACACAGTCATACCTGCTACGTGAGCAGAAAGAGGAGATGCTAAATTTAAAGCGGATAAAGCAACTCTTGGCATCAACAACCCCTTGTTTGTACTCTCTAATTCAAGTACGCTGTTTGAATTAATGGTACCGGGGTTGTTCCCGAATTTTACTTGAGCTGCAATATCCGTGAAGGATATTGCAACCATAAAAGTAATAATAGTAATGATATTTTTTTTGTTCATATAAATTAAATTTTGTTCCAAATAAAGTTTTCACCATTGA
Organism: Bacteroidia bacterium; assembly: GCA_036405075.1. GTDB lineage: Bacteria > Bacteroidota > Bacteroidia > NS11-12g > UBA955 > JABMMZ01. Next base: position 2,458 of record DASWYG010000211.1, on the reverse strand, counting down.
TCGTCAAAACATAAAGACCAGACACTAAGAAACTCAAGTCAAGCTCTATTGTATTGCCTTCAGTATTGATGGTTTTGATTAAATTGCCTTTTCCGTCAGTAATTGTAATTGTATTGACTGAATTGTCACTGACGATGGTCAGGTTACCATTTGAAGGATTAGGAAAAAGACTAATTCTTGAAATGTCAGAAGGATCAAAATTCAAAAGTTTGATTTCTGAATAATTGATGTTTGAATGTACATCTAAGCATTCTAACTTGTAAAAGTTGTTGCCGATTAACGGTTTTTCGTCAAATAATTCGTAGTGATTGATCATTGGACTACCATGGGCCGATACCTTGTTCAACAATACCCATTCTTTTGAATTGTTCAGCTTATAGACTTGATACATTTCGTTGCCATCTTCATTGGTTGTCGCCCAGTTTAATCTTCCTTTTTGGTTGTTGATTTTGGTGGCGGTATAGTCAATTAGCTTTACCGGTAAAGGGCTCAATAAATTGGACGATTTGCTGAAAAAAGCGCTATTTGCCGTTGTTGAAGTGGCAGTTGTTGAATATGTCCGATTGTGTGTGCGAGAACCGGAAACGGTGCCTGCTGCATCGGTGCCGGTTGCTCCTGTGCCGGTTTGCCAGGTAACCCCACTTTGATACTGAGTGACAAATGCACTGGCATCTCCACCTTGGGTGGTATAGTCGCCGGCATTATTGGTAGTGCTGTTGTGTTGTAAGAGTAGGCTCACACTGTTTCCTTTGGTACTGTATATGTTCCAGGTTCTATCCATACCTCTGGTAGGATCGGCTTCATTTGATCCCGACTCAGCGTAATTTTTAACATAGACAAAAAAAGTGTCGGAAGATCCGGCTGTATTGGTAATTGTGGCCGGTGTATAATCTGCTTCTGCTCTACCTACCGGAAAAAAGAAGTTGCCTGAAGCTGAAATGCCTTCTTTTACTACACTACCGGAATTATTGGTCACAAAATACCTTTGATCGGAGAAGCCACTTAAGGTAGCATTGGTGGTTAAATAGAAAAAATTACTGCCAAGTATAACGTGACCGTCATTGACATCAAAAAAGACCCTATCTGCTACACTTGTAGTACCATTTAAAACAATGTTATTGGCATTGTTGACATGCAGTTTGATGTTCATGTCTACGCCTTTGCCGCCTCCGTCTAAATTTTGTGTAAATGACCCACCGCTGTAACTGGATAAACATGGGGCAGTGGCCACCCAGGAAGCACTAATGCTTGGGCGGCTTGAAGTGAAATAAATATCACCATTTCCTGTTACAGAAGCAACTGAAGTGTTTTGCCAATTGGTACCATAAAAGTTAATGACACCTCCGGTGTTGACGATCAAAACGCCGGAGTTCGTAAAGTTTCCGTATACATTCAGTTTACCGCCTTTTTTTACAGTAATGCTTCCCGTATTCGTTAAGGCCCCATACATATCGTAAACACCGAATGAATCAATGGTAAGTTTACCTGCTGTACCGATGTTGACATCGCCTGCAGAAGCTGCATTATAGTTGACGTAAGAATCAAAATTAATTTCGCCTCCAACAGTGCAGGCTCCCGATTGTGCGGTAACCTTCAACGAAGATAGCAAAGCAATTGCTAGAATTGATTTGACTAATAAGTATTTGTAATTTTGTTGCAATGACATAATTGTAGGATAATTGTCTGCAAAATTAATTTCGAATTTTAGCCGAAGGTCTGAACAATCAGCTATTTAGTTGTAGAATAAATTCTACAAAAAATCATAGGCAATTCTATTGCGCATTTGGACGTTAATTGGGTCCAAATACTGAATAGAAAAATCAGTAAGTCATTAAGAATTATAAAGAAACGTACCTACAGAGAGATTGGAAAGCTGTTGTGATTGAGTTAAAAATGAGTGTCAAAATCAATACCATATAGATTGGCCAATTTTCTAACTTCAATTTCTTTTGTCACTTTTAATTTGGTAAAAACTCTGTTTTTATAGGTTGAAACAGCTGACATACTTAAGTTTAAGTTGATTGATATTTCAGAAGTATCCAAACCGCGAATCATGAACATGGCAATTTGAAATTCTCTTTCTGAGAGTTCGTCAAATGGGTTGTCTATTACTTTACCTGTACTACTGGAGATGCTGATGTATTTAGAAAGCAATTCTTGAGACAAATAAAATCCGCCAAGAGCAACGGTTGAAATGGCCTCTTTTATGTCTTTCTCTGAAGCCATTTTGTTGATGTATCCCTTTGCACCTGCTTTTACTGCTCGTATCCCATATATTAACTCATCACACATACTTACAATTAGTACAGGCGGTAAGTAATTTGATGTTTTCATGCTATCCAGCTGTTGAATAATTGAATTGTTGCCAAAAAAGACATCCAATAACATTAAATCTATGTCATTGTGCTCTTTTAGGGCTGTGAAAACTTCTTGAATACTGGAACATTCTATTATTTCC
>DASWYG010000210.1:0-5666 GCA_036405075.1 Bacteroidia bacterium | reverse complement strand
ACACCAAAATTGGGCAAAATGTTACATACACATACAACAAATTGGGCACTTATTACCCTAAAATGTTGTTGATAGACACTGCAGGATGTAAAGGAATTGTTCAACCCAATGACACCATATTCGTTAACCCTTCACCGATAGCAGCATTCACTTTTACAGGCAACTGTCTGAATGAAAAAACAGAATTTAAAAACAATTCCATTTCGAATACTGTAAATCCTAAAGCATACACTTCTGTTTGGATTTCAAAAACAGTGAGAGATACTGTTGAAGACTATGCCCAAAATTTCACAAACAAGGGCTGGCACAAAGTCAGTTTAGTTGTCAAGAACTCATACAATTGTAGAGATACATTTGCCCAAAACATAAGAATAGCTTCCCCTAACGCTCATCTGCACTTAGTAAAGTCAGATTACTGCGAAGGCCAACAATTGGATTTTAAAGACAGCAGTAAATCAGACGATGGCATTCTTTCTAAAAAGCTTTATCTCAATGGACTTTTAATTTCAAATACTTCCCCATTGATCAAGGGCGATCATTTGATTTCTGCCGTTGTGACTGATACATTTGGTTGTACAGATACATTCAGATTTGCTAATAAAATTCATGTTGGAGATACCGGCATTCTAGACAAGATAAATGTACTCAGAACTTCAGTGGTCAACAACCGTTACCCTGAATTGGCCATTGAAAACATAACAGATCCGGATTTTGCTAAATACGAGATCTATGAGTTGAATTCAAATGGTAAAACATTGCTCAGAAACATCAATGACCCAATGGTAACTGTTTCAAATTTAAATGAGTTATCAGTTGAAAAATCAAGATGCTTCATCGTCTCCATGACCAATAAATGCAAAGGTGTTTCATTGCCGGATACGCATTGTACAATCAATTTATCCATACAGGCACAAAGCAACACCAATCATTTACATTGGAATGCCTACACCGGATGGAATCCAAACGGATATCAAATTGAGAGATTGAATGGTAACATTTTTGAAAATATTGGAACAGTAACAGATACAGTTTTTGATGATAAAACTGCAGAATGTCACACCAAACACCATTACCGAATTGTGGCACTTGGTTCTACCAATGGCAAATATTCATACAGCGACACAGCACAAGCCGAAGCAATTTGGGACAATTTGATTCCAAGAACTAAATTACTTTATGCTACGGTTTCTCAAGACACAAACGTTTATTTGCGATTAAATTATGACAAATCATACAACAGAAGTACAATCAATTCAATCGTATTATACAGATATAATCAATTAGGTGAAGAAACCATTAAAAATCTGAGTTTAGATTCTCTAAGCTATTTGGACAGGAAATCCAAAGTGGATTTGGAGCGTTATGTTTATTACGCCCGTTTAACCGATGATTGTGGCGATACCGGACAATATTCAAATCCATCCGGCAACATTTTATTGAAATATGTACCTTCACTGGATGCAGGTACATTGGAACTGAATTGGAATGCCTATCATAAATGGGATTTGGGGGTATCACATTACAACATTGAAAGAAAAGAAATTAATGGTCAATTTATAATCGTAGGTTCTACTCAAGACAGTGTATACAAAGACCCAACAGCCGGTGATCAATGTTTGAAAATCCTAGAATACAGAGTACGAGCCATCAGCTTTGAAGGTGACACCATTTACTCCTTGTCCAATACCGTGAAAGCCCTGCCGAAATCTACTCTATTTGTACCTAATGCTTTTACCCCCGACAACAACAACATCAACGAAACATTTGCGCCAAAAGGAAAATTCATTTACGACTATCACCTAGAGATCTATAACCAATGGGGAGAAAAAATCTATGACAATACGGATTGCTTTGGAGGATGGAATGGCGAATACAAAGGGGAAATGTGTCAACAAGGTGTTTATTATTACAAAGTATCTGCACGCGGTACAGATGCAAAATTGTATAACCTCAGTGGTACTTTTCATTTATTGAACTGAGTGATTTTCATTCATTCTAAATTTGAGAGCATTGCAATGGTGTTCAATATTTTAGATAAACGTAATAATCTGTAATACAGACACATAGTTCAGAAACCCATATTTCGGCATAGAATTATCTACAAAACCAGATAAGTTATTGTAACAAACTGCTGTTCAATTTCGATAAATTTGAAATAGGCATACAACCATTTAATGTTTGTAGAGTCAAAAAAACAATACATCTTATGCAAAGAAGACAATTCATCAGCGACATCTTTACAGAGAAGGAGCCGCCTAAGGCACTTCCGGCAGAAAAATTTCAAAACACCACTGTACCGGATCATCTGGATTTGGGGGGTGGTACCATTGCCAATTACACCGGTACTTGGGGAGATGCTCAAGTTAAGCATTTGTTGAGAAGGGCTTTATTTGGATTTACTAAAGATGACATCAGTTTTTTCAAGTCCATGACCATGAGTGATGCTGTGGATTATATCATGAATGTTCCAGGCACTCAACCAAGTCCACCTGTGAATGGATACAATACGACCAATGCCATAGATCCTGACATTTCTGCCGGAGCCACTTGGGTAAATGGGCCTGAAAACAATGATTTTGTTACTCAAAGAAGAAATTCTTTGTATGCGTGGAGCATGCAAAACATCTTTGCTCCCGACAGACACATCAGAGAAAAAATGTCTTTCTTTCTGCACAATCATTTTGCTACAGAAGTTGAATTGGTGTTCAGTCCGATAATTGCCTATAATCATCACAAAATGCTCAGAGAAAACTGTCTGGGTAATTTTAAAGATCTTGTGAAAAAAGTGACCACGGATGTGGCCATGTTGATCTACCTCAATGGTTACTTGAACACTAAAACAGCACCCGATGAAAACTATGCCAGAGAACTGATGGAATTGTTCACGTTGGGAAAATCTTCTGAAAGTCAATACACCGAAGACGATGTGAAAGCTGCAGCAAGGGTATTGACCGGTTGGAGAATAAATGTGAACACCGGTACTTCTTTCTTCTCAGATGTGGTTCACGACAGCAGCAACAAAACGTTTTCTTCATTTTTTGGCAATACCACCATTACCGGTTTAACCGGTGCAGCAGGTGCCAACGAAACCGATGATCTGATCACGATGATCTTCAACAAAGAGGATGTAGTGGCCAGATTCATAGTAAGAAAACTCTACAGATATTTTGTTTATTATGTCATAGACAGCAACATTGAAAACAACATCATCATTCCATTGGCCAATGATTTCAAACAAAATTGGGAATTGAAACCTTTGGTCACCGCATTGTTAAAGAGTGAACATTTTTACGACGCAAACAATATGGGTTGCTACATCAAAAACCCATTGGATGTTTTCAGTACCTATACAAAGAACTTTAAAGTGGCCTTTCCTACAACACCGGTTGAAGACGTACATGATGCCTATTATACTGCATTTGTTGCTTGTTCGGTGTGTGGTTTAACTTATGGCAACCCTCCAAATGTTTCAGGATGGGCTGCGTATTATCAGGTGCCTCAATTTTACCAACTTTGGTTGAATTCAGATACATTGCCCAAAAGGATCATGTACACTGTGGCTTTGATGATAGGCTTGCAATACAAAACAGGTAAAAAACTACAGGCAGATGTGATTGCATTTGCTCAGCAATTCTCTGACCCTTCTGATCCAAATAAATTGATACAGGAAACCATAGACTTGCTTTATGCCATGGACATTTCGAGCACACAAAAAACTTCTCTCAAACAAAGCACATTGTTGTTTGGACAATCCAATGACATTTATTGGACAACTGCCTGGAACGATTATATGGCCAATCCAAATGATGCAAACAAAAAAACTACAGTAACAAACGGCCTTTTACTGATGTTGAAATACCTTTTAGATTTGGCCGAAAACCAATTGGCTTAAACGAATAACAAGATGAAAAGAAAAGACTTTTTAAAGAAATCAATACCGGCAGCCATGTTGCCGTTTTTCATAAATGGATTCAAATTTCAGGCACACGCCTCCACCCCTATGTTGAAAGCAATTTCAGAAGCTTCAGCTAAGAACGGACGTGTGTTTGTGCTCATTCAACTGAATGGCGGTAACGATGGTTTGAACACCATTATACCGGTTGATCAATATTCAAACCTTTCCAATGCCAGAAGCAATGTACTTATACAAGAAAGCAAAGTACTAACGCTGAACGGATTTACTGGAACCGGCATGCACCCGTCTATGGTTGGACTCAGAAATATGTTCAACAGTGGTAAGCTCAACATCGTTCAATCTGTAGGTTATCCAAATCCAAATTTTTCGCATTTCAGAGCGACTGATATTTGGCATTCGGCCAGCGATAGCAATCAGTTTGTTAACAATGGTTGGGGCGGCAGGTATTTAGAAGACATTTATCCCGGTTTTCCAACAGGCTATCCCAACACCAATGAACCTGACCCACTGGCAATTTCCATTGGTTACAGTGTTTCAACATCATTAATGGGTCCAACTGCCAATACCGGTATGGCCATTTCTGATCCTGTTTCATTCTATCAATTGGTAAGTGGAACTGTAGATCCTGCTCCGAATACACCAGCAGGTCACGAACTGACTTATGTGAGACTCGTTCTGCAACAAACTCAACAATACAACACCACTGTTAAAGCGGCAGCACAATCTGCCACCAATAAAGCCACCTATCCATTGAACAATCCATTGGCCGATCAATTGAAAATAGTGGCCAATTTGATAGCCGGTGGTTTAAAAACATCCATCTATACAGTTAGTTTGGGCGGATTCGATACACATTCCAATCAAGTGAGTGCAAGCGGTGGAAATGAAACGGGCGCACATGCAGATTTGTGGTTGAAGATATCTTCGGCCATCAGTGCATTCCAAAGCGATTGCGAGCAATTGGGAATAGCAGACAGAGTTGCCGGTATGACTTACAGTGAATTTGGCAGAAGGATCAAAAGCAATGACTCAAGAGGTACAGACCACGGTGCTGCAGCACCATTGATCGTATTTGGCACCAAGGTGAATCCAACCATTATTGGCAACAATCCAACGATACCATCAGTGGTCAATGTAGACGACAATGTGCCAATGCAATACGACTTCAGACAAGTGTACGCTTCGGTGTTGAGGGATTGGTTCCAAACCGATGCCACAACAACCGACACGTTGCTTTTCAAACATTTTGATACGCTGGCCATATTCAAGCCCAATGTATCGGTTAAAAAGTACACGGTCAGCAATCAGTACCTGATGCAGAATTATCCAAACCCATTCAAGGACATTACACAAATAGAGTATTACTCTCCGGGAGGTAAAATCGAATTGAGGTTATTTGACCAAAGGGGCATGTTGATCAGCATTTTGGTGAACGAAGAAAAGACACAGGGCAAATACACTTATGTTTTGGATGGCAGTGAATTACCTGCGGGTAATTACTTCTACCAATTGATCACAGAAGGTGGTCAAACCGGAAGGAACTTGGTGAAACTGTAATTAATTGAAATTTAAATCAAAAAAGTTCGGAAGTAGATTCCGGACTTTTTATTTTTCAATGATTTCTTTGATGGTATAGGTTAACTTATAAGTAGTATCAGAAGAAGTCGAAACATTGGTTTGTTCGAAATCGAAATCATATCTGACCAATCCAGTATTTTTAGCAATTTCAAGTTGTTTGAAATAATGATAC
>DASWYG010000209.1:0-5754 GCA_036405075.1 Bacteroidia bacterium | reverse complement strand
TCTTTCTTTCGTTGAAGATGACAGCGTGCTTGTCTAATTTGATGTTAAGGAATCTCAAGATCCTCTCGTCCCTGCGATACAGGGTTTCAAGTTGGGCAATGAATTCGGGATTTGCCTGAAATTCGAAAAAATGATAAAAGCCGGTAGATTTCTTTTTAATCGGATACGCCAGTTTCGTGAGACCCCAATTGTTCTCAGCTACCATGACGCCACCGTGCTCCGCAACCAACTGTCTGTAGCTTTTTACGGCTTCTTGCATTTGCGCTTCAGACAGTACGGGTGTCAAGATGATTGCAGATTCATAATTGACTAAACTCATACTTTTGTTTAATGGTATTTTATTTTAAGGGCTGCAAAGATATGACTTTATCCCCTAATTTCAAGAAAAAATCGGCATTTTCATCATATTTGCCGGAATTAAAGTGATTTTGTTCTGTATGTGTCAAATATACAGCTAGTTAACTTATTGTGAAGACACCCTTTCGCTAAATTTGTGTTACTTCATCAAATTTGCTCCATCCATTTTCTGAATTTTTGAGCATTTTCTTGACTTACAACTACTTCACTGTCTGAAGCCGGATTAAGTTCAATTAATATTTTACCCTTTAGTACCGATTTGAACTTTTCTACAGAATTGATGTTGATCAAAAACTGACGATTCGCTCTGAAGAAATCATATTCATCTAAAACATCCTCCAATTCGCTCAATGTGAAATCTGTCAGGTATCGATTGCCATTCAAATCCTTCAAAAATGTCAATTTGTTTTCACTGTAAAAATATGAGATATCGGAGGTCTTTAATGACTGGTGATAATTGCCTTTCTTTACCAATATCCGTTTTCGCAAAACCAGATTTACCTTCTGAGTTTGACTTGTTCCGGAAACTGCAAATTGAAAATGTTGACTCAATTGCTCGTATTTTTTTATGGCATTTTCGATCTTATCGCGATTGATGGGTTTAAGTACATAATCAATACCATTGCAATCAAAAGCTTTCAATAAATATTCGTCAAAAGAGGTTGTAAACACCACGGGACAGGTGATTGGAAGCTGATCAAACAATTCCAGAGAAATACCATCGCTCAATTGTACATCCATGAACATAAGATCAGGGGGCTCATTGTTTGATAGCCAAGTGGCACTTTCTTTGACACTGCTGAGTTTTGCCAATAGTTTGATCTCTGGTCTAATGGCTAGTATGGTTTGACTCAAATTGGCTGATGCCAAAGGCTCGTCTTCTATGATGATGATTTTCATGGTGTGGGTTGTTTAATTGGCAATGTGACTTGAAAAAGTGAACCTGAATTGCTTACATCAATGGAATTGCCCATCAGCAATTGGTAGCGTTTGTTGAGATTACTCAGTCCGGTGCCGCTGTTTCGCTGCAAAAAGGTGCGTTGTTTGATCGCATTTGAAATGAGAATTTTCATGCTTTCAATCTTCATTTCAATGATCAGATTTTCCTGTTCATTGAATTCGTTGTGTTTGATCGCATTTTCTATAATGGTTTGTATGGAAATTGCCGGTATTTTGAAATTGTAGTGTCTTTGCACAGATTCATCCACTTTAAATAGAATACAGTTCCCATGTCGAATGTTCATGAGTTCCAGGTATTGTAGGGTGAAACTCATTTCACTTTCGATGGTCACATTTCCTTTAGATTTTGAACTCAATATGTACCTGTACAGTTCGGCCAGATTGTGTGTAAAATTGAGAGCTTTTTCAGGGTAATGTTCGATTAGGTAGGAAAGTGTGTTTAGGCAATTGAACATAAAATGAGGATCTACCTGATTTTTCAAGGCTTCGAGTTCAGCTTTGATAAAAGACAACTCTAAGCTGTCTGAAATTTCTTTATCTCTGATTGATTTTTGAATGAGTCCTATTGTTTCAAATGTATGTGAAACCATTAAAACCAGAATGATGGTGATCAGAGTTTGATGGATGACAAAAGGCCAGTATACATGAATGTGTACAATACAAATGTACCAAGCAATACAAAACAGTACATTGACAATACCTGAAAACAGCATATAAGAAGACAAAAGCACCATTAGTCGTTTAATGGGATTATCGGTCCAGGAAATTCGCGAAGAGTATTTTTCTAGTATGTATTTATTGCCTTCCCAAATGGCCCACATCATGATTGTGTAATAAATGTAGGAGATGATTAGATAGAAATCTGGGGTCATTTCTGTGCACAATAATCCAGATAAATGCGGCACTACAATACCGCAAAGCAAAAAACCAATGAATTTTATTTTAAATAGCTTCATGTCTAACAAGATGAAATCCCGGAAGGTATTTCAACCAACCGGGTATTCCATCCCTATTCTGTATTCAACTATGCGCTCGATTAATTACGCCATATCATCTCAAAGTTCAATGAGCATTTAATATGTTTGAGATACTTTTAGCGTTTTTCGTAAAAGACTGTCAATTGATAACCTTGGCCAGACATGAACAGTCTTAATTTACTATCCGTTAATTCTTCAACACGATAGGAATAAGGCCCCATTTTCAAAGTGCCTGCATCTGCACTAAGTTCCCAAGTGCCATTGCCCGGTTTAATTTGCGGTTCATTTGCGTTACATTTAACCGTACCTGTGTTGTATTCATAGACACCGGCATCTTTGAATTTCAACAGATCATCCTTTACACATTCGGCTACTTGTCCCCAGAGACTGCCATTGGCGTCACGAGCGTCAACTTCCAACCAATTAGAGCTCATTAGCAATTCCAATTTGGTTTTTGGTTTGCTGGGTTGTGGTTCTTCTTTTGTTTCTTCTTTACAAGAACTGATAAATGCCATTGCGGCAAGTGAAAGTACATAAACTTTGTTTGTAAACATTTTTTTCATGATATATGAATTTATAATTTGAACTAAAGACATGTTGAACATTGAGATTGATGCTTGGGGGTTGGCTGAATCAGACCGAAACCGGATAATTTGACACTCAAGTGAAATTTGAGGGATATGAAAAGGACATGAAATTTATTTTAAAGTTTCAAATACTTTTTGATCATAATAAATTACTGATTTTTCTTCAGTTTAATTTTTATATGAACGTTGAGCCAATAAAAATAAACAAATGGTTGAATAATTGTCTAACGAGTTCAAATTTTCAATCAAATTGTGCTGAAAAGCAAATTATGTCATGCCTTGTATTTTAGAAGGGGTGTTTTTATAAATACCAGATTGTTAATTGAATATATTGTACTTTGTCTATTGGTTTGTTTTTTGATATTGATTCCTTTTAATATAACATAAAGAAACATAATGAATTATAAAATATTGCATTAAATTTACAAATAGACAATAAAAAGTTATCTATATTTGTTATCATGATAATGATACTAGTTGATTTATTAAAAAAGCGGGCAATCATACAATCTCTGATTTTATTCATGGTGTGTCAATTGAATGCTCAAAAACCTGAATCGAAATCAATACCAACTTCAAAGCATTTGATGGTTTATTCGGATGCAGTTCGATCGGGCGATTACACCACTGCTATTACAGCATTGAGCTATTATGTAGCAGAAAATCCCGACAAACCCAACTACAAAGACAGTCTGGCATTTTTGTATTACCTGTCTTCTAACTACCATCAGTGTATTTATTGGTGCAATGTCTTGATCAAGAAAGAATTGGGCAATGTGAGATTGTTGGAAATAAAGGCAGCTTCATTGAAACTCACGGGTCAATTGACCGAAGCGGTGCATGAATATGAGCAATTGATGAAACTAGAGCCCATTCCTGTCTATGCATACAATTTAATGGAATTGCAATATGAATTGAAGCGTTATTATGAATGCGTTCAGACATCTTCATTGATAGAGTTATTGAAGTTCAATGAGCAGATGTTGGTGACCTACAGAACAGGCGACAATACGATGATGCAAACGCCAATCAAATCCGCCATGTACAACCTATTGGGCCTTACATATATGGATATAGCAAAGTTGGATGAAGGAAGGATAGCTTTTGAGAAGGCCCTGCAGTTGGATACGGGCAGTGTATTGGTGAAGGTGAACTTAAAGAAACTTGAGGCACTTAGGGCTGCAAAAGAGGAAGAAGCCAAACAAGAGAATCAACCTAAAGGAGAACTAAAAAAAGATTAATATGAAATATTTAAATTTACTCATGGTGTTGTGCATACAGTGCACATTGAAGTCGCAAACAGTTTATCCAACCTATATAAAGGTGAACAATGTGGTGACACCAACCACATTCATCACACAAACCAATCTGACAACCTCAGTAAGAACTTCAATCGGTTACAACTATGCTTATTTAAAGGATCGCGTCACCTTGTATGGTGGCAATTTGAACGTGTCACAGAACATAGCAACCAGCAATGACTATCTTGGCAAATGGAGTACCATAGGCGTCTGGCAGATGCTCTACAACACGGGTATGGTGCCTATGAATGTACCTATTCCGGTAACACCCGGCATTAACTATCTGGTGAATTATCACCGTTGGGGCAACTACGATGCACATTTTGGTTTGAGGGAGAGGATGAGTGATATTGGGGTTTATTCACAAACTGAAACAGGGGGTGGGCCTACCTTCAATGATCCCAATATGGCCATTAAAGATGCGGTTTTGAGTTTCAGTTATGAAAACGGAGTGACACCCAGCAGATTCATCATCCAAACCGTACAAGGCATTGATGCAGCAGCCATGCGAGCCGGATCAGGCAACTATCCGGTAGCTACAGAACTGGCAACCATATTGAGCAATGGTAATTTTGGATTGGGGGTAAGTAATCCGACAGCAACTTTTCATGTTAATTCTCAAACACAGAATTCGACAGCTTTTAAAATCCAGAATTCCAATGGAACATTGATTCAGTGCAACAACAATGGTAGTATGGCTTTTAATTCGGTGGTTTTAACCAATGATGTTCAATTTTATTTAAAAGGCAATGGCAGTACAGGTGTTTTTGCAATTGACAATTTAAATGGGGAAAGAATCATTTCTCTCAACAACAACGGGTCTATATCATTGCCAAAGTTTGCAAGCTATCAAAATGTTGCAGCAAATGAATATTGGAATTTAAAGGTGAATTCAATTGGACAATTGGTGGCTGCACCTGATCCCAATGGTCAATACAATCAGGCGGCTTGGAGTACCAATGGCAATATGTATCAGAACAACAATGTTGGACCATACTTTGGTACAAAGAGTTACCATAACATTGATTTGCTGGCAGGCAATGTAACATTTGGCGTTATCAAAGGAAAGCTGGTGTCGGGTACTTACGACAACAGAGGTGAATGTGTATTCAGTTCGGCATTTGCAATTGGCTCCGATTATGCCAATAAATCTTTGCCCGTGGCAGATCCATATTTTGCCCTGACACTTTACAATACCGTTCCCAATAACTCCAATAATTCAGGATTTTATCACAACAGTGGTTACCTGAAATGTGTGGGCGACAATTCAATTGTCTTTCAAGTTGGGAATGAAGAGGTGAGGATGTTAAACAATCAATTTTCACTTACACGAACCGGATGTTTCATTGATAAGCACTTAACATTAGGAGATTATAAAGGCATTTTGATGGATGGTGGAAGCATAATGCCTTCAAACAATCTTGATCCGGATGCGGAGGACCTGGGGTCGAGTAATTATTTATGGGATGAGATTTGGGGTGCCAATACCTTTACCCAAAATTTATGGGTGGGAAATCGTGTTAAGAGTCATTTGATTCCGGAGGTCATCGGTAAAAATAATATTTATAATTT
>DASWYG010000208.1:0-2220 GCA_036405075.1 Bacteroidia bacterium | reverse complement strand
GGGGAATAATTTTCCACAATTTTGTAAATATCTTATAGTCAATTTAATGTGATTATTGGATGTTAAGTGTTTTGAGTTAGTTGAAGAAAAATAAGAATTAATTTAATTATTGTTTTGATTTATAGTACTTTGAATTATTTTGATTGTATGTAAAGTTGTATATGATTAATATTATTTTCTTAAAAATTAATTTGCGCAAGTCAAAACTTGCATGTTTATTTGCAAGTAATTACTTGCGCATTATGACCCCAAACAGAGACATCTTTCAGGCAATTGCCGATCCAACACGCCGACAGATCATTGGCATGCTGGCCGGCAAGCCACTCAATGTGAACACCATTGCCAAAGAGTTTGACATCACCCGTCAAGCGGTTTCTCTGCACGTACAGTTCCTCAGCGATTGTGGACTCATCGTCATTAAAAAGCAGGGTAGGGAAAGGGTCTGCGAAGCCAAACTGTCTAAGTTGAATGAGGTTACAGACTGGATAGATCAGTACCGCAAATATTGGGACAAGCAATTTGACTCATTGGAAAATTACCTTGAAAAAATTCAAAAAAAGAAAAAATGAATATGGATCAATACAATTCTTTTCAATTGGATGACAACGTTATCACACATACACGTTTGCTCAATGCACCTATAGATCTGGTATGGGAGGTATGGACCAATCCCGAACACATCAAGCAATGGTGGGGTCCCAATGGTTTTACGCTCACCACTAAATCCATGAACGTTGAACCCGGCAATGTTTGGGAATTTGTTATGCATGGTATGGGGCAGGATTGGGACAATAGAATTGAATACACCGAAGTGAACAAGCCATTCCTATTGACCTACAAACACACAGGTGCCAGGAGTGAAGATTACAATTTTACTGTAACAGTGACTTTTGAAAACATAGAAGGAAAAACCTTATTGACGATGAAATCCATCTTCAAATCAAGAGAGATCATTGAAGAATTGAATCGAAAAGTCAATGCCTTTGAAGGAGGTAAGCAAACCTTAAACCGTTTGGTTGTCTATTTGAATGACACAATCATAGCACACAATATTTAAATCTTATGAGTAAAATAATTTTCGACAGTGGTATTTCTCTCGACGGTTTTATTGCCGGCAACGACAGAGGTCCACACAATCCAATGGGAGGCATTTCTCCTAAAGTACATGCCTGGATGTTCAAGCAAAAGGCATTTTGGGAACGCATCAACATGGAAGGGGGCGAAGAATATGGCCCCGACAGTAAGATCATAGATGAGGTATTTGACAGTACCGGTGCATACATCATGGGCAAAAGGATGTTTGAAGAAGGTGAGGTGGTATGGAAAGAAGACATTTACAAAACAGATGTTTTTGTGTTGACCCACGAAAAAAGAGACCCTTGGATACAAAAAGGATCGACTACTTTTTATTTCATCAACGATGGCATTCACAGTGCATTGGAAAAAGCAAAACAATCGGCCAAAGGCAAAGACATCAGAATTCAGGGAGGTGCAAATACCATTCAACAATACTTGAATTCAGGTTTAATCGATGAGTTTTTTATTCATATTGCCCCAGTGTTTATAGGTAGCGGTATACGATTGTTTGATGGCATCAATCCCGATCTCTACGACCTTCAAATCATGGAAGTCATACCCTCAGAATTGACCACACATTTGAGGTATAAATTGACAAGAAAACAATAACATCATAAATTAAAATAACATTCATCATCATGAGAAAAATCATATCATTCATGCACATTTCCCTCGACGGATTTGTAGCTGGCGTAAATGGAGAATTGAACTGGGTAAAAGTGGATCAAGAGCTTTTTGACTACGTTGGAAAACGCATCAATAATGGAGATACTGCCATGTATGGTCGAAACACCTATCAAATGATGGAAGGTTACTGGCCAACGGCAGGCGATCAACCCACTGCCTCCAAACACGACATTGAGCATTCCAAATGGTACAAGCAAGTGAAGAAAGTGGTTTTCTCTCATACCATGAAAGACCAAACTTTACCCAACACCACATTCATCAGCAACAATCTAGCCCAGCAAATAAATGCCATCAAACAAGAGGAAAGCACCGACATTTTACTGTTTGGCAGTCCAACAGCCACACATGCGCTCCTGGAACAAAACCTGATCGACGGTTTTTGGTTGTTCGTCAACCCCATAGTACTCGGTGAAGGCGTTCCATTGTTCACAGGAATCAAAGAAAAGATCAAACTGA
>DASWYG010000207.1:0-2140 GCA_036405075.1 Bacteroidia bacterium | reverse complement strand
TAAATCCAATGAGTACAATTCAATTCGATTGTTCAGATTCCTGACCCCTTCTATGATTGAAAATGGAGAAACAGAGTAATAGAAAAATGAATTGCCCCAATGTTCAATATTTGTCTTCCTCAAGGTTTTTCCGTTTTCCCAACTGAAAACATCAATAGGTGAAACCAAGTGATAAGTATTGCCGGTTTGAATCAGGATGTTCTGAAACTGATAACTCCTTATCAAATTGCTGTCAATAATTCTGATGTCTTGAATGTCTTTGCCAACGAAGCATTTGTGCTCACCCTGTTTGATAAGAAAAGCCAAAGAATTGTTCCATTGAACAATACTGGTCAGGCAAAGTCCTTGTGGTTTGTTGTACTTAATGCGCCTTAAGAGAGAGTCATTGTCTGAATTGTAAATTTTGCTATTTTCATAATAGCAAGGTTCTGTGCCAAATGAATTGAACCATATTCTGCCCTTTGAATCTTCAAATACATTTAATATTTCGTTGTTGGGAAGTCCTTCTTTTGTTGTGAAATTTTGAAAGTTGATTCCGTCGAATCTGCTGACACCCTGGTCAGTACAGATCCAAATAAAGCCATTTCGGTCTTCCATGATGTTGTAAACCTTGTTGGATATCAAACCATCGTTAATGTTGTAATTGAATGATTGTAAGTACTGTGCCTTCGCATCAAACTTCCAGAGAAATAATAATACCTGTAAAACAAGGAGTTTGAGTTTAAGATTGGGAACCTTTACCAACTTCAAATACTTGAGGTTTTTGATGAATAAATGATATATGGCTAAGTTGGCTAATGTTCTCAAAGTGTTTTGTTTCAGGGTGTTTCGAGAACAAATATAATTAAGACATCATGAATGTCAATATTATAAATGATTTGAGTTTTGAGAATGTAAAAATATCACTGAATTAAGGTTTTATTCTTCCATTCAAGGTTGAATGTTAAACCTAAGTCTAAATGACGTATTGGAAGTGTTACCGGATATGTAATCAATGTATTTGGAAGCGGCAGTACACATAGACAATTCATAAGAATTATTCCCCAAATACTTAATGAACAGATTCTGATTGGGATTTGGGGTTAGGGTGTATTTATCATAGGGAGTACCCGAGAAGTAATTGACCTCACATTTTAATGTGCATTCGTATTTTTTATTAGAAAGACTGTTGACAATGTTATAAATGGTACTTTGTTCTCTAACAAAGGGTTTTAAATTGAGCGTAAGTTTATCATAACTCGAATTTTCTATTGTGACCATTAAATTTCCATTGATTTCTTCATAAGTGCGGTTAGCCAATGAAAAATCAGCATTGAAATTCAATGTGTTTGATTTTAATTCATTGGTTTCCAGATCTGTGCATGGCGGCTCATAGAATGTCGGACCGGCAGTGCTAACAGTGTTGGTCTTTCCAATCACAGTTGCAGGTCTTTCTGTTTCATTGGTGTTACACGAAAGTATGGAAATACTGAGCACGAATAAGAAAATGGAATGATCAAAGAGTGTTTTCATGTTTTAAAATGCGAAGCCTAGCCCCAGTGAAAAATTTATTTTTTGAGTGTTTGAAATGAAATAGCCAAGATTGGTTTCGTTAAAATCTTCAATGCTGTTGAATGTCTTGTTGCCGGTGGTTCTCCAAAAATTTAATGGCAAATTAAAAGCCACAGCTTTTCTGATGAAAAAGTTCTTTGAAATGAAACGCATGGAACCAAATTCGAAATTGATGAATCCCAACTTTTTAGACTTGTAATTATCTACAGGATGACTGAATGATATTTTTTGATCTTGATCGTCGTAATAAGAATATGTCATCATGTCTTTGTTGATTTTATAACTGTGTAAACTGAATCCATATCGGATGAATTTGCCCTGAGGTGCGATTGATCCATACCTCAGTAAATAAAAGGTTTTAGACAAGCTGAAGTAACTTTGGTTATAGCGGACATCACCATTAAAAAAAGTCAAAGTTTCATCGCCATTGTATACAACCATCAGTTTGTTACTCCTGGATTTGAATCTATCATAATCAGACTCAGTTACAATTCCTGATTTGAATCCAAATGAAAATGTAATACTGCTTTTTCTGCTGGTAGCTTTTTCAAAACTCACATTCATCATTGGAAGATTGTTAAGTGTTCCT
>DASWYG010000206.1:0-3619 GCA_036405075.1 Bacteroidia bacterium | reverse complement strand
CGCGATCTAAAAGATCATCATAATAGGTATTAGGAACTTTTAAGAATTCGACACCTCTGGCCATCAGTTGCTTAACGGTGCTTACAATATCAGCAGTTGCAATTGCGATGTGTTGAGTGCCTTCTCCTTCGTAAAATTCAA
Source organism: Bacteroidia bacterium (assembly GCA_036405075.1). Lineage (GTDB taxonomy): Bacteria > Bacteroidota > Bacteroidia > NS11-12g > UBA955 > JABMMZ01. The sequence continues at coordinate 3,478 of DASWYG010000206.1, read as the reverse complement.
GATATTCTTCAACCTGAGATTTTTTCTTTCCTTCAGCAGGCTCATTGATAGGGAATTTCACAAATCCATTTCCGTTGCTCATTACTTTGCTCATCAGTGCAGAGTATTCAGTAGAAATGTCATTATCGTCGAATGATAAAATGTTTTTGAAGCCCATTACATCTTCATAAAACTTTACCCATGGATTCATTTGATTCCAATCAACATTGCCCACGCAATGGTCTACATAAAGCAAACCTGTAGGTTCCGGATTGTAAGTACTTTTCCATTCAGCAAAACCAGGCATAAACACACCATTGTAGTTTTTCCTTTCAATGAACAAATGCACAACTTCACCATAAGTGTGAATACCACTCATTCTTACTTCGCCTTTATCATCTTTTAAAGTCACTGGTTCCAAATAAGGTTTGCCACCTCTTTTAACCGTTTGTTCAAAAGCATCGTAGGCATCATCAACCATTAGGGCCAATGTTTTTACCCCATCACCGTGTTTGAGGTGATGTCTGGCAATGTCAGAGTCTGAATGCAATGGAGTGGTAAGCACCAATCTCATTTTGTTTTGTATGAGCACATAACTCGCTCTGTCTTTTACTCCGGTTTCAGGTCCGGCATAAGCCAAACTTTGAAATCCGAATGCGGTTTTGTAATAGTGAGCTGCTTGTTTGGCATTGCCAACATACAATTCTATGTAATCGGTGCCGTTCAATGGAAGGAAATCCTTAACCGGATTTTCAACTGCATTGTGTGTCATTGTATCCATGTTGTTTGCTTAAAAAGGTGAAAGAATCAATAGTATTTGCTGCGTTCGTCTTTAACGTTTTTGCTTTTCTTAAGACCTTCGAGAATCATGTTGTAAACTTGATTTCTTTGATCGCCATACATCATTTCCTTGTCTTTCTTCAAATCGGTTGGAGCCGGCGGAACAACAGAGTTTTCAACTAAGAAAACGTGCACACCGTCTTTACTCACTATTGGTTTGCTGATTTTGTTGGTTTTCATACCGCAAACAAAACCTATTAATTTGATGTCATTTCCAGCAAATGGGATACCACCGGCATTCATGTTCACATTGTTAAATGGTTGAACGATAGATTTAACGCCTGCAGCAATGGCTTCCATGGTTGTAGCTGATTTCATGGCTTTTTCAAAATTAGCTGTCAAAATCTCAGCTTTTTTCTCATTCATCACCAAGCGGGTTACTTCTTCTCTTACATCTTCAACATCAGCAGTACCTTCTTCTCTGATTTTGGTCAATTGAGCGATGATATAGAAAGTACCACAATCAATGATACCTGAATAATCTTTTAATTCGGTGTTCTCATTGTATGCCCATCTGATCAATTCTCTGGTATTTGGTAAACCTGACATGGTTTTGTCGGTTTCTTTTAATTCATTTACAACACTTTTTGCGATACCATATTTTTTGGCTATTGTTTCTAATTCATTGTCACCATTGCCTTTTAAATCGCTTCTTACACTGAGTGCTTTTTGATAAATACCGTCAATGGTAGATTTCAATGGTTCAACCATCTTTCTCAATTCAGCCACTTTTATTTGTTCGTATGATTTAGGATCAACTAATTTGATGATACTTAATCCATATACGTTTTTAACTACTTGACTTTGTCCGACAGACATGTTTTTCAATGCTTTTTCAATCTCGGTCATACCGGGTGTACCAACTCTGGTCCAGTTCATATCTTCAACTGTAGACAATTCACCGGTTCTGGTTTTAGATTGTAAGAAATCGAATGTATTGGGAGCTGAAGCTGCTTCAGCAATGATTTTTTTACCTTTGGCAATCGCATCGCTTGTATCCATCTTGGTTGTACCCGGTACCGGAATCTCTGCTCTTAAGATGTGATAGAAATAAGCCGAATCTCTTTTTGTATCAACGACTTTGAACAAACTGAATCCGCCGTCATAAGCAAATGGTCCTACAACACTGTCTTTTGGACTTGAAAACAATTTAGATTCGAAAGCCTTGTTATAAAAACCTCTTGAATGATACAATGTATCAAAAGGAGTAGCACTGTTGCTTAAAGTAACAAATACAGAATCATTTTCAGCATTTCTGAAATTAGCAATTTCGTCAACCACTTCTCTTCTGATCTCTGCAGTATCTGCTTTAGATGGTCTTACATCAAACAACAAATAATCCAAATTTCTAGAAGGTTTTTGTTTGAAATCTTCTTTGTGTTTATTGATGTATGCTTTTAGATCAGCATCAGTGATTTTAATGGTTTTATCGTCAATTGAAGCATAGTTCAAAGTGATTGATTTACCATTGAAATTGGTTTGAGCGTTGTAATATTGATCTTCAGCATCAAGTGAAGTAGCGTAATAGGTGCCTTTAACCAATGAATTGTATTTATCACTTTTAACCCTTAATTTGATTTCGTTGAAAATCATTTCGAAACCGGCCATTGCTTTTGGATTGCTTTTGGCGTTTTTAAGAAATGCTTTAACATTGCTTGGGTTGAATACGCCATCCTGACTGAAATATTGTTTAATGATTGGATGTGCATTTTGTGAAAATATCAATTCTGATAATTCTTTTTCTGTAATGGAGATACCAATTTTCTCATATTCTTTGTCAATGATCAATTCTTGAATCAATTGGTTCCAAGCATAAGTGTTGGCTTGTTCTCTCACTTCATCGGTTTCTTCATAACCGTTGGCAGTGTTTTGCTGCAAGATGCTTTTGTATCTGGCATCAAAATCAGTGTACTTGATTTCTTTACCGTCAATTTCACCGACACTCGGTTCGCTACCTAAACTGTAACGACTTGAGTTGCTGAAATAGTCACTTGCCACAAAGAGTGCCAAAGACACTAGCACAACGACAAACACCCATTTGGAATTTCTTAGCTTGTTAATTACCGCCATATTGTATTTTTAAAAAAGATTTGCAAAATAATGCTTTTAATAGATAAAAATCAAACGGCAGCTTAAAATAATGCAAAAGATTGAAAAATGTCGCCAACAATTGTCATTTTAAGGCTAAAATGAGTTGTCAACTTAAAATTATTTGGTTCTTTTAGTGATTTTTTAAGGATGGTTGGTTTTGTAAGCAAATTAGTGGTTTGTTAGAAATTGTAATCCTGTAGACATTTAATGTTTAATGATTTTAGAAATTGCCTGGTCGATGGTACATAAAATTTGACTAAAAGTTGATTTTGCAGTTATTTTTTAATCTTATTTTTGCAAAAGCATGCATGATATGGAACCACACTATCATTGGTTACACCTTTACAACTCAGAAGAGGATGAGCTTTCTCCTTTCTATCAAAACGTGCACAGTGAATTTGTCTTTACCAACTCAGTTTATAATTATTTGATTCATCCTCAATGGGATAGTTTTGGTTCTTCTACTCTGTATTTAAAGATTTTATTTGTAGATTACGATAAAGGTTTTGCCATAATTGAATTTATTGGCGAATGGAACGATGTTTTGCACAATGACATCATGGTTTTG
>DASWYG010000205.1:0-3183 GCA_036405075.1 Bacteroidia bacterium | reverse complement strand
AATTCATAAAGACAAAAAACCAACACATTCCATAAGGTTATCCAAATGATGTGGAATCCCCACATTTGCATGATGGCTTTGAATTTGAAATTCTTATTGATATACATAGTTGTGAAATTTAGTTGATCGGAAATACTTCTCCAAGTTTTAAAATTTTAAGGTTGTTTTTTATTTTACCGTCTTCTTTCAATTGATTTAAAATCTGTTCAGGTTCTCCCATGGGTTCATCTGCTGAGTCGAATGTGCCGTAGTGAAATGGAATGAAAATCTTAGCTTTGGTGTCTTCAAATGCTTGTGCCGCCAGATTTGGGTCCTGATGGTATTGTCCCATGAACCAAGTGGGTGCGTAAGCACCTGCGCCAATCAATGCGATATTGATATTTGACATCAGTTCGCCAATATCTTTGAAGTGTGTGCCATAACCTGAATCTCCACTAAAATAGATTGTTTTTCCGGCACCCTGAATTAAGAAACCACCCCAAAGGGTTGTATTGACATCTATCAAACTTCGATTGGCCCAGTGTCTTGAAGGAAGAAAAGCAATTTGAACCTGTTTGGTATTGGGATATTGTTGGTACCAACCTGCAGTTTGAATGGGGTTTTTAACCCATTTTTTAATGAGTGCATTTAATTTCAAACCACATAGAATGGTTGCGTTTGGGTTATTGAGAGATAAAATTTTAAGACTTTTCTTATCACAATGGTCATAATGTGCATGCGATATCAAAATGTAATCTATGTCTTTGAATTTTTGTGGGTCTACCGGCATTTCCGAATAACGTTTGGCAACTGCTAAACGGCCAAACATAGGATCGATCAATATTCGAACATTGGATAATTGTATGAAAAAACTGGCATGACCCAGCCAAACAATTTTGTCGCTTGGGTCATATAGCCAAGAGTCGTCCTTAATGACCGGTATACGCCAAGTATCTCGTTTTTTTAAGGCTTTTTGAGGATTCCTTTGAGTGATGAACTTAATGATATCTTTGATGCTTAAAATAGTAGGAAATTGTGAGTTGATGAATAATCCCTCCTGATCCAAGGGTGTGCCTGGCCAGTCGTTCTTAATGGTGGTTAAAAGAGGATTGGAAGTATATCCACTGATGGTAGGTATTTTCCTTTTAAATAGCATTCTCTTTAACAAATAAAGAAGCAGTGTAAGCATGTCGCAGTGGGGTTAATGATTTCTTCTTTGATCCAGTAAATGAGAAGGTGGGTATCCAAATTGTTTTTTGAAAGCATAGGAAAAATGAGATAAGTTTTCAAATCCAACTTCAAAATACACTTCAACCGGAGTCTTCTTTTCTTCTGTAAATTGGTAGTGCGCCAATTCGAGACGTTTTTGAGTCAACCATTTTTGTGGAGTTGAATTGAAAATTTTCTTAAAATCGCGCTTGAATGTTGTAAGACTTCGGCCTGTCATGTATCCAAATTTTTCTATTGGCACATTGAATGTATAATGTTTTTCCATATAGGTGGCCAGATCTATTTTTCCGGGTTGTTCAAAGTTAGCCAAATGAGCATCAATGCTATTGTCTATGACTCTAAGAATACTGATGGCTTCAGTGATTTTTAGGGAAGCAATATTGTCTGGAAACTGATCTTCCATATTAAAATATGGCAACAAAGAAGCCTTGAAACTTTCCAATAAGGGATGGTTTTTGTATGAAGGTATTTCAGTGGAAACCTTGCCGTAATTTGCCTCAATTTGGGAATAGAATTGCTTTAACCTCGAAGTGCTTAAATGCATGGCAACAGACTGATGTGGCAATCCGTCTTTGGGATAGAGACCAACAGAAATGAGTTGATTTCTTGGTATAAGGATAACATCTCCCGGAAGGTAAATGTTCTTGCTGTTTGCAAATACTATTTTTGTTTCGCCTGATATGATCCAAACAAGGATGTGTTCATCAAACAATACTTCTGTTCTATTCATCTTTTCTGTATAAGTTGACAATTTGATTTCAGAAGTGATGTATTTGGTTTGGTTTGACATGTAGAATAAGTATTTCATTACAAATAAAGAGATTCTATTCGATTTCAAATGTTAAACCTGTCATTTCTTCGCTCAATTTCCATAATCTTTTTGCATTCGACTCATCTAATGAATAGGGTTGAACACCTCTCAGAGTATTTGGATCATTACTGTTGTGATTGAAGTTGCCCAAATCCAACTCAGCAATATCAGAATCTTCACAATAGACACCACCAATGTGATTTAGCATTTCACTGCTTGCGCACCATACACTTGTAGCAGCACCTTGAGAGATGGTTTTAAGTTTTGATGCCACTTCAGGCAGTAAATCACCATTGACATCATGAGTGCCCATTTGTTTGAATAGTTCGATTGGCGCTTCGCGGGGCAAATCAGTTCCCAAAACAGCACCCGGATGTAATACAAATGCTCTTACACCATGCTCTTTTGCACGATTGTCAAGTTCTACTGTAAAAAGATTGTTGGCTGTCTTTGATTGACCATAACCCAATAATGTTTCGTATTCCCGATGTTCAAAATTTGGGTCGTTGAAATTAAATGGACTCATTTGATGACCGAAAGATGAAACATTGATGACTCTTGCACCTTCAGCATTTTTAAGAGCATTCCATAATCTGGCAGTCAATTGAAAATGTCCCAAGTGATTGGTAGAAAGTTGAGACTCATAACCCCTTTTATCTCTTCGCAATGGCACCCACATGATACCTGCATTGTTAATGAGCAAATGCAACGGACTGCCCGTTGCCAAAAAACCTTCGGCAAATTTGTCTATTGAATCGGGGTCCATAAGATCCATTTTCATTATTTCCACATCGATCAATCCCATTAAGTTTTTCTTTGCTTTTTCAATATCCCTTGCAGGTACAATGATTCTTGCACCAGCGGCTGCAAGTACTTTACTTGTCTCTAAACCGATACCCGCGTAGCCTCCTGTAATAATGGCTGTCTTTCCTTTAAGATCTATGCCTTTAATGACGTCAGTTGCAGTTGATCTGGCAGTAAAACCGGAACCCAAAGGTTGTTGTAATATGCCTTGATAATTATTTTGTTTCATTTGATTGGATGGTTTTATTTTTAGAATAATAATAAGTTTCTACATGGTCCTTATATGCCTGTAGTAAAAAAGTCCAAGCTTCTTTGCTGATATTCAATTTGGGAAAAAGTATCTCGAAAGCATGGAAGCA
>DASWYG010000204.1:0-10579 GCA_036405075.1 Bacteroidia bacterium | reverse complement strand
AAAAATCGTAAAGGAGGACGCTAAGATATGAGTAAACCAGCATCACAAGAAAACTTCAATTTCAACAGCCAGGCCAACAACCAGGTAATCAAGAAAAAATATTGCCGTTTCAAAAAACACAATATTAAATACGTGGATTACAAGGATGCAAACTTCCTATTGAAATTCATGAACGAACAAGGAAAGATTCTTCCTGGTAGAATCACAGGTACATCAGATAAATATCAGCGCAAAGTGTCTACTGCCGTTAAACGTGCCCGTTTTATGGCCATATTGCCTTACGTTGCTGACGGTTTAAAATAATCAAGAAGGAGGAATAAGATATGTCAAACATGAAATTAATTCTAACCCAAGACGTAAGAAATTTGGGTCATAAAGACGATGTCGTTAGCGTTCGTCCTGGTTACGGTAGAAATTACCTCATCCCACAAGGAATGGCTAAAATGGCTACCGAATCTGCCATGAAAATGCTTGCTGAAGACATCAAACAAAGAGCCTTCAAACAAGATAAAATTAAGAAAGATGCTGAAGCTACCGCCGCTAAATTGGAAGGTGTAACCATCATTCTTAAAGCTAAAACCGGTACTTCCGGCAAAATCTTCGGTGCTGTTACTGCTCTTCAAGTTGCTAATGCCTTGAAAGAACAAGGTATTGAAGTAGACAGAAGAAAAATCGTTCTTTCTGAAGAACCTAAAGTTCTTGGAAGCTACAAAGCAATCATCAACCTGCACAAAGAAGTTTCTAAAGAAATTTCTATCGAAGTGGTTGCAGAATAATTCAATTATTCTATCTAATATTTGAAAAGGGATGAAATAATTCATCCCTTTTTTCATTGTATAATTTTAACTGTCTATATTCGTATTTTCAATTCTACAATGAACAAAAACCTAAAAACTTTATTTCTACTTTTCATTCTCCCATTATCATTTACAGCCTATTCTCAAACAAGTAAACAAAAAGGGTTGCTGTGGCAAGTAACTGGAAATGGCTTGAAAAAACCCAGTTATGTTTATGGCACTATGCACGTGAGCCAAAAGATTGCTTTCCACCTCGGTGATTCATTTTACCTTGCACTCTCGAAAAGTGATGTGGTTGCACTTGAACAAGACCTCGACAGTGTTATTCACAAATGGATCTCAGAAAATATTTTTACTGATCCCGAAAACCTCAACAAAGTATATCCAAGAGTCTCTGCTGAGTTTTTGGGACTCTTCAACTTTACTCTTAGCAGTTACAATAAAAATCTGCTTAAAAGAAAATTGTCTGCTGAAGTGCGTGAAGTCAATTACCTGCTCCAAAGAGGTGATCAAGACGACTTTGAAGAAGATGCTTGGCTCGATCTTTACATCTATCAAATAGCTAAAAAACTAGGCAAAGGTTTTACCGGTGTTGAAGGCTATGAAGAAAGCCGAGACCTGGTTAAGAAATCACAAAAAGAACCCAAAGATGCCAAAAAGAAAAAACTAAAAAGATACAATTACAAATTGCGTCAGCAAGTTGCGGAATCTTATAGAAAAGGAGATATCTTCATGATAGATTCCATTGATCGAATGACAGAATCTGATCACTACTTGGAATATATGCTCTATAAAAGAAATGCCAATATGGTAAGGAGAATGGATTCCATTATGCGCACCGGCAAAACCCTATTTACAGGTGTTGGTTGCTCACATTTACCTGGCAACAAAGGCGTACTTCAAATGCTCATAGAAAAGGGTTACAAAGTTAGACCCGTTCAAAGTATTGCTCTTGAAAAAAGCCAAATGGCGAAAAAATATGAAGAAATGAAATTCAAACACAAATATGCCACCTATTCATCTGAAGATGGTTTGATTTCAGCCAGTTTACCCACCCGTTTAACCAGAGTCAATATCACCAATGACTACTCTTCATATCTCAGCCCGGATCTTGCCAATGGCCATTACTACCAAATTGAAAAAATATCATGTAATTCAACTTTCTCAGGTCAAACCCCTGAGGATGTTTTAATGGTCATAGACACCATGATCTTTGAAAATATTCCCGGTGAAATCAAAAGCAAAAAGAACATTGTTTCGAACGGTTTTATGGGTATGGAAGTGGTTACTGAATTGAAAACAGGTGATCTCAACCGTTTTCAAATATTAGCCTCCCCTTTCAACGTTTACATCATCCGCATGTCGGCCAAAAAAGATTTTGCAGTTTCTTCTCAAGCAGATAAGTTTTTCAAATCCATTAAAATCAATGAAGGAAGATCAAACGCATGGAAACGCATCAACAGCCCTGACAGCATTTACAGTCTCGAATTGCCAACTGCTGAAAAAGGAGATAAATTACCCATAAAACTTGATGCCGACCCAAGCTTTGAATACCTTGTATACGAAAACATTTCGGGCAATACCTACCTCATCAAACAACTCGATTTATTGAATATGATGTATCTCGAACAGGATACATTTGAACTCGATGTAATGGCCAGAAGCTTCTCAAAAACAGACAACTTCAGCATTCTATCAACCAAACATATTGATTGGCAAGGTTATCACGCATTAGATGCAGAATACTTGAACAAATTTGGAGAAAAAATGTATGCCCGTTTTGCTATTTGCGGCACCCGCTACATCATGTTCTTATTAAAACCCAACGGACAAGGTGGCGATTTTAATGATAGATTTTTTACCTCTATTAAATTCAATGGTAAACCAAAATTCACCTATTTCGAATATAAGGATACTACACTGTTGTATAAAGTTCAAACACCAGTACAACCCATGCAGGTCATTCAAACTGATCGTTACATGTATGACTATGGTGAAGATGAAGACGAAACAGTTTCCAAAGCTGCTGATAAATACAAAAACCAATCGGAAGTGACTTATTACTCAACAAAGAATACCAATGAATTCATTGAAGTCTTCATGTTCAGATATGGGTATTATGCTTCAATCGACAAAAAAAGAGATCATTCTGAGTTCGAAAAACACGCTTCTCTGAAAAGAACAGCCATTGATAAATCGACCAGAAATGGCATCGAATACAATGTCTATCACTACACTGATACCAATACCTCAAGAAAGATATTGATCATGGAAACCGGAAGAGGCCAATTGAAATATTTCATTCACGCATTTGTAGATACTGTTTCCGGCAGCAATGAGTTTGTTCAAACATTCTTTAAAACATTTGATATCAGTGATACTTTGGTAGAAGGTAATTTGTATGAGAAAAAAGGTTATAGGTTTTTCCAAGACTTTACGTCAAAAGACAGTGTGATCAGAAAAAGTGCGATCAAATATGTAGGTGAAATCGAATGGGACAAAAAAGACATCAAGAACCTCTGCAATGTAATTGACTCTGTTCAATTGAAAGGTGATGCAGGCTTCTTAAGAAGTCAATTGTTATTCCAACTCAGCTTGATAGACAGTGCTCAAGATCAAATCGTGCCTTATTTGGCCAAATTGTACAACAGATTTTCGGATACCGCTTATATGCAAATAGAAATATTGCAGGCTTTAGCCAGACAGCGTTGTGATAAAGCATTTAATGCCATTAAACCAATATTGGCAAATGATGTTCCTATCTCCAGCAGTTCTTATGAAATGTCTGAAATGCTCAATTCGTTTGGAGACTCTTTGAAGTTGACCAAAACAATACTTCCTGAATTGATTGAGCTGACCAATTTGATCGAATACCGAAGCACTGCTTATGAAATGATCACAAAAATGAAAGACAGTGGTATCATCAACGAAAACGACTATGCATCATTGCACAATCGTTTGGCTTATGAAACTAAAATTGAATATAAACGTGTAATGGCATCATTGACCAATTACAGAGGTGAGTCAGAAGATGACTATCAATACAATTACTATGAATATGGTGATATTGAAAATAAACATCTAAACAGTTTATATGAGTCTGTTGGCTATGTCAACAACTTCTATAATTCAAATTACAACAGTCATTCAGCACAGCTTTTAGCTGATATATTGGACTTGTCATTACCACTTAGAAATAAGAATAAAACCGTTGATGAAATCGTAAGTAAAATTCTTAATATCACCGATAATTCAGTCAGGCTTGATTTAATTCCTGTCCTCTTAAAATACAAAATCGATTTTCACGATAGTGTTTATGAAGCACTGGCTAAGAACAAAAAGACAACTGTTGACTTCTATGAAACTTTGAGCGAAGCAAAGAAATTGGAGAAATTCCCAATGGCCTATCGCAATCAAGCACATTTCTTATCTGCACAAATTGAATCTAATTTTGATGAAGATGAGAAATTGGATACCATGATCCTGATTCAAAAAAGATTGGTCATCGACGGCAAAGACAGTGGTTATGTATATGTCTACAAGTATTTGATAGAAGAAAATGAAACAGAAATGTTGTTCATTTCTAAATTGATGAACCAAGACAGCACCAAGTTGTATGCTCAAGAAGATTTAAATGATCAATCAAAATTTTTAAGGTATTACGGAGGCAATTCCGGCAATTCTGGATACAACGGACCGGTTAAAGATAACATTTCATTGGAACAATACATTTCTGATTACTTCTTCAAATTGTTATTGAAAAACACCAGACAAAACAATGGTGGTTGGTATTACGGTGATTACGATTACAATTCGTATGGCGGTGATTACGACGATTACGACTATTGATTAAACCAAATTCGTTAAAAAGAGCCGCTTATAGCGGCTCTTTTTTTTGCGCTTCACCAATTGTAATATTTGTTATTCAGAGCATACAGAAACCAATTAAACCCCGAAATAAGAATACTTGGTCGCCATGGTCATGGATCATTTAACATAAAACAGCCAAAATTTAAAAACCAATAAGATTAAGATATAAAAATTGACTGCCATGTCAATAGGGTAAAATGCAAAAAGCCGCTAAAAAAGCGGCTTTTAAAAATATTTGAGTTAATTATTTGATTACTCTGCAGCGTCTGAACCTTCTTCAGTTGCAGCAGCATCATTAGATACTTCTTCAACTTTGGTTTCAGCTTTTGCTTTAGTACGACCTCTTCTGGTTTTAGGTTTAGCGGCTTTATCTTTTTTGCCAATGCCATCAGTGTACTCGTTAAAGTCTACCAATTCGATCATTGCCATTTCAGAGTTGTCACCCATTCTGGTACCTAATTTCAGAATTCTGGTGTATCCACCTGGTCTGTTAGCTACTTTGTCTGCGATTGCTCCAAACAATTCACCGATAGAATCTTTATCTCTAAGGTAAGTAAACACAGTTCTTCTAGAGTGAGTTGTGTTATTTTTCGCTTTAGTGATAAGGGGTTCAGCGTATACTTTCAATGCTTTCGCTTTAGCGAGAGTAGTGGTGATGCGTTTGTGCTTGATAAGGGAGATGGTCAGGTTGGCCATCAAAGCTCTTCTGTGTGAAGACGTCCTTCCTAATTTATTTACTTTATTTCCGTGTCTCATTATATACTAAAATTAATCCTCACTTAAGTTGTATTTTGAAACGTCCATACCGAAGTTAAGGCCTTTTTCCCTTACGAATTCTTCAAGTTCAGACAATGATTTTTTGCCAAAGTTTCTGAATTTCAAAAGATCGTCGATGTCGTAGCTTACGAGTTCTCCGAGTGTTCTGATTTCAGCAGCTTTCAGGCAGTTGTATGCTCTAACTGACAAGTCAAGATCAGCCAAATTGGTTTTAAGAATTTTGCGCATGTGCAAGAAATTCTCGTCTACCTCTTGAGCTGGTTTTTTCACTTGTGAATCGAGGAGTATGTTCTCATCGCTAAACAATATGAAGTGTTGGATCAAGATATTTGCAGCTTCTTTAAGAGCGCTTTCCGGATGGATAGAACCATCTGTAGTGAGTTCGATGATGAGTTTCTCGTAATCGGTTTTTTGTTCAACCCTGAAATCTTCGATTGAGAATTTAACATTCTTAATTGGGGTGAAGATTGAGTCGATAGGGATCAAACCGATTTGAGCATCTTTTGGTTTATTTTCCTCGGCAGGAACGTAACCGCGACCTTTGTCTATGGAGATTTCCATTTCCAAGCTCACGAAAGGTTCCATGTTGCAGATAACCAAATCAGGGTTCAAGACTTCAAAGGTATTGGTGTATCTTGCGATGTCACCTGCAGTGAATTGTTCTTTACCTTTAATGCTGATGAATATTTTTTCGTGGTCATCAGAATTGCTGATTTTTTTGAAACGAACTTGTTTAAGGTTCAAAACGATTTCAGTCACATCTTCAGAAACACCTTTGATGGTGCTGAATTCATGCTCTACACCTTGAATTCTGATAGTGGTAATGGCATGACCTTCGAGTGATGAAAGCAGTATTCTGCGAAGCGAGTTTCCAATTGTAACGCCATAGCCTTTCTCAAGCGGGCTGAACTCAAACAGACCAAAGAAGTCTGTGTCCTTGTGCATGATGACTCTTTCGGGTTTTTGGAATGCTAGTATCGGCATCTTATTGTTTAATTTTTATTGAATGGATTATTTAGAGTACAACTCTACGATTAACTGTTCTTTAATGTTTTCAGGAATCTCAGCCCTATCAGGGTAGTTGAGGAAAGTACCTGACATTTCTTTCTCGTTCCATTCAAGCCAGTTGAATTTCTTTCTACCTGTGCTGATTGCATTGTTGATGGTTTCGAGAGATTTAGATTTTTCACGAACAGCGATGGTGTCTCCTGCTTTTAAAAGCATAGACGGGATGTTAACCAATTCGTTGTTAACCATGATGTGGTTGTGAGAAACCAATTGTCTGGCTGCACTTCTTGTAGGTGCAATACCTAGTCTGTATACTGTGTTATCCAATCTTGACTCAAGGAGTTTCAAAAGGTTTTCACCGGTGATACCACGTTTTTTGGATGCGAGTTGGAAAGTTCTTGCGAACTGACGTTCCAATACGCCGTATGTGTATTTTGCTTTTTGTTTTTCAGTCAACTGGATGGCATACTCAGATTGCTTACCTCTTCTTCTTGAGTTACCATGCATTCCCGGAGGGTAGTTCTTTTTCTCCAAGGTTTTATCCGGACCAAAGATAGCCTCTCTGAATCTGCGGGCGATTTTCGTTTTAGGACCTGTATATCTTGCCATTTTACTTTTTTCTTATTGATTATTGATTAGATACGTCTGCGTTTTGGAGGGCGGCAACCGTTATGTGGAAGTGGAGTAGTGTCATTGATTGACATCACTTCGATACCACAAGCAGCGAGGTTTCTGATAGCAGAGTCTCTACCTGAACCTGGTCCTTTAACGAATACGTCTACTTTCCTTAAACCTAGATCATAAGCCACTTTACCACAATCTTGGCTGGCCAATTGAGCTGCATAAGGAGTGTTCTTTTTTGAACCTCTGAATCCCATTTTACCGGCTGAAGACCATGAAATCACATCTCCGTTTGCATTTGTAACAGAGACAATGATGTTGTTGAAAGAGGCTTTAATGTGTACTTGACCGATTGGGTCGACTTTTACCTTCTTTTTATTTTTTGCAGTACTCATTTATCTATTATTTAGTGACTTTTTTCTTGTTGGCAACAGTTTTACGTTTACCTTTTCTGGTACGGGCGTTGTTTTTAGTACTTTGTCCTCTCAAAGGCAAACCTTTACGATGACGAGTTCCACGGTAACATCCAATATCCATTAGACGTTTGATGTTCAATTGAACTTCAGAACGCAATTCACCTTCAGTCTTGAAAGATGTTGAGATGACATTCCTGATGGCTGTCAACTCTTCGTCGTTCCATTCACCAACTTTTTTGTTGTGGTCGACGTTTGCTTCGTTCAATATGTGCGCGGCTCTGCTAGAACCAATGCCGAATACATAGGTTAAACCTATGACGCCTCTTTTGTTTTTAGGTAAATCTATACCAGCTATCCTTGCCATGTTTTAAAATTATCCTTGTCTTTGTTTAAATTTTGGGTTCTTCTTGTTAATTACAAAAAGCTTTCCTTTGCGTTTTACCAGCTTACAGTCTGCGCTGCGTTTTTTAACTGAAGTTCTTACTTTCATATTCTTTTTATTTGTATCTGTATGAAATTCTACCCCTCGACAAATCGTATGGACTCATCTCCACTTGTACTCTATCTCCTGGCAGAACCCTGATATACTTCATCCTCATTTTCCCTGATATGGTTGCAATGATCTCGTGGCCATTGGCCAACTTGACACGGAACATAGCGTTGGACAACGCTTCCACTATCGTACCGTCCTGTTTTATCGAGTCTTGCTTTGCCATTTTTTGAGGGGGTGCAAATTTAATTCTTTTTTTTTAATTTATCAAATCGTTTGTTGATTGATAGCTCCGGAACGGCCCTTTATCCTTCCTGAACTCATCAATCCGTCGTAATGTCTCATCAACAAATGACTTTCTATTTGCTGCAATGTATCCAATACCACGCCTACCATAATCAACAATGAGGTTCCTCCGTAAAACTGTGCGAAACTTTGGCTCACACCAAACAACATCGCAAAAGCCGGTAGAATCGCAATCATTGCCAAAAACAATGCGCCCGGGAAAGTGATTCTTGACATTACTTCGTCTATATATTCACTGGTTGGTTTACCCGGTTTTATACCCGGTATGAATCCACCACTCTTTTTCATTTCATCAGCCATTTGATTTGGATTGATCGTTATTGCCGTATAGAAATACGTGAAAACAATGATCAATGTCGCAAATACAACGTTGTACCACAAGGAACCATAGTCACTCAAAGATCTTAAAAACTCACTTTGAACTTCAGTGTTACCTGCGATTGTTGGAGGAATGAACATGATCGCCTGAGCGAAAATGATTGGCATAACACCGGCAGCATTCACTTTCAATGGAATATACTGACGTGCTCCACCATACATTCTGTTGCCTTCAACACGTTTGGCGTAATTTACAGTTATCTTTCTAGTTCCTTGAATCAATAAGATCGTAGAAACTATGACCACTAGCCAGAGTAAAAGTTCGATAACCAACATTGGCATACCACCTTTTGTTATTCTTTGGTCGAGTTCGAAACCCAATGCTTCAGGTAATCTGTCGATGATACCAACCATGATGATCAAAGAGATACCGTTACCCAAACCTTTATCTGTGATTCTTTCTCCCAACCACATGGTGAACATGGTTCCTGCGATGAGGGTCAAAACGTTGATGACCATAAAGAAGGTCTCACTCATTTCGGCTGGATTGGTTTTGAACAACAATGCACCCCAGTTGTCTTGTTTACCTGTAATGTTATAGAGATAAGCAACAGCTTGAACCATGGTGATACCGATGGTCAAAACTCTGGTGTACTGATTGATTTTTCTTCTACCGTCTTCACCCTCTTTTTGCAACCTCTGGAAATAAGGTACTGCGATTGTCAGGAGCTGAATAACGATGGAAGCGGAGATATAGGGCATTATACCCAAAGCGAAGATAGCACCTCTTCCGAATGCGCCACCCGCGAAAATATTGACCAAACCAAGGATACCATCGGTTTGGCTCTTAAGAGCACCCATGAGGACACCACCATCAATACCAGGAAGGATGATGAATGTTCCTATACGGTACACCAATAAAAAAAGCAGGGTATTTTTAATTTTTACCCTGAGTTCTTCGATGCTCCAGATTTCCTTTAGTTTTTGGAATATTTTCTTCATGCTTAGTAAATCGTGATTAAGTTAGTTGATCCACCTTTTTCTTCAATCGCTTTTTTAGCTGATTCAGAGAAACCGTGGGCATGTACTTCAATCTTAGCACTGAGTACACCACGACCAAGGATCTTATAGTATTCTCTTTTTCCAACGAGGTGATTAGCCACCATGGTTTCGTGGTTGATAACGCTCAAACCTTTGGTTTCAGCCAATCTTTGAAGTACGTCCAAGTTAATGCTCGCCAATTCAACACGGTTGAAGTTTTTGAATCCACCTTTTGGAATACGTCTTTGCAATGGCATTTGACCACCTTCAAAACCTTTTTTACGTGAGTAACCGCTTCTGCTTTGGGCACCTTTATGACCTTTGGTTGAAGTACCGCCCCTTCCGGAACCTTGACCTCTACCTATACGTTTACCATTCTTAACTGAACCTTCTGCAGGTTTTAATGTACTTAAATCCATTTTAAATATTTTCTACTTTTACAAGGTGTTTAACTTTTCTGATGATGCCCTCAATTTGGGGAGTCGCTTCAAGTTCGTTTGAGCTGTTCATCTTGGTAAGACCCAATGCCAGCATGTTCTTTTCAACCCTTTCGGACTGGCCGATTGTGCTGCGTACTTTAGTGATTTTGATTTTTGACATGACTGATTATCCGTTAAATACTTGCTTGAGGTTAATGTTTCTTTGCTTAGCGATTGTGTATGGGTCTCTGAGTTTAGACAAAGCGTCCAAAGTTGCTTTTACCACGTTGTGTGGGTTTGAAGAACCTTTAGATTTTGCCAATACGTCGTGGACACCAGCGCTTTCCAGAACAGCACGCATTGCGCCGCCTGCAATAACACCAGTACCGTGAGATGCCGGTTTGATGAACACATTGCCACCACCGAATTTGCCAAGTTGTTCGTGAGGTACTGTTCCGTTAAGGATTGGTACTTTGATCAGGTTTTTCTTTGCATCTTCAATGGCTTTTTGGATAG
>DASWYG010000203.1:0-11088 GCA_036405075.1 Bacteroidia bacterium | reverse complement strand
CTGCTACGTCTTGTACAGAGTAAGTGATGGTGTAGTTACCTACAACTCTAGTGTTTACTGTACCTTCTTTCAAAATTGAAGAAGTTAAAGAGAATGGAGCTTTGTTGTCAGTTGCATTTGCACCTGGATCAACATAAGGAGGATTGTCTCTTCTAGCTGTGATACAACCGGTACTTCCAGGATTCAAAGTAAGAATCGGAGAAGTTAAGTCATTAACTACAATGATGGTTCTTGTTTTTGTAATCGCTTTGTTACCTGATTTATCAGTTACATTGTACTCATAAGTATACAAACCAGTTATTGTAGTTTCTAGGTCATTGGTTGTAACCATTTCACTGGTGATATCACCTTCTGAAACGTCCCAAGCAGTAGCACCAGCATCAGTGTAAGTTGAACCAACTTCAATTCTTACAGTATCTTCACCGTTAAGGGTAATGATCGGAAGAGCATTGTCATTTGCAAGCAAGATACCGTAATCTTCGAACTCACCTGCAGTGATAGGACCGCATGAAGTAGTAGATTCGTTGTTATAGTTTGCAGCAACACGCAATCTGGTGATACCTTCAAATGATTGTGCCAAAGCTGGTACAGTTACATCTTTTGAGTAAACCTGAGTATTAGCAGCAGATTCGAAAAGTATTTCTTCGTCTTGATCATCAAAATCACCATCGATGTTCCAGTCGATCCAAGCTTTTCTGTTAGCAGGGTCTACTGTACTTGTTCTTGACAATTCAATTCTATAAGTACGACCATAGGTCATGTTAGCAATTTTTTCACTACTGTAATCAGTATATGCTGCATCACCTGAAGTTGTGTAGTTGTTGATCAATTCAGTTGTTCCATCAAGAACTTTTACTCTGTTGATTCCAACGTCACCACTTAGGATGAATGAATTTGGTACACAGTAGTTAAGTGCGCAGATGAATTTGTTTTTAACAATTGTTTTTACAGTGTTAGTTTGATCGTTTGAGTTCCAAGCTTTCAAAGTAATTGTGTAACAACCTGCATTGCTAAATTTAAGAATTGGAGTAGGAATTGAATCACCAGGGTTCCAAGCATATTTAATGAAACCTGCACCATAAGAAGATGGAGCTGACGGAGGGTTCATCAAAGTATAAGTTGTTGGGAAAATGGTGTACTCAAATCTGTTAGCGTTGTCGCTGATTGGAGTCAATACAGTTTGGTCAACGTTGATGTTTGGACGTCTTTTTGACGCTTTAAGATCCAACATTGTTTGAGTGTTAGGAGTAACTACGTTGATAGTAGTACAAGATTTGTTATTACCTACACAAGATTTGATCTCAAGACATACTTTGTATTGTCCATCAGAAGAAAATGTGTAGTTGAAGTCTTTTTTGTTGTTGTTTGGCTCTTGATCATCGTTCACAGTCCATTCCCAAGTTGGTACACCTACTATATTAGAAGTAGTATTGGTGAATTTAACTGGAGTAGCATTGTAACTAGGAACTGTAGAAGGAATAAACGCCGGAACTGGTAGATTAGCTGGTCCAAGTTCTGAAGTGTATGATCCAATATAACCTGAGTCTTGACCACCCGCATCAGCTTCAAACAAGATGTACATGCTTCCGCTGGTTGCAGTTACTGTTTGAGGTGCTTTAGCGCCTACGCTCCAAGTAGCTAACAAGGTAGTACCGGGACCGCCTGGTGATCTTCCATCCCAAACACTTAGTTTATCTCCAGCATCTTTGAACTTCAATTGTGACATTGTTAACACAATTTTTTGAGCATTACATGGAGTAATTTGAAGGAATGAACGTGAACCCAAACCTTGGTTGTTGCTATAGTTACCTTTTGGACCGTAATCGTCGTAGATATTACCACTGGTACTACCAACTATGTTGTCCGCATTTGGACCCCAAACACCATAACCAATCAGGTAATCTGTAGGTAATGTAACTGTGATGTAACAAACTTTTTTCTTAGGAGCTGAAGGACCAACGTCATTTTTACAAGTTAATACAACTGTATAACAACCCGGTATATCAAATGAAAATTCAGGATTTTGGCTGAATTCATCAAAGTTGTTTCCCCATGGATCTGAAATTACTTCACCACCGGATAAACTAGGATACTCGTTTTGAGCTGCATAAGTAGTAGAGTCATAAACATCCCAAGTCCATTCGTATGGTCCGTTTTTAGATAAGTCGAAAAATCTTACAGATTCCAAAATTGGAATTTCAACTCTATCTGCTACGAAGTCAACAACAGGAACTGAAGTTGGAGCGTTTACGTTGAAACATTTAACGATACTGTCTTTACCTAAGCAGTTTGTTGATCTCAATTTCAAGCATTTGTTGCCTGGAGTGTTCCACAAATTTGAAGGATTGCTGTAATCAGCACCTACACCAACTTGCTCAAAAGATCCATCGTTGCCAGCATCCCAAGCGTGCTCGATGTAACCAGATTGGTTGCTGTTGATGAATTTGTTTACAGTTTTAACCCAAATGGTTGAAGGAATATTGAAATTCGCAGACAAACTGGTTGGCAATTGAAGGTTGATGCTGTAATCGTCTGTCTCACCATAGTAGTGTGAGTAGTCGTTGCAAGAACCTGTATGACAACCTTGGTTTTGGGTAAATCCACCGTACCAGTTCATGTCAGATCTTACTCTCATTCTGGTAGCACCTGGAGTGATGCTGCAAGGAATAGTGAATTTGTAGCTTGACAATGAGCCTGGAGTGTAAGCCACTGTACCAGTTGCTGACCATGAACTGCTAGAAAACATCTCACCATTGTCGGTGAAATCGTTATCTTTGTTCAAGTCAATGTACAAACCAAAATTTGCAGTGTAACCACCGCTGTAACTGGTTGAAGTACTGAATTCAATGGTGTAAGTGTTACCTGCAGTCAAATTGATTGCATTTGATGGAGAGTTGATCAATGACCAACCTGCACCACAAGTTCCGGTTACGGAAGACTTGTAACCATCTGCTGGTTTGTTGAAAACAAGAGTATTACCGGCAGAAATTCTCGTCTGCTCAATAATACCATAATAGTAACCGCCAGAACTCATGTACTGTGAACCGGGATTGTTCGCAGCACACCAGGGCGATTGCGCATTAGCCGTGATCATCGCTGAGCCTGTTAATAGGGCTAAAAGCGAGAATCTCAGCATTTTTAAATTTGTAATTAATCTTTTCATAATGCGAATTCTAATAATTATTTTGGTCCAAAAATAAACAAGTTATCAAATAAAACAAATTTAAATTAATTTTTAAATGATAAAATGACAGAAAAATGATAGTGATGCTGAAATACCTTGAAAATAAATGACTTAAGGCCCTTTTAGTTAGACTTAATCTCTAATATTTGGCCTACTTTTAAAGATTCACTTTCCAAGTTGTTCCAAATTTTAATATCGGAAATACTTACACCATATATTCTTGAAATGCTGTACAATGTTTCGCCACTTTTAACTACATGTTTCTTCATTGCTAATAAATTAGCAGATTCTTTTATCTTCAATTTCTGGCCTATTTGAAGCTGAGTATTAACCAATTGATTCATACGAATCAACTCATCCACTGAAACACTGTATATCCTACTGATACTGTATAAAGTCTCGCCTGAAGCCACAACATGGAAATCTGTCTCTGCAGAGTTGTTGATTTCTGTTTTCTTTACCCTTCCGGTGTCGGGTCTTGACATTGCTTTATGCTGAAGCTGTAAAACAGTTCCCGGAGCAGGCTCTGTACCGGGTTCCATCAAATTCTTCTTATAAAGTGAACTGATTTTTATCGCATACTTCTGTGAAATTTCCCACATCGTCTCCCCGTCTTTTACTTCATGATTCGGTACACTGGCCTTCCTCTTTTTAGGTCTCAAATACAAAACATCACCCGGCTCAATTGCTTTGTGGTATTTTAAATCATTGTACTTATCGAGTTTGCGCTCTGACTTGTGGTTGACTTCTGCAATTGTCTTTACTGTTTGATTCGGCTGCACCACTGTTGATGGAACCTTGTTGTCAACAATGTCAATATTGGGTTGAACTACCCCTGAATAAGGGTTGTGACCATTTTGAATCATGGTGTCAAACCTAGCCAATCTGTTTCTCTCAATGGTACTGATCAATAGGTCTGCATACTTCTGATTGGTTGCATATCCTGCGCTCAACAAGCCTTTAGCCCAAGCTTTATAATCCATGATGTCGAGCACAAACAGGGCTGCATATCGCTTGTTGTCCTTCAAAAACCTAGAATGATCTCTGTATGACTCCTCTGCAGTTGTATAACAACGAAAACACTCTTGGAGCGCATCGTCATCTTCAAGAATTTTACACCCTGTCCAATCCTTTTTACATTTTATTCCAAAATGATTGTTCCCTTCTTTTGCCAATCTGCTGTTTCCACTGCCACTTTCTAAAAGGCCCTGTGCAAGAGTTATACTGGCCGGAATTTTATATTCAATCATCTCCTGCATCGCAATGTTCTTGAAACTGTCGATGTACTGCTTGATTACTCCACTTTGGCCTAAGCTCATCAGCGGTTGAATCAAAATTGAAATGAATACGAATAATCTAATCTTCATGGAAAAATCATGGCAAATTTATAACAGAGGCAACCTTTTAGCCTTAATTTTTGTCAACACATTGAATCAAGTGTCTATTTGTATCTAACGTTTTTTTCTAAGATAATGTTGCGCATTTAAACAATGCTGAAATCTATTGAAGTTAAAAAGGCTATAGATTCCGTTGATACCGGTCATATTTTAAGAATTTATTGTCAATTGCCATTTAGTCTTTATTTTTGTACCTCTTCAACCCTAATTTTTGTATGAATCAAATTAAAAACCTATTGTTACTTTTCTTCGGATTGCTTTTCTGTACCATTGCAAATGCTCAACCTGCAGAGCCGCCGCCGCCAGTATTTAAAGTAACTCTCAGTAATCCAAATCCAAAAGTAGGAGATGAAGTAGAAGTCATTCTGACAACTGCAATTCCACCGGGTATCCACATGTACAGTTCCAATAACAAATGTGAAATTGGACCTATGACATTTGTTGCAGTTTTTGAAAATTTAAAAGATTATAAATTAATTGGTAGTCTTAGAAGTATTGGCGATAAAATCATTAAAGATGAAGTTTTTAAATGTGAAGTGGGTGAGTTCTTTAATAAGGCAGAATTCAGACAAAAAATTAAAATCTTAAAAAATAATTTTACAATCAAAGGATTTGTAGAAGGTCAATGGTGCTCTGAATCAACTTGTTTTCAAATCGGTAATCCAATCCCAAATACTTTTTCTTTAAAAGTAAAAGCAAGTGGTGATGAAAATTCGGTTTCTGACGTAGCAATTGAAACTCCTGCCATTGATTCTGCTGAAAATACTACTCCGGTCGTAACAAATTCACCAGTAGATACTGCCTCTAAAGACACTTCAAAATGTGCTGATTGCTCCTACAAACAGAATGGACCATCAGACAACGCGCCTTGCACCGTGAAAACTTACGAAGGAAAAACAGCCGAAGCTGAAAATGAGGGATATTGGGGCTTGTTTCTTTTAGCATTCGGATCAGGACTGATTGGCCTGCTTACTCCTTGTGTTTTTCCAATGATCCCGATGACCGTTTCCTTTTTCATGAAAGACGATAAGAAAAGTAAACTAAAGGCGCGCTCAACTGCTGCCTTCTTCGGTTTTTCAATCGTCTTCATATACACTGTATTGGGAACCTTGGTTTCATTCTTGTTTGGACCGGATGCAGGAAACATCATATCCACTCACTGGATTCCCAATCTTTTGTTCTTCGCCATATTCATCGTATTTGCATTCTCATTCTTCGGGGCATTTGAGATCGTATTGCCATCATCCATTGCCAATAAAGCCGACCGCGAAGCGGATAAAGGTGGCTACTATGGTGCATTCTTTATGGCATTGACACTGGCAATTGTTTCATTTTCATGTACAGGACCTATAGTTGGTAATGTTCTGATTCAAAGTGCAAGCGGTGAGTTTTTGGGACCAGCCATTGCAATGTTTGGATTTGGACTTGCATTCGCACTTCCATTTACATTATTTGCATTATTCCCAGGTTGGTTAAAAAGTTTGCCAAAAAGTGGTGGTTGGCTCAATGTTGTAAAAGTTTGTATCGGATTCTTGGAATTGGCTTTTGCTCTTAAGTTTTTAAGTACTGTCGACTTAACTTATCACTGGCATTTACTCGACAGAGAAGTTTATCTCGCTTTGTGGATCATCATTTTCTTCCTCATGGGCATCTATTTGTTGGGCAAACTGAAGTTTTCTCACGATTCAGATACACCTTTTCTGAAAGTACCACGCCTGCTTTTGGCAATTGTAACATTGTCATTTGTTATGTATATGATTCCTGGTCTTTGGGGAGCGCCTCTGAAGTTCTTATCCGGTTACTTGCCTCCAATGAGCACTCAAGATTTTGATGTCAACAGATCCATCAGAGAAGCCAATGGATTGGATGGTAATGTTTGCAAAAAACCAAGCTACGCCAATGAATTGCATATTCCACACGGTTTGAACGGTTACTTTGATTATGAAGAGGCCATGTCATGTGGTAAAGAATTAAAAAAACCTGTATTTATTGATTTTACAGGTCATGGTTGTGTCAATTGCCGAAAAATGGAAGAAAAAGTTTGGAGCGATCCTAGGGTATTGAAAATGCTGAGAGAAGAGTATGTCATCGCTTCCTTATATGTAGACGATAAGAAAATCAAATTGCCTGAATCAGAATATTTCTACGGTAGATACAGCAAGAGGAAGATCACTACTTTAGGTAAAAAGAACACTGAGATTCAAAACTGTTATTTCAGAGTCAATTCACAACCATTGTATTGTCTGATGGATGGTAAGTCAGAACAATTGTTGCAATTGCCGGTTGGCAGTGTCATCAATGACAAACAATTCAGTGCAGATGAATTCCTGAAATTCCTGGAAAATGGCTTAGCCGAATACAAATTAAGAAATACCTCGATCAAATAATGAGTAATATCAAAGATCATTTTTTAGAAGCTCAAACCATCCTGAACGATTTTCTCTCTCATGAAGAGAATTTTGATCATTTGGAAAAAGCCGGTGCTACAATGGTTGAATCCATTCGAAATGGTGGTAAAATATTCAGTTGCGGAAATGGCGGCAGCCTCTGCGACGCCATGCATTTTGCTGAAGAACTTACCGGCAGATACCGAGATAACCGTCCGGCAATACCTGCGATCGCAATTGCCGATTCAAGTCATATTGCTTGTGTAGGCAATGATTATGGATACGATTTTGTTTTTTCCAGATACCTCGAAGCATTAGGCAATAAAGGAGATGTGCTATTGGCCATAAGCACCAGTGGCAACTCTAAAAATGTGATCAATGCGATAGAAACTGCAAAGAAAAAAGGGATGAAAGTGGTAGGCTTAACCGGAAAAGATGGCGGTAAAATGGCCAATATCTGTGACGTTGAAATACGGGCTCCGCACTCCAATTATGCAGACAGAGCTCAGGAAATACATATCAAATGTATTCACTCTCTGATCGATTACATAGAAAATAATTTGTAAAAAAAAGACACATCCGGCCGGATGTGTCCTCTCCTTCGTTTATGAAAAAATTTACTAATCTACACCCTTATAGACACCTTTAAATCGCAAAACGCTGCAAACTTGTAAAATTTTTACCCAACCAGTATTTATTTCTTTTAAACTGTAGTCGATTTTTCAGGCATCCCCTATTAATTTCGAATCAGAGGAAATGATATGCTGATTAAGACTTTTGGATCAGCTGTTTATGGTGTCAATGCCTATACCATAACAGTTGAAGTGAACGTGAGTGGGGATGGTGGTAAATTCCACATGGTCGGTTTGCCCGACAATGCGGTAAAAGAAAGCTGGTTGAGAATAATGACCGCTTTTAAAAACAACAATTTAAAATTCCCAAGGAAAAAAATTGTGGTCAACCTGGCTCCTGCTGATATTAAAAAAGAAGGAAGCGCTTATGACCTTACCATCGCAATAGGATTATTGGCTGCTGATGATGCATTTGAAGACATTGAAAAATTAGGCCAATACATCATCATGGGCGAACTTTCTATGGATGGCAGCATATTACCCATCAAAGGTGCGTTACCCATTGCCATACAGGCTCAAAAAGACGGATTCAAAGGATTTATATTGCCAGAATCAAATACGGCCGAAGCCTCCATTGTGGAGGGCATAGATGTCATTGGCGTTAAAAATATTTCCGAATTGGTGGCTTTTTTTAAAAATGAGATTACCATGCTGCCGGTTCATCAAGATCCTCTTGAAAATTTCATCAATTCCTCTGAATTTGACCTTGATTTCTCGGATGTTCAGGGACAGGAAAACATCAAACGTGCTATGGAAATAGCAGCAGCCGGTGGTCACAACATCATCCTTATTGGACCACCCGGTGCCGGTAAAACCATGTTGGCAAAACGATTGCCTTCCATTTTGCCGCCAATGACCCTCAATGAAGCGCTTGAAACCACTAAAATTCATTCTGTAGCCGGCCGCTTGCATGAAAATAGCGGTCTGGTTGTACAACGACCTTTCCGATCGCCACATCACACCATCAGCGATGTGGCCTTGGTAGGTGGTGGCAACTCACCTCAACCCGGTGAAATATCACTGGCACATAATGGCGTACTTTTCTTAGACGAACTACCTGAGTTCAAACGAACCGTATTAGAAGTTATGCGACAACCGCTGGAAGACCGTAAAGTGAACATTGCCAGAGCCAAATTTTCTGTGGATTATCCTGCCAGCTTTATGTTGGTTGCAAGTATGAACCCCTGAGGTTGTATTGCCCTTTTGCCACCAATTCAGAGGAGAGATTACGAGGCACTCCTTTTAAAGTAATCTCGATGTCTTCATTGCCTATCAATATACTTTCAGTAATATCCTCGATGATAGCCCTCTTTTCATTTCTGGATTTATTCTTCCAATCCGAATGTAGTTCTTTAGCCTCGCTAAAAACTGAATCGGTTGAGCGACTTTGCATCTCAAGGGCATCTATTTCACCCTCAACTTGAGCAAGGTATGATTCCTTTTGGCCTAATTGAGTGAATAAAGGCATGTAATGGGCTTTAAATCCTTCAGTAGGGATTTCATCCTTCTCATGTAAATCAAGTAGATTCTGAAGCTTTTGATTGATTCCTGAGATATCATTTCTCAATCCAATTAATAGATTCTTCTTATCAATGGTCAAATTTTGTATATCACTAGTATATTTTGATATCTCTGATTCGGATTCAAGGTAAGTTTTGAGTTCAGTATAGAATATTTCTTCAAGATCATCAGTAACAATCTTATTCTGACATTTCTGACAGACATATTTCTTGTTATTGCTTTTGACATACATTTTCCCTCCACAAGAGCATAAAGTAAGGCCTCCGAATAAATGGGTGACAACTTTAGTTGGCCTTCGGTTTTTAAGTGCGATTTCATCCAAAATGTCGTTACACTTCTGCCAAATATCTTCTGAGATAATTGCTGGGGCTTCAGTTAAAACCCAACTTTCTTGTGGTTTTATATCCCAAGCTTTGCCATCGCCTCTACTTTTAGTATAGTTTGCTCTTTTTAAGCCTTTAGCAATTGGGTCACGTAAGAGCCTGTGGATTGTGGTGTCTGAAAACATTGAACCATTTCTTGTTCTATATCCTTCATCATTTAGTCTTTTGGCAACATGTTTCCGCCTTTTAACTTCTAGAAAATAATCATAGATTTTCTTTCTGATAGGCGCCTCTTTCGGGTCAATTTTTAGTATGCCATTATCCCACATATAGCCATATGGCGCTGCACCTCCAAGAGGTTTACCAAGTCTCGCCCTAATTGGAACTGACGCAGAAACTCTGTCGGCAATCTCTTCTCGCTCCCATTGCGCCATTGCAGCAATTACAGTATAGAATAGTCTACCAGCTGGAGTTGAGGTATCAATTTTCTCCTGTAGTGAAATCAGATCAGCATTGTTTTGTCTAAAGAACTCTGAGAATTCCAATAATTCCTTGGTACTTCTGGCTAACCTTGCAAGTTTTGAGAAAATTAGGCCGGAAATAGCTCCAGATTTTATATCATTCATCATCCGGATTGCTTCCGGGTGTGACATTACTGATTTACCGCTGACTCCTTCAAGGTGGTATACAGTGTATATATCCCAATCATTGATTTTTGAATAGGCTCTAGCCCTTTCTTCATGGTGCTCTGGGCTTTCACCCCTTGCTTGGTCTTCGGTTGATACCCGAATCCAGATACCTATATTTTTATTTGGTTTCATATTTTAGCTAATTCTACTCCTAAAGTTTAATACCATTAAGTACAGATTTTTTGCTATAAATGATTAAAATATAATTCGAATTTAGTATTCTTGTACAAAACTAATAGAAAATGAAACCAGAAAATGCTAACCCAAAAAATTTTATTGTTGATAAAGTAATATACACATCTCCTGATGGAAATTTTTCAATTGCAAAAGGAGAATGGGTTGAAGATGAAATGATTCGTTTTGCCTTTAGGTGGAATGGGGATATTAATAATCCAAGCGACAAAGGTTATCCATCAGTATTTGATAATCCTATGTGGTTTCAACTACCATATGATCTTAGAGATGTTCTTTCTATATTGATTAGAGAAAGTGACCCAATTGACCTCAATAAATATAATATTTAATCACAGAAACTTATAAACTAAATTATGTCAATAAATCCAAAATTAGAGTTCTTTCGTTTCTCTTTAAATCACAAAAATGAAGAATTTAAAACCTTTAGAGATTTTGTAATTGAGGAATTAGGGGTTAGTAAAAGCGCTAACAATGAAAAAGTTATCGAATCCTGTTTCAAACATTTTATTCAATCTCTAAAAACAGATTATTCCAAAGATGAAAAACTAAAGAAGAGAATAGTAATTGAAGGCAAGAAAAGTATAAATAAGCACCATGATAAGAAACCCACACTTAATACTGCAGATTATACTATCTCAGGAGTAATAAATGGTGGGCTTTATGGAAGAGAAAGAATTATTGCAAATAATGATGATGATGATGATAGTTCAACTTTAGGTATGAATAAAACTGTACTAATGTACTTTTTTATATTCCTATA
>DASWYG010000202.1:0-3183 GCA_036405075.1 Bacteroidia bacterium | reverse complement strand
ACAGAGATGTGCAATTGCGGCAACAAGACGGCATTGAGCTCGCCGATAGATCAATTGAACCATCTGATAGACAGTGGCACATTGAGGGTGAAGTGTTTGCCGGTGAAATAGGGAAAACTCTACCAAAAGCCCAAGACTTTTGCTTGATCTTTGAATTCAAGTAAGAAACAAACTTCTAAACTCCGGGGTAATGGTATGTTGCCCAAGCCAAGAAATGAATACACCTGATTAAATTGAGACATAATAAAATGCCTTAATTTATCTTCATTGGACTTCATTTTTATATTATTGCTTATCTGTTTTATTGTTACTTTTCGAACTGTTCCTGAATCATTCAATAGGATCAATACCCTGTATTTTCCAGAAACCTCTGTTAATTGTATGACATCCAAAATCATTTGCAAACTGTCTTTCAATCTGGCCTTTAATTCAAAAATAGAAGAATCAGGGGTCTCTTGCTTGATATGCCAAGCCTTCCATGATTTGAATATCGGATCCGATTTTTTCACAACAATTAGAAATGCATCATTTTGCGAGTATTTTCCGGGTTTCAAACTTGCTCTTAACAAATCTTTATAGCCTTTCAAATTGATGATTTCATCAATAGAATCTTTTTGTCTTATGATTTTCGACAGATCATATCCCTCGATGGATACATCAACTTCTGTTTGAAATTTGAACTGATTGGAGATTTGCCCATATTTCCAGTTAAAACCAAAAGATTCCCCATCTTTCATAACATCAACCTCAATATCTTTCAAAGGCATACTTAATGTTTCAATGTTTTTCATGTGTCTAAAGACTTGAAGCGCCACTTTGCTGGGTAAAATTTGTTTTCTTTCAAATCTCACTTGTTTCAAATCATTCATTTTTCGACCAATTTTATATATGAAGCATATTAATTCTGCATGAACACTTTTTTGATCAATTGAAACAACATTCAAACTAAAACCATGGCCTGAATAATTGAAATGAATTGTGTCATTGACGTCACTGTCATTTGCCGCACAATTACTTCGCACAATTTGGTGTTTCAAATCAGGATGTGCTGATAAAGCGTGAGAAAACAAAAAGAATATCCAGATAAGTCTTGAAAAGCCCGTCAACATAGTTGATTTGTTTAAAACAAATGTATTGAATTCATCTGCAAAAAACAATTTGTACCTTAACTTCTCAAGCACAAAATTCAAAACACTTTGAATGATTTCCCATCATAAGTAAACACACCTTTGTCTTCAGTTCCAAACCACAGCTTTCCTTTTTTATCTTTGTAAATTGAAGTGATGGCATCGCTGATGAGACCGCCTTTTTCAGTGTGATTGATCAACTCAGTGCCATTGTATTGCCACAAGCCGGCATCAATGGTCGCAAACCATAAATTGCCCTGATTGTCTTCATTGATGGACCACACCCTGGCCAGCGTTCCTTTTTTATCTATCACTTTACCATTCACTAAAAACTCCTTGTTTTGAAGTCCTTTCTCTGCGGTAAAATTGATCATTGTGTCGCCATTCCATTTGTATACGCCCATACCATTGTTTCCAAACCAGATATTGCCTTCTTTGTCTTGATAGATGGACCTTACTGCACCCTTATCCAATCCATCTCCTCTGAACCAAGTGTATGATTTTCCGTCGTACCTGCATACGCCTCTGTTTTCTGTGCCCATCCATACAACCCCTTTTTTATCTTCTAATACACTGTATACGGCATATACACTCGGAATGCTATTTAGAGGCAAAGATGCCTTCAAACGAAAGTCCTCATCATCAACCGGCAAAGTCAGATGATCCACAAATGTGCCATTGAAACGCACCGATCCATTGGGGGTTCCAAATCTTACGGTACCCGGATAGCAATTCGCATTCAAACAAGAGTTTCCACAATACAGCAAACTGCCAGGCATCTGAGGCATTATGAATTTCTTTCCATTGTATCCACAAATACCTCGTGCGGTATTGAACCACATGATATTGGTGCTGTCTTCTGTTATGCCATAAACATGATTGCTGAACAAACCGTCTTCAACAGTGAAGTACACATAATTTTTGCCGTCATATTTACAAACCCCTTGCCCATGTGTAGCAAACCAATAATTACCACAGTGATCCTGATAAATGTTTTGGATGGATAACATTTTTCTGAACACGGAATCGCTTTCATTCTTTTCGCAAGACATCCCTTTGAAAGAAGACGACTTTAGTGCATCGGTCATTTTTTCACCGGCTGTTTTGTTTTTAAATTTTCCGTTGCATGAGGCAATGATCAAAGTTGCAAGGACCAATGGTTCGATAATTTTTCTTAAATATTTCATGATGCTTATGGTTTAATGTTGTGTTCTCAGATACCCTTTGAAACACATTACAAACGTATCGTGTATTGAACTCAAAAGCGGTTAATGCCCTGTTAAAGCCATGTTAATGACTTGTTATTGTATTTGTGATGCCACAGAATTCAACTAATTTTGAGTATTGAAAACCACCAGCATCATACGACGGAACCAAGTATACATCATCATCACTTTTGTCAGTCTGTTGCTATTGATGGGGTTTCAAATACATACCATTCAAAAATCGGCTGAGATAAAGGAGGAGTTGTTCAATGAAAAAGTCAACCTGATCATCACACAAACCACTGAGGCTTTGTTAAAAGATCCTGAGACCTGCAAACGGATTAAATCAGGTATCAGCAAAAATGAGATACACAGCATCGATTCTTTGCTTAGGCATTTCATGAAATTTTATAATTTTAATTTGAGTTATGAATTTGAAATGATCCCAAATGCATCTAACAATGTTCATTTTTTCAATTTCAAACCCGTTCCATTCCCTCCTGATGAGCCCGGCTGCTACAGTAAAAATCTGGACGAAGTAGCCAATTTAAACGGCATGCGTCTGAAGCTCAACATCCCCGACAAAGAGGCACATTTAAAAGCTGAAATGGGGCCTCTTTTCATTACATCATCTTTATTGATTCTTCTGATGGGATTTGTAAGTTTTAAATCATTCTCTTCGCTTAAAAAAGAAAAAGCCATTGCCGAAAGTACCATTAACAGCTTTAACCATGTGGCTCATGAATTGAAAACACCAATTTCGAATATTGCTCTAGCCGGTAAATTGCTGCTAAAGGAACAGAATTTAAATGAAAAGGACAAAGTAAAACACTCTGCTGAAATCATTGCTG
>DASWYG010000201.1:0-2678 GCA_036405075.1 Bacteroidia bacterium | reverse complement strand
TTTTTCAAAACCTTCACATGATATCAGAAGTGAGAAAAGCTGGCAGAATAAGATTGAAAGAATGGTTGAAGAGGCTCCCGATTGGGATGTTGTGGCCATTGCAGGTGTACCAGCCTGGATACAAATTCTGTTTGAAAACATCATTAAAAGGTATCACCTAAAGAACATACATGATCTTTGGCCAAATTTGAGTGTTTACATTTGGGGAGGAGTTTCTATAGAACCTTACAAAAGAAGTTTAGACAAATTATTGGGTCAACCCATCATGTATTTTGAAACTTATTTGGCTTCAGAGGGTTTTGTTGCTTATCAAGCAAAGATCGACGCCAAAGGCATGAGATTGAATTTCAAAAACGGGATGTTCTTTGAGTTTATTCCTTTCAATGAAAACAATTTTGACGAAAATGGTGATATGAATCCAGATGCCTTAAGTTTGAACATCAAACAAGTTGAATTGGGCAAAGAATACGCCATTATTTTGAGTACGTGTTCCGGTGCCTGGAGGTATTTGATAGGTGATACTGTAAAATTCGTTGATCTGGATGAATGTGAAATTAAAATCACAGGAAGGGTAAAGCACTTTTTAAGCATTTGTGGCGAACATTTGAGCGTAGACAATATGAACAAAGCCATATCAATGTTGAGTGAGGAATTGGAAATGCCCATCAATGAGTTTACAGTAAAAGGATTGACCATTGACGGTGTACATAGTCACCATTGGTACATTGCTTCTGACCGCCCTGAGTTAAAAGAAAAAGAAGTTGCCACTCAACTTGACAAATATCTATGTGCTGTGAATGATGATTATGCCACAGAAAGAAAGCATGCTTTGTCAGAAGTTAAAGTGACTCTACTTCCCGGAGAAACTTTTATTAGCTGGATGCAAGAACAAGGTAAATTTGGATCTCAAAATAAATTTCCCAGGGTATTGACAAATGCTAAATATCAAGAATGGATCAACTTCTTGGGAGAGGTTAAAATTGGAAAAGTTGGGAAAGTCGGAAAAATCTAATCCGATTCAATCATTCCTCTAAGACTTACTTTCATCGCCACAAGGCTCACCCGGCATCCTTCCGCATAAACCACAAGCTACACCTTCTTTGTTCAACAAAGGTGTTTGAGACGCACAAGTACCTCTCATGGTTCCACCTTTCACCAGCAGCACTCTTACAGCTATTCCTACCATACAAAGTAGTAAAATGCCCATTACCAGTAAAAACTTAAGCATACACAAATTTAATCTTTTTATGATTGAATGCTATCAATTTAAACAATATCCAAATAAAAAAAGGGGAAATCAGCGTTTCCCCCCTTTTTGTGATATGAAGCAGAACTAATTGACTATTATCCTATTGATTTCTTGCATGTGTTCGTTGTATAAATTCAAAATATAAATGCCTGGTGAAAGCTGATTGAATTCCTTATTGGAATTTACTTCACCTGATTCGATTATTTTTCCATTGATATCAGTCAAATTATAATTGACCGGTTCAGTTACAATCAAATTAAAGGTGCCGATAGAAGGGTTTGGACCCAATGTTTGAATCAAAGTACTTATTTCAACATTGAAATTTACTGTGACAATTCCTGAAGATTCCGATTTACCAGTTTCTGATGACTCAAGTATTTTATAGAAAGTGATCTGATAAGGATTGAAATCTGTGACCTCATAATTTTGCAAAGATTCCGGTTTCCAATTGGCATTAACGACTGCAATACATGACCATTGTCTTCCATCCATACTTTTCATTACTTTGTATTGTCCTTTGAAATCGCCATTGGTTTTCCAAGTGATTTTTGCTGATTTAGAAGTATAATTTGGAACAGCTTTAAGATCAAAAAGTTTTATTGGTAAAGGTGTCAAGCCGGCACCTATTGCGAATGGAGAAAAACCACCCATATAGCCTTCAAAATAGAGTGAAGTTGGAGAAGATGAGGTCAATACTGCAGTTGGAATTTCCCAGGCTGTGTCGTTGTAGTGATTTAAAACTGGTGTTAAAATGGTATCGCTCTCTTCGCCTGAATTCCAATGGAATTCAAAATTGACTCCTGCTCCACCATTTGGATTTTCTTTTCCAATGAACCAAGTTCGCATGATGTGTTTATCCAATACCACATCACCGCTAGTACCATTCGAAAACACTTCATCTGCAATTCTCACCTCAAAATAATCTGCAATTCCGCTGTTGTTGTGTATACGCACAGGATTATAAGCTGAATTTCCAACCGTAAACATCAGTATGGAACTATCATTGAGCATGCATCTTAAACTTCCACCACCTGAAGTCTTAATATATGAAGTTGAATTACCTCCTGACACCATTCCCACCGTTAAACTACCATCATTGAGGGTAAGGTTTCCATAGGTCATGGACAAGTTTCCTCTTACGGTATCTGACTGTGTAAATGTTACGCCTGCTGCTGTATTGATCTCAAGGTCATAGAATGAGTTGATACCATCAATAACCTGAGCCGAACTTGCATTCAATAAAAATGTGTTGCCATCCAAAGCATTGATTTCGCCTTGGTTATCGATATTACCGGTGAATATCAATTGACAAGTAGAATCCAACTTAAGGGATTTTCCTGTATCTACCATTAAGGTACCGGCAATCGTATCAAGTCCTGACAGGTACAATACACCTGAACTAGGCCCAAGAGTTAAATGGTTCAAATAC
>DASWYG010000200.1:0-3985 GCA_036405075.1 Bacteroidia bacterium | reverse complement strand
TTTTCTTATCATACTTTTAAGTTCGGTTTGCATTCTTCCAATGTGGCAATGCAAAAGCAAACGAGCAAATTCCAAACACAAAATCACTATAGACCCTAATGACTCTGGTGCTTGGGTTGCTATTGGACCATTTGGTTCTCCCCTGCCTCTGGCTGCTATAGGTCAATACAGTCCACATGGGACTGGTCGTTTTATGTGCGTTGATGTTCATCCAGACAGGCCGGAAGAAATCATTGCAGGACACGCCAGTGCAGGAATCTTTAAGACTTTGGATGGAGGCAAACATTGGGAAAACATTGTTTTACCCGGCAATATGGCCACCGGTATCAATGGTATCATCCGTTTTCAAAACAACAAAAAACACTTGATAGCCTCTACAGGAATGGACCTGGGCATTTCAAAACAATATGGTTATGGCTTGATTGAATCATTTGATGGAGGCAATACATGGAAGAGAAACAGCCTGAGGTTTGATCCACAAGAATATCAATTGGAACAAACACGCGACCTTGCAATACTGGACAAGAAAAAAGAAAAAAACCTCATTTGCATCAGCGATCACAGTGTATATCTTTCTGATGACGGTGCCAATACCTGGACAAAAACATTTACTTCAGAATTAAAATTCAGAGAATTGATCGTAGACAAAGTACGACCGGCCCAAATCATTATTGGCGGCAGTTGTCTCCTTTTCAGCAAAGATACCGGCAGAACCTGGAAAGATCTGACGCCATTAATATGTGCTGCATTTGGTGGAACTGTAAACCCTTACAGTCGTTATTCGGCTGTATTCTCAGCAAAATCTCCCGGCAAAGTATACGTAGTTGCCATGAACAATCGTGTAAGGTATTTGAGTTTTGAGACCTCTAAAGAAGATGAGATGCACTTACTGAATGGTGGTCGAATTGAATTCAATACATCCAGACTGAAAATGGGCATTGTACATAACAAATCAAAAGGCTCAGAAACCATTTTAATTGGTTCAACAAGGTTATATAAAAGTGTCGACGGATTAAATTCAACAACGGAGTGTACCAATCCGATCAATGGCAATGCGTCTCATGCTCACGACGACATCAATCAAATTTTGACAACAGAAAATGATGAGGTATACATTTGTACCGATGGCGGTATAGATAAGGGCAATGCGAATGCTTGCAGATGGTCTTCTCTAACCGATGCTTCCAAGGATCTGAATGCCTCATTGCTTTTTGGTTTTGATCTTGCAGGCAAAAACAACTTGATGCTAGGAACACAAGACCTGGGCATGTTTCATTGTAAAGAAGGTAAATGGCTCAGTTCTTCGCCTTATGGAGATGGCGGCAGGGTTTGCAATACGGGGGATAGTTTGCACTTTTTCTCCGGATTTGCAAAAGGCATCGCCATTACAGAAGACGGAGGTAAGTCGTACAATTTATCAGGAATGAATGAAGAGGCGAAGTTTCATGATTTTCGCATTCACTACCAAGCCAAAGACAAAACCACGTTTGTGGCTTATAAAAACCTTTACAAAAAGGAAAAGAACAAGTATTTTGAAATACTAACGTCTCAAATCAATTCGGAGAAATCAATCAAAGCTCTGTGGATCAATCCAAACAACAGCAATGAAATATGGTTTGCAAGAGAAGACCCATATTGGGAAAATGCTGCTGATAAATTGTATTACACCAAAGATGGGGGCCTCAATTGGGAGGACAGAACAAGTACATTACCCATTCTAAAATGGAGAGGCATTACTGATATCGCGATCAACAAAAAAGGCACTATGGCCATTGCTTTGGAGGCATTTGACAAATTGAATTCAGATCTGAATAAAATTTACTTTTCAGATGATCAAGGTCGATCGTTTTACAATTCATCAAAGGGATTACCCAATTTACCCGTGAATTGCATCGCTGCTTTTTCAGATCAATGGTATTGTGGTACCAATGATGGTGTATATGTTTACAACAAAACAATGGGTTGGAAAAAACTGGGAAAGGGTTTTCCAAATGTTCCGGTTACAGAATTGAAAGTTGATAAAGTGAATACAGCTTTGTATGCTTCAACTTTTGGAAGAGGGATGTGGAAGATAAAAATCAATTGACCTTACCCTTTTTTGGGGTGAACCAGATAATTACCTTCTCAAAGAATTTTTGATATTTTTCTTTGTCAAACAATGCAGATTCTTTCGCTGCTTTTCTGAGTACAAAGATGCCAACAGGCAATAAAACAAAAGACGCCAGCCAGGCACCTGCCCATTCGGGCAATACACCTTCTTTACCCATTTTCACGCCGATCATATTGACCACATAATATAAGATGAACATGATGATTGAGACCACCATTGGCATTCCCAATCCACCCTTTCTGATGATGGTTCCCAATGGAGCTGCCAACAAAAACAACACAATGAGTACAAATGAAAGGGTAAATTTCTCATGCCATTTGATGGTATACATTCTTTCATCATTCTTCATGTCTTTGAGCTGTTGAGTATTTGATTCAATGATACTTTTAAGGTTTCTGGCAGAACCCAGTGCCAGATCCAAAATACCATAACGTTGCTCTTTAGGGAAATTCCGTATGATGGTATCATTAACCAATTTAGGGCTATCGAGCACTTCTGTGCCTTGTTTAATTTGATGAATGGGCGGATAATAAGGTCTTAAAAAATCTCTGGTGGCCGTGTTCTTTTTGATGATGTCCTTGCGAATTGAGTCAATAGCCTCCTGAAGTTCTTTGATGTTCATCATAACTGCACTGCCTTTAAACAGTTCTTTATCAGTTTGTTTCAAATCCAGATCACTCAAATCGAAGGTCATTTTTTGTTCATCAAAAAAAGTGGTGGTGGCAGGTACCGTTCGATTGTAATTTTTATTTTCTACCAGGTCTTCGTATCTGACACCTTTGTAAAGGGTAAAATAAAGCAGTCGCTTGTCATCGCTCAATTTCATTTTACCTGATTGAGCATTGATGATGGTAAGTTCACTGTATCCGGGTTTCAATTCATAAATGAGGACATCTCTAATGGTTTCATTGTCTTTGTCCTTTTTACCAATTTTAATTTGATAGCCTTCAATGCCATCATAAAAAACGCCTTCTTGCAGATCAAATGCCGGTTTCTTGTTTCTTATGTCCCAAAGTAAACTCTTTGCTTCTAGGTTAGCTTTGGGAATGACAATGTTAGACACATAGAATGTAAGTAAAGCAAGGAAAATAATGATGAGAAATGCGGGTCTGAGCGAACGGTAAATGCTGACACCGGAGGCTTTGAGTGCAACAATTTCATAGGATTCTGCCAAATTACCGAAGGTCATCAAACTGGAGAGCAATACAGATAATGGCAAAGCCATAGGAATAAGATCGGCAAGAGAGAAAAATATGAGACGGGCAACAACGTGCCAGTCTAAACCTTTTCCAACCAGATCATCAATGTATTTCCAAAGGAAAAGCATGAGGAACAGGAACATTGAAATAAAAAATGTTCCAAGGAAAGGTCCTATAAAAGCTTTAACGACAAGGAGATTGATTTTCTTCATGGACAAAAGGCCGGCGCGAACTGCAATGCAAAAGACATTCCAAAATCAGGCACCGATGACATCTTTAAGGACTTCAACCTGTGCAGTCCAAAGCTCAACGATTTCCCTTTTTTCGTCTTCTTCACAAAATTCAGTGACCTTAAGTGCGACATCCTCAGTAAGTTCATCAATGATGATGTCCATTTCAATGTACTCTTCTTCCAGTGTGTTGTCCAAATGATAACGGCAAAGTTTATTGTTCACAGACCTAACAAGTTTGGCTGATACTTCTTGACCGTCATCATAGATAAAAGAGAAGTCGACTCTGCTTTTATTGATGACTTTATGGGCAAACCATTCTTGTAAGCCTGAAGCTGTACTAATATAGTTGTATAGGATACTCGGCGAACATTTTATGGGAAATTCTAAAACCACTTGAACTCTGCTCTGTTTTCTTGACATAAATATCGATTCTTTATCTTCTG
>DASWYG010000199.1:0-11235 GCA_036405075.1 Bacteroidia bacterium | reverse complement strand
ATCCAAATCTAGTAGCACCTGACTCTTTATTGGTGGCAGTAATAGTATAAGTCTGACCAGGCACATAACCTTCAGCCGGTATATCAGAAGTAATCCAATTGTTAACTTTAACGGCAGTACCACCATGACAAGCAGTACAATTTTTAAACGTATCACCTGGCGAACCAGTGTAACCCGGAGCAGCGCCATCCTTTTTCATCACCATAGATTGTAAGATAAAACACGCACTTAAAGCAACAAGAAAAATTACAAATTTGTTCATAATAATTTACTTAAAGAAACAAATATAATTAAATTGAATAAATAATTAGCAAAATTTTAGTATTTAAACGGGGAACTAAATTTAATTTCCTTTACTATTTTATCGTCTGTTAATGTTTCCAGAAATCTTACTAGGGCTTGAATTTCATGAGGCAACAAATTCATTCTTCTCGGATTACCTGACAAATCTTTCAGATGTGAATCGAGGTTTGGGTTAGACGCCAGCTGAGTATTGTAATGTTCAACCACATCTCTTAGAGAGTTAAAACTACCATCGTGCATAAACCGTTTTCTTAATCCTACATTCTTTAATGACGGTGCTTTAAATTTGCCTTCATCCTCAGCTTTGAGTGTGTGCACATAAATACCTTTGTCACCATTGTCAATCGTTAAGCCATTATTTCTCGGATTGTCCATGATGAACACATCGGTGGTATGACAACCAGAACAATTGATATCAGCATTGGTCATGAATATCGACTTACCCAAATTTTCATCCACTGTAAAGTTGGGAAAATCATCTTCTTTAGCATTCACTTGGGCTCTTCCGACATCATATTTAGATTGATAAGACACAATCGACCTTACAAATTGAGCCAAAGCTTTAGATATCTTATCAGAGCTTATATTTGAACTGCCAAAAGCGTATTTAAACAAGATGGGATAGTACGGAAGTCTGTTGAGTTTTCTGACAAGTGTATCCAGATTCATCCCCATTTCCACAACATCCTGAATCGGCATTAACACTTGGTCTTCTAAACTGGCAGCTCTTTCATCCCAAAAAAATCTTCCAGAAATATAATATTTAGCATTGATGAGAGACATAGAATGTCTTTTTGTTTTGCCTCCCATAAATCCTTTACTAAATTGAACAGTATCAGTAAATCCGTGTGCTTGAATATGACACGAAGCACATGAAATGGTGTTATTAATCGATAGATTTTTATCATAAAACAGCACCCTCCCGAGCGTTGCACCCCAGTCAGTGACCGCATTTCCAACAGGCGTATTGTCTTGAATTTTCACAAATTGATTATTAAAAAATTCTGGTAACACTTGTGCACTGTAATTGAAAGGTTCGTTAGGAATATTGATGTAATTGGCCAGCACTTCCATATCTGACATATCGGTAACTTTAGGGTCTTTAGAGCAAGAAACCACTATCAGCAGCAACAGCAAAGATATTATGAGAGCTAACTTTAATTTCATAAAAAGTCTATATATTCGATTTTTGTATCATTTTGAATTTCTATTATGCAATTAAATAATAAAACTTAAATAATGAAACATTGGTTTAGAATAATCTTCAACTATCTATTTCTTTATTTTAGCTTAAAATTAAGACTTTAATTTTCCAAGTAGATACGCAGAAACTGTAGCAAAAACAAATTTTACTTTTATTGCAAAATGCTAATATGTTTTTCATCAAAATACTTCTTTAATGAAATTTTTCCGAAACTGTAAAATACAACAGGCGTAACGATTATATCCAACAGTGTTGAACTAATCAGACCTCCCAGGATTACTGTAGCCACTGGATATAATATTTCCTTTCCGGGTGCTTGAGCATCTAGCGTGAGAGGTATCAATGCCAGAGCCGCAACCAAGGCTGTCATCATTACAGGTACCAGCCTTTCGAGTGAACCGCGGATAATCATTTCCTTGTTAAATTTTTCACCTTCATGTTCAACCAGGTGAATATAGTGGGAGATCATCATGATGCCGTTGCGTGATGCAATTCCTGTGAGGGTTATAAAACCAACCAGAGTGGCAATTGAGAAAACACCGCCTGTCAGCATGACCGCAATAACACTGCCGATCAATGCCAATGGGATATTCAGCATGATCTGTAGTACTATGATTGATGACTTAAAGTGCGAAAACAAGACAATAAATATTCCTGCCAGTGAGAAAAGGCTCAAGAATAATATCATTTGGGAGGCTGACTGCTGGCTTTCAAACTGTCCTCCATAGGTGATATAATAACCCTGCGGCAATTTCAAATCTGTTTTCAGCTTTTGCTGAATCTCCTTCACTGTGCTACCCAAATCCCTGTCCTGAACATTACAGCTAATGACAATCCGTCTTTGTGTATTTTCATGGTAAATGCTATTTTGGGAAGGCGTATTCTCGATTGTCGCAATCTGCTCTAAGGGAATCAGGTTGCCGTTCGGAGCATCAATAAGGGTATTACGGATATTATCCAGGTTGGATCTTCCTTCATCTGTAGTCCTTAACAGAATATCAAAATACTTCTGGTCTTCTATGATCTGCCCTTCCACTTTTCCATTGTAGAATATTTCCAGGTCCTGCGTTACTTTTCCCGCTTGCAACCCGTACCTCTTAAGTGCTTCTCGGTTGACCCTGATCTGCAACTGAGGGACCAGAACCTGCCTCTCAACTTGTGCATCAACAACGCCGGGAATATTCTTTATTAAATTATTAGCTTTTATAGCATTCATCCTTAAATCGGCCAAGTCACTGCCATAGATTTTTATTGCTACCTGCGCCCTAACTCCAGAAAGCAAATGGTCAAGACGGTGCGAAATTGGCTGGCCGATATTTATGTTTACACCCTGTAGAATGCTAAGTTCCTTTCTAATATCAGCCAGTATTTCATCGCGCCTCCGCTTGTTTCCCTGTTTCAATTCCACTTCAATTTCCGAATTGCTGACAGGTTCAACGTGCTCGTCCAACTCTGCACGTCCTGTCCTACGACTTACATATTCTACTTCAGGAACCTTCAACATGAGTTTTTCCGCCATAGCACCGATCTTGTTGCTTTCTTCAATAGATGTTCCCGCCGGAGTAGATAAGTTGATGGTAAACGAACCTTCGTTGAAAGGCGGAAGGAATTCAGTGCCAAAAAAGGGTATCATGCTTACCGAAGCCACAATGAGAATAATGGCCGTTGCAATGATTGGCTTCGTATAGCTCAGTGACCATTGTAGCAACCTAGTGTCTTTTGCCTTAAGCCATCTGACAAATTTTGTAT
This sequence comes from Bacteroidia bacterium, assembly GCA_036405075.1. Taxonomy (GTDB): domain Bacteria; phylum Bacteroidota; class Bacteroidia; order NS11-12g; family UBA955; genus JABMMZ01. Next base: position 7,979 of record DASWYG010000199.1, on the reverse strand, counting down.
CGTGTTCTTCAGTTGTTGTGGCTTGATCAAATTGTGGTTCTATCGGTTTTCTCCTGAACGGATTCTTGAACATTCGCCAACTAATTGCCCTATTTGCCTTTTCTGAGCCTAATAAATAACTGCATAGCGCCGGAGTGACTGACAAGGAAACAACAAGGGACGCAAGGATTGATGTGATATAGGCAATGCCCAGTGGGGCAAAGATTTTACCCTCAATGCCCTGGAGATAAAACAACGGCAAAAACACGAGAACAACAATAATTGTTGCATAAACTATCGAATTACGCACCTCGCTGCTCGCTTCATAGATTACCTGCCTGGTAGGTTTAGGACTGCCGTTTCTCCTGTTTTCCTTTAAGCGCCTGAAAACATTTTCAACATCAACTATGGCATCATCCACCAACTCCCCGATGGCAATGGCCAATCCTCCCAATGTCAGGGTATTGATCGAAATGCCAAAGGCCTTGAAAATAAGTGCGGTTATAACCAGTGATAAAGGAATAGCAGTTAGTGTAATAACCGTTGTCCTGACATTGGCCAGGAAAATGATAAGAATAATGACCACAAGGAAAAACCCATCCCGGAGGGCATGTTCGACATTGGTCAAGGAATTCGTTATAAAATTCTTCTGTTGGAAAATCCTTGGATTCAATTTTATGTCCTTTGGCAGGGAAAGCTGCAATTCAGCAATAGCCTTTTCAACCTCTTTGGTCAATTCAATAGTGGAAGCCCCCGGTTGTTTTTCAACCGTCAGGATAACCGCGGGTTTGGTATTTATACTGGCATCCCCGCGCTTGATAGCTGCACCGAATTTAACCTCTGCTACATCGCTTAGTAGAACAGGTAGCCCTTCAGTATTGGCTACGACCGTATTTTTCAAATCATCAAGGCTAGCTGCCCTGCCTATGTTCCTTATCAGGACTTCGCTGCCATATTGGTTAAAAAAGCCACCTGTTGTATTTTGATTGGCAGTCAGCAAAGCCTTATCGATATCATCAACAGACAAGTTATATTGTTTTAGCTTGACGGACGAGATCAATACCTGGAATTGCTTTCTCTCGCCCCCGATTGGAATAACCTGTGAAATCCCTTTAATACTCATCAGGCGTCTGCGAATAGTGAAGTCTGCCAGTGTCCTTAACTCTGACGGGGAGGTCGTATCACTACTGACCCCCACCATCATGATCTGCCCCATAATACTGCTGATTGGACCCATCACAGGTGTGATACCATTAGGTAATTGCACCGTTTGCAGTTTTTCACTCACCAACTGCCTTGCACGATACACATCCGTGTTCCAGTCAAACTCCACAAATACCATCCCAATGCCTATTGATGATGCGCTTCTCACTCTTTCCACTCCTGGGGCACCATTTAGTGCCACTTCAACGGGAAGCGCCACCTGCATTTCAATTTCTTCAGGGGCCAAGCCGTTCGCTTCCAGGAATATGGTCACCTGAGGCCTGTTAAGATCAGGCAGCACGTCCACCGGCAGCTTTGTAAAGGTATAAGCGCCATAGATCAGCAGCATGGCGGCAAATACCACTACAAACAATCGGTTGCGAAGGGAAAATTGAATGAGTTTATTAAGCACTGGGATTTCCGAATTAATGGTTCATATGTTGTTCACCCTGATCACCATTAGCGGTGCCTTGTTCCACCTTAAAGACAAAATCGGCTGTATAAATCTTGCCGCCTGACTGGAATTGTATCCAGCCACGGTAGAATCCGGGTTTGTCGAAGGTTGTATGCAAATCGAAATTGCCGTTCTCCACCCCGGGGTGAACATGCAGATAGTTTTTATCATCAACTCCAATAACTACCATATGTGCTTTTGCACCCAGATAATCTTCCAAAGTGTTTGCATCAACAGCTTTACCTCCTTTTGTGATCACTCCCTTGATATGCTGCATGGAACCGCTTTGGATTTTTCCGTTGTTTTCTGCTGAAAGTGTCACCTCGAATTCTCCTGTCTTGGAAACCAACTTTGACTTGGTGTAAGTTTTGGCTGGCAGTGCCTTACCTTTTACCTCTACATTGATCTTTTCGAGGCTATGGTTTGATCCTGTAGGTTTATAATCCGCAAACAGGATATAATTCCCTCCATTTTTAAATGTATATGGCAGATCATAAGTGCCTGAAGCGGTATATTCGGGATGTTGGTGGTCAAACCAGCTTAAGTCATCACTGACCATGATAAAGTGGATCTTCTTCTCGTGCTCCACATCCAGCGGGACTAGCTCCTTTTCCTTACCGACAATTTGAGGGGTTAGAGAAAGTACGGTTTGTTTACCTGATTCTATAGGTGAGGGGCTGCTTGAGAAAGCCATCTTATAGGTATTTCCATTCCCTTTTCCGGCATTGTCGTTGTGAACCAGTTTCATGCCGCATTTTGGGCAATTGTCACCTTCCTTTCCGGTCACTTCCTGGTGCATCGGGCAAGCATAAATATGTTCGCCACTGTGCTGGGCATGATTTGTCGTGTCGGCGGTTTTTTGTTGTTCAGTTTTTTGTGAGTTGCTGCATGATGATAATGCAATGATCAATGCGCTTAGCGCCATAAAGATGTATTTCATTCTGATATTTATATTTATTTATTGACTTTTTCCAGGTCCATTTCACAAACAGGGCATTTGCCTGGTTGATCGTAGGTCTTGCCTTTTTCGCAATCCATCGGGCATTGATAGACAACACTCTTTGTGCTATCGCTTGAAGATTGCTCCACTTTTTTGTCGGAAGATGTTGAGTTGTTGCATGAGGCTGCCAAGAACATGGCACTTATGCATAATGGGATGATCAGTTTTTTCATTTTATATTAATTATTGATTTAAGTACATCATTTTCAGTTGGTAAGCGCCATTTATGACGATTCGTTCGCTCTCTTCCACTCCTTTAAGAATGGTGGTAAATTGCCCGTTGTTTTCACCTGTAGAAACATACACCAGGCTATACTGCTCTGCTGCATCCTTTAGAAAAACAGCAGATTTACCATTGACCTCGGTGATGGCGGAATTTGGCACTGTTATGTTCTGTGAGTTGGCTTCTTTAAACACCCTGATATTTACAAATTCACCTATTTTAAAGTCCTCCTCTAAATTATCCATTTCAAACAATACCCTTTGTGACTGATTGCTGGGATTGATGCTCGGCGACATTGTCACCAATCTTACCTTTTTTGTTTTGTGCTTGTCATTGTCGGTGCATTCAACAAGGTATTCCTTACCTGATTTTACGTTATCAATATCCTTGTCAAATACCTGTGCTTCAACATAAACCATGTTGAGATTGGTTATTGCCATGATCTCCTGGCCAGCATTGACTGTTGAGCCCATACTGTAATTGAAATTCTCTACCTTGCCATCAATAGGGGCGTAGAGTGATACAAGCTTTGATCTGTTACCTTCAAAAGCCTGCAAATTTTTCCTTGAGGTATTATACCTCCTTTCAGCTTCATCAATATCGCGTTTGGCTACAATGTCTGAAATTGCAAGAAGACGGTCGTATTCCTTTTTTGCCGCTGACATTTCCGCTTCAAGAGCATTTTTCTGGGTCTGCCAGCTTACCTGGGTATTGGCATCTATGTTTTGGTCTATAGTGGCGAGTAATTGCCCTTTATTGACCATTTGACCGACTGTGACATTCAATGATCTGATGATTCCTGTCTGCGGTGTTTGTACTAAGGCTTTGCCTGCGGACGTAGGCAATACAGTTCCAAACAGGTTGACTGATGGCGAAAAACTTCTCATATCCAGCTTGCTTGTCCTGATATCGAACAAAAATTGTGTTTCCTTTGCCACAATCAATTGTGATGAACCATTCCCTGACTTTTTCTTATCCTCTTCATGGTCTTCTCCGCCATGCGCCCATAAAGGGTAATTCGCCGAAGGGGAGAAAACAAACAATGTCAACAAAAACAGACTTATAACCGATTTGCCAGCTCTGGTTTTCTTTTTCATAAACAATCCAATACCCAACCCTATGAATAAGGCAATCGCCAGGTAAAGGATATTCATAACTCCAAATGATGAGTCCTTTTCAGCCTCATCCGTATTTACTTTAGGTAATTCCTTACCTGTTTCAATATCGGAAAGCTGGATAAGGTCAGCCCCTTCCTTTGCATCTATTGAAATATTCAGTTTATTGGATTTTTTTTCAGAAAACTTTGTGTGAACCTCATAAATTCCGGGTTCTTTCATTGAAACCTCGAAAGTTTGGCTGGCGTCATCCATGTTGGAAATTTTTATTTTTGCTCCTGCAATTGGCATATTGGTATTGACATCGCTCAGAAATAACGTTAAGTGTTCATCCTTTTCAGGCACTAAAGTGCCATATTTAATAAGGACTTCATACTTCTCTGAACTATTCTCACTTGAAAAATATGCGGCTGTAGCATTTGTTTTTTGCTTCTGGCCATGATCTTCGCCTTCATGGGCCAGTATTTGTCCAATCGATGCCAGAAAACATAGGACAAGAAGCGTTAGATGGATTATTATATTTTTCATAGTGTGCCGTTCAGATATTGAATATAAATTAAGGTTTGATTATAATTTTTCAAGGTTTCCCAATAGGTTTTCTTAACCTCATTTGCGTCATTTAAATTACGTAAATAGTCTGTGTAGGAATAATTGCCTGATGTATAGAATCGATCTAAAGCATTTGTCAATGCATTTGCATTCCGAAGAATGTTAGAATTGTATAAAACGAGCGCTTCTGAATAAGCTATATATTTTACATAGGCAGCCTGCATTTCACCAGTTAGTTGCAACTTATTTGCCGCTGCATCATATTTACTGACCTCCACCTGGACTTTAGCGGCCTTAATATTGCCATTGTACTGCCAAAACCATAAGGGTATTCTGAGTCCTGCATAGAACCTGTTCTGGAAAATTGTATTTTTTTCACCTTGGTTTAAAAAGGCTACTGTAAAACCAGGCAATGCCTTTTGTTTTTCCAATTGCACCCTCTTTTCATTGATGGCAATCTGTTGCTGGTCATATAACAAGGAATAATTGTGGCTTATGCTGGTATCGGTTGTGCCGATTGCTAGGATACCTATTGAGGTGAGTGAATCAGGTGTAAAATCAACCTGTATCCCGCTCAGAGTCTTGATCTGTTGCATAGTCCCATAAAAATTGGCTTTCGAAAGGTTATAATTGGTCCTGATTTGACCGGCCTGAACATTGGCAAAACTTGACTGAATAAAATCAATTGTACCAGCCTTGAATGCCCTGTCAGCATTTTCAGATATCTTGCTATAAGAGCTGTCCTGCTTTTGCCATAATTTCATCAGTTGAAACTGGTACTGCAATTCGCTATACAAAATATGTAGTTGGTATTTAACATCCATTAATGTATACTTTGTGGCAGTTTCTGCCAGTTTAATATTTTCCTTCTGAATTTTCCTTTGCGCACCATACACGGTCGGAAAATCAAATATTTGTTGAACCCCAATGGTATAAAAATGTCCCGTTGGGTTTTGCAGCAGTATTTCAGGGCTAGGCAAGTTGATAGCAGATTTTAACAAATGCTGCTGCTGTGACACCGCAGCATTTGAGCTTTTTACAGCAGGACTGTTTCGAATGCTACTGTCAATTACAGTAGTCAGTGAGATTATATCTTGTGCAGAAGCATCAGCTCCTGCCATAAAAACAGAGAAAAGCACCATCTTGCAGCAGGACTTCCTGTGTATGAATATTGCCTTTAAGAATTTCATCGTAAATTTAAATATACCTATTCCAACGGATACCTTATGGCTGGATACTATTGATGCTGCTTTTCTTATCATTTTAAGTTTATTCTTCTTTTATTGTGAAGCCAGCCGATTTCACCGCCGCTTCTATTTCTTCCGGGCTGAAAGCTTCTGTTTTGACCGTCAGTGTTTTCTCCGGAATATTTGTATCCACTGTCCAGTTTTCTTCACCAACGACTTGGTTTATAGCATTGGCACTTTTGGTAACATTTTAATCCGTACTATTTTTGGAGAGGGTTACAACATTTGTAGATTTTCAACAGTGGTTGCTTCGGGATAGTAAATAAGTATAAGAAGCACTTAATTTAGCACTTTTTTGATTAATGAAGTTTATGATGAAATATATTCAATGAATCGTGTCTGTTGTGATGTGTAATTGTGTGATGACCATTATTATGGTGGCTAGTGTCGGCATGGTGATAGACCTTATGGTGGTGATTATACAATGAGTCATTGTGATGATAAAGACTATCATGTTTCTGTTTATGATGAGGATTTAGAGGGTGAGAGAATGAATCGTGGTATATAACCATATTTGAGTATGCATTGTTCATCCCGGCCACAGCCTGCAAGTCTTCCTGTCTATTGTTTACATTGCTTTGAACGTCTTGAGTGGTTTTCTTGCAAGAGACTACCCCTGTACACAAGGTAATAATTACCATAAATTGAGTTAAAATTTTCATTGGGTTTTCATTTAATTCTTAAAAACTATTCCATTGGGTTTTGAACCAACATTGATAGTCTTAATTACTGTATGATTTGACATATCAATAATAGTAACATTATCATCATCTTGGTTTGTAATATACGCTTTGGTTTCGGTGGTATTAAAGGCAATAGCATGAGCATTTGAGCCTGTTATTGTCTCCCCCGACTTTGTCCAAATATTGTTCAGCCTTTCAAAATAGACTACTTTGCCATTAGTGGCATCACTCACCCACATTTCTCCATTACTTCTATAAGCTATGTAACCTGGTTTGAATCCTAAATTGATCGTGGCGGAAATTGTATCCCCATCTAAATCAAATTCGGAAATCGTCTTGGATTCCTCATTGTCAACATAAGAATATTTAGCAGTTCCAGGCCACACTCCCACTGGCATTGAACCTGTCGGGGCAGAGCATTGTATTTTCTTTTGATCTGGATAAAACATCATAGCAGTGCCATTCATGCCTGTGTTAGCAACACAAAACCATTTTCCGTCAGCAGATAGTGTTACCTCAGATGTATTTTCACCAGATTCGATAAAAGCGATTTCATTCCAAGTTGAGGTGCTGTAAATGTGGATTTTACTGGTAGGTGTATCTGGTTGAGCTAACCAAAGCTCTTTACCATCTGGACTGAAAATAGCGTTGTGGGGCATCTTGCTCAATGGAATTTCATGTTCAACCATCCCTGTAGTACTGTTAATAATTTGAATTTTATAACCTGAAACAGTATTACCTGAATGGCCTGAATGACCCTGACTTAAATCGGTAGACGTTATGGCCACCGCCAGCCATTTTTTGTCAGGGCTCAGATAAATATGATGTGGGAATTTTGCCCCGTTAAGGTCAATGACATCCTGTACCTGATCTGTATTCAGGTTGATCACACTGATATTATTACCTTGACCATTTACGACATACGCAGCAGGATAATTAATATTGAGCATTTTATGCTCAATATTATTATGTTCCATCTTCTTTTTACAAGATATCAGTACCGCAATACTGAATAAAACTATAACAATTTGTTTCATTTTATTTACTAATTTAATTTTTTCAAAAACCATTCGCCATTTATCTTAACCCTCAACATTAGTAGTCTTTGATATCATCATTACTTAGGTTCAACTTTGATGAGTTCATTGGACACAGAATTGACAAACCAAATCCTATTATTTGTGTCAATCTTGATACCAGTAATTCCAGTCTTGCCTGTATTGATTTTATCTAGAATTTGCTTCTTGTTTACGTCGAAACAAATGATATCTCCTGTCTCATAATCGGATACAAATAGACGGTTATCTTTAATATCTATTCCACAAGGTTGTTTAAGTCCGAATGATGCTGGCACAAACTCTTCCCATGTCACGCCAGACATTTCCCAATGCTCAGCCAAGGTTTCATTGATCAGTGATAAATCTCTCAGTTTTGAACCAGAGGTAATATCCATACGTAAAATGCGTTTATTCCCTCCATCAACCACGTACAGCCATTTCTTATCCTTATCGAGCACCATATGTGAA
>DASWYG010000198.1:0-6156 GCA_036405075.1 Bacteroidia bacterium | reverse complement strand
AATTCATCATTTTTAAAATACTTGGGGCTACATCTGCCAATTTACCTTTATGGGTCAATGCTTTGCATTTATCGCTGATGATTATGCAAGGAACAGGGTTCATACTATGAGCGGTATTTGGACTGCCATCAGGATTTCTGGCTTCATCTGAATTTCCATGGTCAGCAATTATGATGAATTGATAACCTTTTGACAAACCTGTTGTCACCAATTTATTTAAACAAGTATCCACTGATTCAGCTGCTTTAATGATGGCTTCCCAAACACCGGTATGTCCTACCATATCTGTGTTAGCAAAATTCAAACATATAAAATCGTATTTTTCGGATTCAACTGCCTGTAACATTTTTTCGGTTAATGTCAATGCACTCATTTCCGGTTGCAAATCATAAGTAGGTACTTTAGGAGAAGGTTCCATCAAACGATCTTCGCCATCAAACGGCTCTTCTCTCCCTCCTGAAAAGAAAAAAGTAACATGGGGGTATTTCTCTGTTTCTGCACTTCTCAATTGTTTGAGTCCGTTTGCACTGATGACTTCACCTAGGGTTTCAGTTACATTTTTAGATGTAAAAATGACATCAACGCCTGAATAAGTGTGATCATACTCGGTCATTGTGGCGTATTTCAATTTGAGTTTGTGCATGTTGAATTCATGAAAGTCTTGTTGGGTCAAGGCTTGTGTGATTTGACGACCTCTGTCGGTTCTGAAATTGAAACACAAAACAGCATCTTCATCTTTAATGGTTGCCAAAGGTTTAGATTGGTCATCGACTATAACCGAGGCAGGCACAAATTCATCTGTCACACCGTGTTCATAGGCATCATTCAATGCTTGCTGAGCATTTGCAAAAGGTTTACCAAGGCCATTCACCATCAGGTCATAGGCCAATTTCACCCTTTCCCAACGTTTGTCTCTGTCCATAGCATAATAACGTCCAATGATCGAAACAATTCTTGCATTTGTGTCCTTTATCGATGATTCAAGTTCTTTTATAAAGCCTGTTCCACTCTTAGGATCGGTATCTCTTCCATCTGTAAAGGCATGAATGTTAATGGTTTTAACTCCTGCTTTTGTAAAAATATGACAAAGTGATTTTAAATGTTCCAAACTGCTGTGAACGCCACCATCACTCACCAATCCAATCAAATGCAATGGCTTGTTGTGATCGATGCAGTACTTAGACAATTCTAAAATACCGGTTTCATTGGCTGCACTGCCTTCTTCAAACTTCTTATTGATCAATGCCAATTGTTGCCATACCACCCGGCCTGCACCAATGTTCATGTGTCCAACTTCACTGTTACCCATTTGCCCTTCAGGCAATCCAACAGCATTGCCAAAAGTTGTCAAAGTTGTATTTGGATATTTCTCGATTAATGAGTTAAAAAAGGGTGTTTGGGCATTGTAAATACCATCTGTAAAATCCTTTTTACCGATACCCCATCCGTCTAAAATAAGCAGAAAACTTTTATCTTTGATTGACATTCCGCAAAGATATTGAAATTCGGGCAAAGCTCGTTCGATCATTGTCAATGACTCAAGTCATGCATCCGACGAATAACAGTTAATATCAATTTAAAGCAGCATTGCTTCGAATAGAAGTATATTTGCAAAATGGATTTAATATCGATCTCAAATCAAGTCAATACCCTTGTCAAACAAGTTGGAAATTATATCAGAGAGCAAAGAGCAGGTTTTGATTTGGAAAAGGTAAGTGACAAAGGATTGAATCAATTGGTGAGTTATGTGGATGTTGAGGCAGAAAAGCAATTGGTAAATGGATTGGGCCAAATAGTGCCTGAAGCTGGTTTCATTACGGAAGAAGACACTTCTGATGTTGGACGAAAAACCTATAATTGGATCATAGACCCCTTGGATGGTACGACCAATTTCATTCATGGTGTACCCGTGTACAGTGTGAGTGTTGCATTGGCTTTAGAAGAAGAGGTACAAGTTGCGGCAGTTTATGAGATTGGCAGAGACGAATTGTTTCATGCTGTTATAGGAGAAGGTTCATTTTGCAATGGTTTAGCCATAAGGGTAAGTCAAGAAACCAAACTCAAAAATTCTCTGATGGCAACCGGATTTCCTTATTATGATTTCGAGCAAATGGAAGCTTATTTAAATGTGTTGAAACACTTGATGCAATCGACGCATGGATTGAGACGAATGGGTTCTGCCGCCGTCGATTTGGCTTATGTTGCATGTGGCAGATTTGAAGGGTTTTTCGAATACGGACTAAATCCATGGGACGTTGCAGGAGGCATACTTCTGGTGCAAGAAGCCGGTGGAACTGTGCGCGATTTCAAAAATGAGAGTGATTACCTTTTTGGAAAATCTATAGTAGCCGACAATACCGGTATCCACAAGGAACTCATGAACATTATAGAAGAGAATTTCAACTGAGGGTCAGTTTCAAATTGGCTTCATCTGACATATCAAAGTTCAGGTGCTCTTGAAGAGTGGTGGCCATACTGATGCCTACAAAATTGGCATAAACAGGGAACAATCTGTGACTTCTTGAAGCCAAAACTGCCAATTGAAGTTTTGCAACCTGTCTTTGAACCAATGGCAACATAGCGCAAACTATGGTTTTACCAGTATTCAATACATCATCTACCAAGACCACTGTTGAATTTTTCATTTCCTCAATATCAAATTCAGAATAGTAACTGGGTTCATAATTTTTTCGATCGATCACTATACTGACGGTTCTCAATTCAAGTTGACAAATTTTAGACAATTCTTCACTGATCATTTCAGCGATACAAGCACCTCTTTCATCAATTCCGGCAATCCAAATCAATGACTCATCCATGTTGTTTTCATAGATTTGCCAAGCCAATCTGGTAATGATGCCCTTTATTTGAGCATGATCAAGAATGATGTCTTTGGGTGTATTCATTGTCGATTCAAACCTACAATAAAATTCCGAAAAAAACAGATTGAATTCTAAAAATCAGCAGAAGCCTAAATTAGCCGTTGATGGCTTTTATACCCGGGAGTTCTTTGCCTTCAAAATACTCAAGCAATGCACCACCACCGGTAGAGACATAACTGACTTTATCGGCAAGATTGAATTTGTGAATGGCTGCAGCGCTATCACCACCACCAATTAAACTGAAACCGCCTTTTACAGCAACATCAGCTACAGCTTTTGCCACAGACTTGGTTCCGTTTTCAAAACTACTCATTTCAAAAACACCCATTGGTCCATTCCACAACACTGTTTTTGAGTTTTCTATCACTTCAACGAATTTACCTGTTGCATCCGGACCGATGTCTAAACCCATATAATTATCAGCAATACTATCGTTATTGGCAATAGCAGTATTGGCATCATTAGCAAAATTATCTGCGATTACACTGTCTTTTGGCAGCAACAATTGTACACCTTTGGCTTTTGCTTTTTCAATCAATTCAAGGGTCAAAGGCATTCTGTCGTCTTCGCACAATGATTTGCCAATTTTGCCACCCATTGCTTTAGCAAATGTATAAGCCATACCACCACCAATGATGATGTTATCCGCAATTTCCATCAAATTCTCAATGATGAGCAATTTATCTGAAACCTTTGCACCACCCACAATTGCGGTGAACGGACGAGCGGGGTTATCGAGCACTTTCATGGCATTAGCGATTTCATTTGCCATTACAAATCCAAAACATTTTTTTCCTTGGAAGAATTGGGCAATGATTGCTGTTGAAGCATGCGCTCTGTGCGCTGTTCCAAATGCATCATTGACATAGAAAGTACCCAATTTTGATAATTTTTCTGCAAATGCCAGATCCCCTTTTTCTTCTTCTTTGTAGAATCTAAGATTTTCAAGCAATAGAATTTCACCGGCTTGTAAGCCCGCAGCAAGTTCTTCAGCTTGTTTACCGATACAATCATCAGCGAAATGAACTTTAGCGCCTGTTAATTCTGACACTCTGGTAACAATGTGTTTGAGCGAATATTTTTCGGCTGGTCCTTCTTTAGGTCGACCCAAATGGCTCATGAGGATACATGAACCTCCGTCATTGATAATTTTTTTAATGGTTGGAATGGTTGCAGCGATGCGTGAATCATCTGTGATATTGAATTGTGCATCCAATGGCACATTGAAATCTACGCGAATCAGTACTTTTTCTCCTTTGAAATTAAAATCGTTGACGGTTTGCATTATTAAAATTTATTTTTTGAGCCGCAAAAATAAGTCAAAATATTATTGTTTAATTTGCAAAAATTTTTTTCCTCTTTTGGGCATCTCCATAGACGATATCAAACGACCGATAGACAACGAGTTAACTGCATTTGAGTCAACATTCAGCAAAAGCATGAAGACCAATGTGCCGCTCCTGAACACCATTATGACCTACATAGTGAAGAGGAAAGGCAAGCAAATTCGTCCAATGTTTGTACTATTTTGTGCCAAATTACACGGTGACATCAATGACAGAACCTATAGAGGGGCAAGTTTAATAGAATTACTGCATACGGCTAGTTTGGTGCATGATGATGTTGTTGATGGCAGCGATATGCGCCGCGGATTTTTCAGCATCAATGCACTTTGGAAAAATAAAATAGCAGTTTTGGTAGGTGATTTTCTGCTGGCTAAAGGTCTATTGCTTTCGATAGACAACAATGATTTTGATTTATTAAGAATAGTCAGCGACAGTGTTAAAAAAATGTCCGAGGGCGAATTGTTACAATTGGAAAAAGCCCGTCGATTGGATATCACTGAAGAGGTTTATTACGACATCATCACAAAAAAAACAGCTTCTTTAATTGCCAGTTGTTGTGCCATAGGCGCTGCTGCAGTCAATTCTGATACTGATACCATTGAACGTATGAGGTTATTTGGCGAGTACACCGGCATTGCTTTTCAAATCAAAGATGACTTGTTCGACTATGGCGACAATGATGTAGGTAAGCCAACCGGATTGGACATTAAAGAGAAAAAAATGACCTTACCTTTGATTTATGCCTTAAATCAGAGTACAGACAGCGAAAAGAAACGTATCATCAACATTATAAAAAACAAAGGTGATAAACGCAAATCTGTGGATGAAGTTATAGCATTTGTGCTTTCAAAAGGTGGATTTGACTACGCTAGAATTCAAATGGAGAAGTACAAGTCCAAAGCTGAGGAGATATTGGCTACAATGCCGGAAAATGAAGCCAGACAGAGTCTCTTCAACATGCTGAAATTCGTAATAGAGCGAAAAAAATAACTTGTCCAGAATTTAACCTTTTTCATTTAAAATCAAGTCAAATTTTGGCTTAAAATAAGGTCTGTTTATTGTGAATTTTTCATTAAATTTGCACAAATTTATCAGTATGCTCCCTAACTCATATTTAAGCAATGCCGATGTCAACTATATTGACGATTTATACAAACAGTACCAGAGTGATAAAGCCTCTGTAGATTTCGGCTGGCAGAAGTTTTTTGAAGGATTTGATCTGGGTTCGGGAAAAAACATACCCGGAAGTTCGGCCATCAGTGAAGATGCATTGAAAGAAATCAATGTATTGAACCTGATCAACGCATATAGAACCAGGGGGCATTTGTTCACCAAAACCAATCCGGTTAGAGAGAGAAGACAATACAAACCCACTTTGGATTTGGCGAATTTCGGCTTAACTGATGCTGATTTGGAAACCACATACAACGCTGGTCATGAATTGGGTTTGGGTCAGGCCAAACTAAAGGATATAGTGGCACATTTGAAAGCGACTTATTGCGAAAGCATTGGCGCTGAATACCTGCACATTGGTGATCCGGTAAAAATAGAATGGTTGAGAAAATTGATGGAAACCACCAAAAATCAACCCAATTTAACCATTGAAGAAAAGAAACAGTGCCTCAATAAACTCAATCAGGCAACAGCATTTGAAAGCTTTCTGCACACAAAATTCATTGGCCAAAAGCGTTTTTCGCTTGAAGGTCTTGAGTGTTTGATCCCTGCTCTGGACAGTGTGGTGCATTACGGCGCTGAATTGGGTGTTCAAGAATTTGTTATGGGTATGGCCCATAGAGGTAGATTGAATGTTTTAGCCAATATCTTTAACAAAACTTATTCTGATATTTTCAGTGAATTTGAAGGCAAGGTTTTTCAAGATGATCAATTTGAAGGTGATGTTAAATACCATTTAGGTTATAGCACTGTTG
>DASWYG010000197.1:0-3827 GCA_036405075.1 Bacteroidia bacterium | reverse complement strand
GAGGACCACTGCTTTTTTATTTGCACTAATTCTAATAGCCGCCTGTATTGACAGCATTAAAAACAAAATCAAAGATCATTCGGAGAAGCCGGAGAGCACAGAAGGCAAAGAAATTTCAATCATAGAGAAAGAGCCTATAATTGAGCCCAAATTCATTACAAACAATTTAAAATTGATCGAGTTGAAAGACCTTTATGGATATTGGGTGGGAAGTTTTATACCGGATATTGGAGATGAGGAGTTTGATGAATATGCGGATATGGATGACATTGAACATTGGGATCACATCAATAAAATCACCGTTTCCATAGATTCAATTTCGGGGGATAGTTTGATTGGGCACAGTGTGGTAGCCGGTAACCGACGACCATTTAAAGGCACAATTAAATTGGATGAAAAAATGTATAAAATTGATGTCAACGAACCCGGCACTGATCCCTATGACGGACATTTTGAATTTTCTATTGCATTGGATGGAGATAAGATCAGCGGTACTTGGGAAGCCTATAGAAACATAGAGATCAAAAAGAGAAGATACGCATTGAAAAAGCGTTTGTTCAAATACAACCCGGATGCAGAGCTAACAGCTGGATCAGCATTTTATGATTGGAATCAGGTGAAAATAAAGAAGTATAAATTTGAAGATGAAACCTATAAAGAGTATGCCTATTTGACTACCACTTCAGATGTCAACAAGTTTAATCCAAGCAAGCGATTGCTAAGCAAAAAAGACATTGAGAATTTGGGTAAAGCAGATTTGTATATTCTTAGAAATTCTATTTATGCCAAGCATGGCTACACCTTTAAAAAGCGACCTGTAAGGGCTTATTTCGACAACATGAATTGGTACATGCCACTTTATACTGATATCAAAGATCAATTAACCGATATCGAATTAAAAAACATAAAATTGCTGTTGAGTTATGAGGAACATGCTAAAGCATATTATGATGTGTTTGGTCGTTAGTACAGCGGCTTGTCAGCAAAATCAATCTCGCACAGATTCAAACAAAGCAAATCAGGATTCAATAAAATCAAAACTTGAACTTAAGGCAGACAAAGTGATGTGGGTGCAAGTATATGAAAGTGATTCAATCGGTCTGTTGATGCCTTATGCAGACACCAACAATTTTACACATACCAAACTCTATACTTGTATTGAGTGCCAATTGAGACCGGCAGTAGCTGAGGCACTGCTAAAGGCTTCACATGCGGCAAAAGAAAAAGGATACAAATTAGAGATATTTGATTGTTATAGGCCCTATTCGGTTCAGGTTAAAATGTTTGAATTGATAGGGGATGAACGTTATGTGGCAAAGCCGGGCAAAGGTTCAAATCACAACAAAGGTTGTGCGGTTGATCTGAGTTTATCTAAGAATGGGAAACTGTTGGATATGGGAAGTGCTTTTGATGCTTTTGGAGAAAGTTCAAGCGTGGGCTACAGTAAGCTCAATAAGCAACAAAGGCAAAACAGACAATTGTTGCAAAGTATCATGACAGAGAGTGGATTTGTGATCTATGAACATGAATGGTGGCATTTCAATTTTAAGGACACCAATTTCGAGACATCAGATCACCCGTTTAATTGTAAAAACTAAAAATGCTGCGTGTTGCTCAAATAGTGTTTTATGGACTTCTGGCCTACTTCTGTTATTTATTGTTATTGATCTCTCTGCAATACGTGCCATTTAAAAATGATGTGGCATTTTTGAGAATCAAGCAAGAAGAGATGAGTATATCGTATTATCCACTTGCATTTAAGGTGCATGTTTACACATCCTTTTTTGTTTTACTGGCGGGATTTACTCAATTTTCGGAGGGCTTGAGAAATTCTTACAAGTGCATACACAGAGCAATGGGTAAATTTTATGTTGTTGTGGTATTGTTTTTATCGGCCACATCAGGATTCATTTTAGGCATACATGCCAATGGGGGCATATCCTCTAAGATAGCATTTGTTTTGTTATCTGTTTTATGGTTTTGGTTCACATACAAGGCATATACATCCATTCGCACGGGTGATATAAGGGCGCACAAAAATTTCATGATCAGAAGTTATGCATTGGCATTATCGGCCATCAGTTTGCGATTGTTCAAATGGATCATTGTGCTGATTCTGGAACCACATCCAATGGATGTTTACAGGGCAGTAGCATGGTTAGGTTGGACGGTGAATTTGGCCATTGCGGAGGCCATTATCATCATTTTGGCAAGAAAAGCGCCCGGAAGCTCATTGGCAAAAGAAAAGCCCTCTATGGGCGTTTAAACCACAAATTAAATTTAGACGCTACCTATGCTGTATTTGACATAATAAAGACCTTTGGAAGCAGCCTAAATTCGAAGAATAATTTGATTCTTGTTTTCATTTGCATTATTTCAAACAATTGTTTTGCTTTCTTTATGAAGATATTCAAAAATCGAGATTTGATATCTAACGATTGAAAATGTAGTGTTAATAGTCTGAAATTAAAGCTATTGTGTAAAATTTTAATGTTCAATGTCTTTATAAGAAAAAAGGAAAGGAAAATTTCTCAATAGTAGTTTTTAATCATTTGAAAAGATAAGTGTGTTGATTTAGCAATTTTCATTTTTCGAATCATTAATTTTGATTAATAAAGCTAATAAAAATGAAAAACACAGAAAATAATCCTTTACTAGATAATTCTTCTCTCAAATATGGAATGAATTACCAAAAAACATATTTAACATTATTTAAAAGCTTAAGTAAAGTAGCTTCATTGCTTTAATGGGTGGCGTTTTTGTCAAACAATCAAGCACTTAACTAAAATTTAGGACTATAGTTATAAATGTTGATATTCATTATTTATTAAAAACATCAAATGGAAAATGTAGTTTTCTTTACTGATCCTGACATTTTGCTCAAGCAAACAGACGATCAGGTATTTGGACCTGTCAGTTCTGATAAGACAAATAAATTTAGAGTTTTGAACAAATTCAAAGCCGAAATAAACTCTAAAATTAAAATGACGGGCTTTAATAGGCCTAGAGCTTATGCTGTGTATCATGGTCAAATTCGATATCAGTTAAATGAACAAAGTTCATCCGGTGAAATCATTAATTGCATCCTAAAACCATCTAATGTCACATTTGAGGGGGTGCCTATTAAGTATTTCATATACAGAGGAATTGTTAAGAGTTCAATAACAGATCAACTCACTACAGGAGGAGTAGAGATGATCCGGGATGCCGCTGCGAATCCAGTAAGTGTTGCTCCAGCAAGGCATCCAAAGTACATTGACAGTGAATTTTCTTTGTTAAAGAAACAGGTTTCCGTAGACTCTGAATATTCGGAAATCAATAATTTACCTTTTGAGTACTTGGGAACTAAATTGAAGGAACCTTCATCTGGTTATCCATTAGAGTATTCTGTATCTAATTCCGACGATATTGAGTTTCTTTTTAATGACATTAAATACGACGATGGCGGAGTCGATAAATTCGTTCCCGTATCAGTTAATAGTGGAACCCTATTGGGAGAGTTTGATCCAGATGAATTTTCATTTCAAATTGTTTTGGACTCTAATGTCAGTCATACAAATGTTAATATTTGTAGAAATCATTCTGTAAATGAAGATCAATTTACTGATGAAATAGATCACATAGTTGATGTGACAGCTTTTCCTGAGTCAACAGTTTTTGAAAAGCAAGGAAAAAATCTAGCGAGAGAATCTGTGACAAAATATCTTGATTGTCTTGTGTTTTTTTCACATCATTTGGCAAAAGAAAATTTAAGGTATTGTTTTTACACCTCACCTTTTAAAGGAGGAGCAACAAACATATTGATTGATACCTATGTAGTTGAGCCA
>DASWYG010000196.1:0-2184 GCA_036405075.1 Bacteroidia bacterium | reverse complement strand
ATTGATTTGGTCTTAATGAATACTTCGGATTGGTTACTTTGTAATCTTCTTGCATAGCCGGCCTTTCGAGCCACTTATCAAAGTTATCTTTATCACGAATGTAGGTGTCTGCCCAATCCATGAAAGTTGGCCCTATTTCAGTTGCCAGAAAGACCTTCTTTTGCCGTTTGTCGTCAAACTCCATTAAGCCATGTTCTAAAAATGCTTGATAACAGCATGCAGCCATGTTATAGAAAGCAGTCCACTGGTCATATTCCCAATCATCAAAAAACCTAGTTCCGCTGAAGTCCTCGATGGGTTTATGGTCTTTGTTGTAATAACCACTGAAGACGATAAAGAAGAGCCTGTCAAGCGATGAATCGTTCTGTATAACCCCTTTGAGACCATAATTGGTTGAAGCGGCAAACTTAGGGGTATATTCCTGTGGAATAATTACAGTCTCTTTGTGCATACCTCTACTTTCAACCTTTCCTGAAGAAATTTGTCCGTATAGAAATCCAGGTTCAACATGTTGGTCAAGATCATCAAAATAGATAAGTCCTGTTTGTTCAGTCACCTTTGAAAACATATATTTATCGTCCAATAGGTTTGGTTTCCTCCCGTCAATTGAAACGACGGTTATGAGTTTACTGAGTGCTGCAAAAAATTGAGATTTACCTGATCTTCCACTCGCTTCACCAATTTGTCTGTCTTTTCCGTCAAGAGCCAATACCATTTTGGTATTACTTGGATCAAAAAAGTGGTGCATCAAATAGCCAAAAGCAGTTATCTTAGCCATAAGATTTTTGTATGCTTCATCTAATTCCTTATCAGTAGGAATTTGATTGTGGCTACAAAAAAGTCCTGTATTAAACAAGAACTTCAAAAAATGGCAATTTGCCCAATCCTTTCTTAGCTCTATTCTATATTCTTCGCTTGACTTAATGATCTTAAATAATGGTAATTCATCGAGGGTTGGTTGAGCATCCTTAACTTTTTCTTCCCAGATGAATCCGGGAGAATCATTTATTGCGTAGTGCTTTATTTCATTGTTAGTAATCTTCCAAAATCCGTTTTTGAAAAACATGTATCCTGTATTCTTCTCATTCTTTAGTAGATGAATAATATCGTTCAGATGCCAAAGTTTCTGAATCTTTTTATCATTCAAATATTTGTCGGAATTGAATAGCCAATTGTACACGTCGATTTCATTAATTGAGTAAAGAAAATTTAGGATGAAATCAATTACCTCGAAACTTTCAATAATCCTAATCGTTTTAGTCAAAGGATCTGCAATGACAAGCTTATAAGCAGAAGATTCCTTGTACATCTTATAACGGCCAATGAACCAGCGATCATGACTAACATTGACCCATTTATCTGGCTTAAACTCGAATCTTTCTTCACCAGTAGACTTTGATGACTTTTTCTTCCAAAATATGTGATCCGGAGACAATGGTTGAGCTAATTCCAGCGTATCATCATCCGCGAACTTCCATTTCGTTCCTGAATAGTAAAATTCACCTCTTGTTTTAAGTTCGGTCTTATGAAGCTCAATGAATGATTCTTTACTTTGCAAATGAAATAATTCCTTCAATTTATGCTCAGAATATCCTGTTATGTCTATACAAGCAATATATTTTCCTTGACCATCACCCTGCGCCATTGCATACTCGTAGTCTTTTAAAAGTTCATCTTCTTTTCCTTTTAATGTCACTGACAATAGGTCATCTGTGCCTTTGTCGTTGTTTTCATTGGCTTTCACATAACTAAAATATATCCTTAAATGAATGCCTTGATTAGTGAAACCGTAAAAATATTGCTGAAATTTTCGAACTGCAGTTAGAAAGCTTCTTGCCCTACCATCAATGTTTTCACTTGCTCTACTTGGGAGTTTATTTTCCCAGTCTGAATCAACCGTGAAAACAACACTATGTGTTTTACATTGGGTAATTATTAGGCCAAAATCGGGATGCAAGCCATTTGCATCAATTAGATTATTAATGCCCATTATTCCGCAACTAATAAGTGCATGTTTAGTGCATTTATCAGCTTTCTTTTCGCCTTCTTGGAGAAATAAGACAGGAATTGGGGATTTAGTCTGGAATTTTCTAATTAAAGGCTCAGGATGCCATATATGCAATCCTGAATTCCAAGGGGACTCATACTTTTTGGGTTTGCCATTTTTGTCAAGGTGATCTTCTG
>DASWYG010000195.1:0-13006 GCA_036405075.1 Bacteroidia bacterium | reverse complement strand
GATAGCAAAAGAACCGGAGCTTGTTGAAAATGATTTTTTCAGTAATCCCAAAGCCGGACAATCCATCATTCTGAGAAATGTTCAATTTGAAACTGCCAAATGGAACCTATTACCCGAATCCTATGAGACGCTTGATAGTTTGGTCGATCTGATGGCGCGTTTTCCTGAAATGGTCATAGAGATCGTCGGACATACTGATAACAAAGGGAAAGCCGCTGACAACATCAAATTGTCTCAAAATAGGGCTGCTGCAGTCATGATGTACCTTGCAGAAAGTGGAATAGAAGCAGATAGAATGAAAGCTTTTGGAAAAGGACAGGAAGAGCCCATTGATACCAATGACAATGAGACAGGAAGGGCCAATAATAGGCGGGTTGAATTTAAAATCATCAGTCTTTAAGAGCACTTTTGTGTCGAAATATCAGGACTTCAACGAATAGCAGAGCCATCAGTCGACCTGCCTAAAATCCACCTTGCTTGGTTTGTTCGAAACCAATACCTTTGCACCCCTAAATTCACTTCTGATTCAATGGATCGTAATTCGTACCTTGGCCTAGGCCTTATTTTCTTGCTCTTGATCGGTTATTTCGTTATCAATCGTCCGAGCGAACAAGACCTTGCCATCCAAAAAAGGATGTCCGACTCTCTTGAGAACGTCCGTAAAAATTCTGAAATGATAGCAGAGCAAATCAGAGCTGCTTCATTAAGAAAACAAGACAGCATCAACAAATTGTTGTTGTCAGATTCGTCAAAACTGATTGGCAAATTTGGCGGTTACGCTGCTCAGGTTAAAGGTGTTGAAAAACTTTACACCATTGAAAATGAAGATGTAAAAATTACCATTTCTAATCAAGGTGCTGATATTCATCAGGTTGAATTGAAGAAGTTTAAGACCGACTCGAGAAAACCGATATTGTTGTTGGATGAAAAATTCAGAAGTAACCATTTGTCATACATAGACAAAGGAAATGAAGTAAAATCCTCTGATTTTTATTGGGAAGCCAATCAAATCGACCCAAAAACAATCAATTTTAAATTGTATTCCGGTCAAGGCAGCTTCATCGAGTACCGATACAAACTCAGCGATAAAGGCTATAACCTCACGCATGATATCAATTCAAATGGCATTGCGGCCAAAGATTTTAAATACTATTGGGAATCTGATATCAACCTTCAGGAAAGAGACATTGAAGAAGAGAAAAAGAAGACCACAGTTTATTTTAAATACCCTGAAGAATCTGCTGATTACATCAATGAAACAAAAAATGAAGAATTGAAATTGGAACAAGATGCCAATTGGGTGAGTTTCAAACAACAATTTTTCAATACCACCATATCCACTAAGGAGCCATTTAAAAAAGGCAGTGTGGTGACCACATCCGATCCAATTTCCAAAACCAACATTAAACACATGAAAGCTGTTTTGGATCTTCCAAGCAAAGACAGCGATCATCAGTCTTTTCAGTTGAATTATTTTTTCGGACCCAACCAATACGATATTTTAAAAGCTCAAAATATTGGTTTGGATAAGATCATTCCTCTTGGTTGGGGCATTTTTGGATGGATCAACCGTTTCCTGATCATTCCGATATTCAATTTCCTTCAATCATTCCTTTCCAATTACGGTATCATCATATTGTTGCTCACTTTGATCATCAAAACATTGTTGTTGCCATTGGTATTTAAATCATACAAATCCGGAGCAAAAATGAAGTTGCTTAAACCGGAGATGGATGCCATTAAGGAAAAATACAAAGACGATTCCCAAAAAATTCAAATCGAAAATTTAGCCTTGTATAGAAAAGCAGGGGTAAACCCACTAGGTGGTTGTTTGCCAATGTTGTTACAAATGCCAATTTTGGTTGCTGTGTTTCAATTTGTACCTTCTGCATTCGAATTCAGACAACAAGCATTCCTTTGGGCCGACGACCTTTCTATTTACGATTCCATTTGGACATTTGGTAAATTGCCGATCATTGATTCCATTTATGGTGATCACGTCAGTCTGTTTACCTTGCTGATGACCATTTCAACGCTCATTTACACAAAAATGAACAATGAAATGTCTGCCGGTATGAATGAACAAATGAAGTATGTGAGTTACATCATGCCAATTTTGTTCCTGGGATTCTTCAATAAATATGCAGCAGCTTTGACTTACTACTATTTCTTGAGTAACGTGGTAACATTCACTCAACAGTTTGTAATTCGCAAATTTGTAGATGAGAACAAATTGAAGCAACAGATCCACGACGCCAAAAACAGAAAAGGCGACGACAAACCTGCCTTCCAAAAGCGATTGGAAGAAATGGCCAAAGCCAGAGAAGCGAATAAGAAAAAGTAATTCTATGCAATTGTTCTTCTCGGATAACATCAGTGACAATCTGGTCGTTCTCAATGAAGACGAAACCAGACACCTGAAAGTACTGAGAAAGCAAAAGGGTGATGACCTGCAAGTGATAGATGGCAAAGGCAATGAATATGCCTGCAGGTTGCTGAGTTTGGGTAAGGACAAGGCTGAACTTGAAATATTGAACCTGGTTCACCACCCTAAGAACAAGCAAGTTCTCATTCATTTATTCATAGCTCCGACAAAAAACAGTGAGCGCATTGAGTGGATGTTGGAAAAAGCCGTAGAAGTTGGTTTGGATGCTGTTACATTCATAGAAACAGAACATTCAGAGAAAAACCGAATTCGTCTTGATAGATTAGAGAGAATTGCTGTATCGGCCATGAAGCAAAGCGGACAGTTTTATTTACCGGCGATTCATCCCTTAACTGATTTGAATAATATTGAATTGAATGGATTGGTTTTGTTGGCGCATTGCAATGAAGGAGAAAAAAGCAGTATCAAAGAGGTTTTAACTGACAGATTGAAACATGGAACCGTCAATGTATTAATTGGGCCGGAAGGTGATTTCTCAATATCAGAAGTAAATGCATTAATTTCTAAAGGAGCTGTACCCATACACTTGGGGAATACCAGATTAAGAACTGAAACAGCAGGTTTATACAGTGTTATTTCGATCAGTTCTTTGTCCTGATGATTGGACAATTTGAGAAATATTAATTACATTTGCAATTCTTCAACAATCCTTTAGCGATTGTATGAAATGATGAATGTGTGTTTCCCTAGTGGAATTGCATTTATCGACGATGAAAACTTATGCAGATTAACAACAGGAAAGTAAGGCTGATATTGTCAATGTTCGATACAGGTGCAGGGAAAAAAGGTGCTGCAGCCGGGCCTATCGATTTAAAAAATAAATTAATGTCAGGTGGAGTTGAATTCGAACTGGAATCAACTGCAATTTCTGAAAATGTTGAAAGTAGCGCTGAGCATACTTATTGCAAGAACATTGAAACGATCAAAGCAAATGCTGAAGGATTGGCATTGGCAGTAGAAAACAGCGTTCAAAATGGTGAATTTCCTTTAATATTCTCTGGTGATCACAGCAATGCAATTGGGGGATTAAGTGGCTTGAAAAATGCTTATCCCGATAAGAACATAGGTGTTATTTGGATTGACGCTCATGCTGATTTACATTCTCCTTATACAACACCATCGGGAAATATGCATGGTATGCCTTTAGCGGCATTATTGGGAATGGACAATACCGTTCGCGCCCACAATAAGGTAACAGATACTGAACAATCGCTTTGGAATGATTTAAAAGCTGTTGGAAGCAAAAGAATAGTACCTAAGATCTTACCAAATAATCTGGCTTTTATAGCACTTAGAGACGCAGAATCTGAAGAATGGGGTTTGATAGATGATTATGACGTCACTTATTTTGGTCCGGATGACATCAAAGAACACGGTATTTACTACGCCATCAACAATGCTTTAAAAAAGCTCGATCACTGCGACGGTTTCTACATTTCATTTGACGTAGATTCTATGGATCCGAGTATTTCGGTTGGAACAGGAACACCAGTACCGGAAGGATTAAGTAAGGTAGAAGCAGAATCAGTGGTTAAAACCCTGTTAAATCATCCTAAAACTTTGGTATTTGAGGTTACAGAAATCAACCCTTCATTGGATGAAGGAGGCTCAAAAATGGCCGACGTGACTGCCTCAATTTTGCAATTTGCAATGAAGTCCTGATCATTCAATTCCAAAAGGAATTATAATTGACTCTTTTTGATGTTTACATTCATTGTAAATACTATTTAAATCGTGTTTTTGCGATTGTGAATTATCGTGAAGAAAAACTGTGGAAATATTTGCATAAATGATTGGCAGAAGCGGTATTTTTTGCGTATCTTTACACATTAATTAGTATTAAAAAAGAATATGAGCGGAAGCATTGACAAGAGTAATTACGGAGCGGATAACATCCAGGTTTTGGAAGGTTTGGAAGCGGTAAGGAAAAGGCCTGCCATGTACATCGGAGACATTGGTCCTAAAGGTTTACACCATTTGGTCTACGAGGTAGTCGACAACAGTATCGACGAAGCATTAGCAGGATATGCAAAAAACATCGATGTTTTTATTAACCCAGACAACAGTATAACGGTAATAGACGATGGTAGAGGTATTCCTACAGGCATACACGCCAAAGAGCAAAGATCTGCTCTAGAAGTGGTAATGACTGTTTTACACGCAGGTGGTAAATTTGATAAAGATACTTACAAAGTATCAGGCGGTCTCCACGGTGTGGGTGTCAGCTGTGTTAATGCTTTGTCTACACATTTAAAAGCAACCGTATACAGAGAAGGTCAGATTTTTGAACAGGAATATTCTTGTGGTAAACCACTTTATGATGTGAGAGTTGCCGGTGAAACAGATAGAAATGGTACAACCATCCAATTTAAACCGGATGCCTCTATATTCATTGCTACTGAATACAACTTCGACACTCTGGCCAATCGTTTAAGAGAGCTTGCTTACCTCAACAAAGGTATCAAACTCAATCTTACAGATTTAAGAGTAGAAGGTGATGCTGAACCTAGAAGCGAAGAGTTTTTCAGTTCAGAAGGTCTTAAAGAATTCATCTCTTACCTTGACAGCACACGTGAAAGTATTATCCCAGAACCAATATATGCAGAAGGTGAGAAACAAGGTATTCCAATTGAAATCGCTTTCCAATACAATTCAGGTTACAGTGAAAATCTTCACAGTTACGTTAACAACATCAATACAATTGAAGGTGGAACACACGTTGCCGGTTTCAGAAGAGGTCTTACCAGAACCCTTAAAGCTTATGCGGATAAAGAAGGTCTCCTAAAAAACCTTAAGTTTGAGATCAGTGGAGACGATTTTCGTGAAGGACTTACAGGTGTAATTTCTGTAAAAGTTGCTGAACCACAGTTTGAAGGACAAACCAAAACCAAATTGGGTAACAATGAGGTGATGGGAGCAGTAGATATTTGTGTAGGTGAAATTCTAGGTAATTACCTCGAAGAACATCCTAAAGATGCCAAAACCATCGTAAATAAAGTGATATTGGCAGCTACAGCCCGTCACGCCGCCAGAAAAGCCAGAGAAATGGTTCAAAGAAAAGGCGCTATGAGCGGTATGGGATTGCCGGGTAAACTGAGCGACTGTTCAAGCACCGACCCACAAAAATGTGAGATCTACCTGGTAGAGGGAGACTCTGCAGGTGGAACAGCCAAACAAGGTAGAGATAGAGTGTTTCAAGCAATTATGCCTTTGAGAGGTAAGATCCTCAATGTTGAAAAAGCAATGGAACACAAGATCTACGAAAATGAAGAGATCAGAAACATGTTTACCGCTCTAGGGGTGAAAATAGGTACCGAAAGCGATGACAAAGAACTAAACATAGAAAAATTAAGGTACCACAAAATCATCATCATGACAGATGCTGACGTTGATGGTAGTCACATTCGTACTTTGATTCTGACCCTTTTCTATCGTTACATGAAAAAACTCATAGAGAATGGATACGTTTACATTGCTACTCCTCCTCTTTATCAAGTTAAAAAAGGCAATCTGAGCAAATATTGCTGGAACGAAGATCAACGTGAAAGAGCCGTAATCGAAATAGCCAAAGGTGGTAATCCTGAAACTGTAAACGTTCAACGTTACAAAGGTTTAGGTGAAATGAATTTTGAGCAATTGTGGGAAACAACCATGGATCCTGCCAGAAGAACCCTCAAACAAGTGACTTTGGAAAGTGCTGCGGAAGCCGATCACATCTTTAGCATGTTGATGGGTGATGAAGTTCCTCCAAGAAGAGAATTCATCGAGAAAAATGCTAAATATGCCAACATCGACGCCTAAATTTATTTAAAATATCAACATTAAAAGGGAGTATTCATACTCCCTTTTTTGTTTTTCTACTCCTATGGGGTTATATTTTTTGTTTCATTCGAAAACGGGTAAATGGACGAATGTCACTCGAATTTGAAGCCAATTGCAAATGAAACAGTACAATACCCAAAATTCAATAGTTGAACACCAAATTACCAACAGAATTCTATCTTAAAATCCTTATTTTTGTGGGCTCAAAATTACATGCAAGAGCAAATCCTCATTCTAGATTTCGGTTCACAATACACACAGCTGATCGCAAGAAGGGTCAGAGAACTGAATGTTTACTGTGAAATTCATCCTTACAACCACATTCCGGATTTTGGTCCTGAAGTGAAAGGTGTCATACTCTCAGGTAGTCCCGCCAGCGTGCGCGATCCTGAAGCACCACAAATTGACTTAAACCGTTTCATCGGTAAAATGCCTGTGCTGGGTGTTTGTTATGGAGCGCAATACATCGCCCAATCTTTAGGGGGTAGAGTTGCAGCTTCAGACCACCGCGAATATGGCAGGGCCATGCTCAACATTCAAAATGATTGTAAATTGCTGCAAGGCATGTCGTCGCCAACACAAGTTTGGATGAGTCATGCCGATACCATAATGGAATTGCCTAAAGATGCAGTGCATGTCGCCGGTACCGATAGCATTCCTTTTGCTGCTTACAGACTCAATACTTCTGAAACCTATTGCATACAATTTCACCCTGAAGTTACTCATAGCATAGAGGGTTTAACCCTTCTCAAAAATTTTGTAGTTGGTATATGTGCTTGCAAACAAGATTGGAACCCTGATAATTTTATTCATGAAACAGTGGAGCAGCTAAAAGCGACAATTGGCGATGATAAAGTGATATTGGGACTTTCAGGCGGTGTAGACAGCAGTGTAGCAGCTGCCCTTTTGCACAAAGCGATCGGTAAAAACCTGCATTGTATTTTCATTGACAATGGATTGCTCCGTTACAATGAATTCAATGAAGTTTTGGAAGCCTACAAACAAATGGATTTGAATGTTACAGGTGTTGATGCATCTCAACAATTCTATGATGCATTGAAAGGCTTGTATGATCCTGAAGCCAAAAGAAAAGCCATTGGCAGGGTATTTGTTGAGGTCTTCGATCAGGAGTCACACAAAATAGAAGGCGCTAAATGGCTGGCTCAAGGAACCATCTATCCGGATGTCATCGAATCCGTTTCAGTTAAAGGTCCATCAGCTACCATTAAATCGCACCACAATGTGGGAGGCTTGCCCGAAAAAATGAAATTGAAAATCGTGGAACCATTGAGAGCATTGTTTAAAGATGAAGTGAGAAGAGTAGGAGCTGCACTTGATATTCCTACCAATATATTGGGTCGACATCCATTTCCGGGACCTGGTTTGGCCATTAGAATCATCGATGACATCACACCTGAAAAAGTCAATATACTTCAACAAGCAGATAACATTTACATTTCAACTCTTAAAGAAACCGGATGGTACGATAAAATCTGGCAGGCCGGAGCCATCTTTTTACCTGTGAAAAGTGTAGGTGTAATGGGAGATGAAAGAACCTATGAATATGTCATCGCCCTTAGAGCAGTTACATCAACAGACGGAATGACTGCAGATTGGGTGCACATTCCGTATGAAATACTGGCCGATATCAGCAATAAGATCATCAACAGAGTAAAAGGCATTAATAGAGTGGTTTATGACATCAGTTCAAAACCACCCGCAACCATAGAATGGGAATAATATGAACAAATTACTGAGTTTGATACTGACTTTTTTGTCTTTGTCTACTGCCCTGCAAGCAGCTGCAAAAGCTAAACCTCTGCCTTTTGAAAAAGAGTACAGAGTGGTGCTGATGTTGCCTTTTTGCATAGGTATGCCGGAGGAAACTAAAAAAAGAGAGGTCATGGCACAGTATTATGAAGGGGTTGAAATGGCCATCAAAGAATTGGAAGCCATGGGGATGAAAATGAATCTGATTGTCTTGGATACCCGTCAGGATAGCTTGGAAGTAATTCGTTTGTTGAGTGATCCCGAAATGCAGAAATCAGACCTCATCATCGGCCCCGTATACGACAACGAACTGGTAGAAGTGGAAAAATTTTGTGCCACTTATAAAATTCCTCTGGTTTCACCATTGAGGTATGTTCCCAATACTTTTGGTGCTGATTTTCCTCTTATCAACTGCAATCCTGCCGATAGTCTATTGTATTTCTATACAGGAAAAAATGCAGCCACAGGTTTCAAGAATTTTCAGGCAATAGTGGTAGATGAAACCGGATTGGGCATCAGCGCTTCCGGAGCCCGAAATTTCAAAAAAGGTTTTGAAGCAGCAGGTGGTAAATCAGTTAAGATCATTGATGGTAAATCGCAAACACCTTCAATGTTTTGGAATGGGAAAGATTCATTGCTGATTTTTTATACCGGTAAATCTGCATCTTGCAGTAACAATGGCATTAGCAACAAAACCAATGGAATGTGGTTGATCATGGGGCCAGCCGAATGGTTGAACATAGATCGCATGAACTACAACTCTCTTAATGGTATTTATTTTTACGATTCTTACTTCATCAATAACAGTGATTCCTCTTACAAAGTTTTAAGAAAGAACTACAGGGAAAACTACGGCGGTGAACCGGATAGATATACCATTATCGCTTATGATCAATTTCAATTCTTTTGTTTGGCTCTGATGTGCTGGGATTCTGAATTTTACAACAAGATCACTGAAAAAGAATTTGATTATACCCATAGAACCTTTCAATTTGTGAAAAGAGGTAACCTGATTGAAAATGCAGGATTGAATTTTTTCTACTACGACAATTACAATTTTTACAGGGCAAATTGGCGTTATTGAAAGCATTTCAAGCTGCAATTGCAGCAGAACTCATTGCTGGGTACAAATTCGATCAACCCTTTCATCTCTATTTTACAAATATTGCCCGTCAACATAAAAACTGGGGCAGTAAAGACAGGAAAACATACAGAAACGCCTGTTATGCTTTTTTTAGAACAGGTTTCTTCAGCAAAGGTCTGAACCTCGAATCTGAAATTCAATCTGCATTGGAATTGGTTTCAATGGATGCCAAAAGTATTGAACCCATTGAGATTTTCCCATATCCCGAATTGATTTCAAACAAGATCAATTTCAATGACTGGGCCATTTCTCATTTGACTCAAAAACCTGCTTATTTGGTGACTAAACCAGATACTAAAGATTTGGTATTGACCCATTTGTCAAATAATGCCATTGATTATGAATTGATTGATGGTTTAAACCTGGTAAAAGTAAAAGCTGATTCTAAATGCGATGTAATTGTCGATTCTGGGTGGGCCTGGATCATGGACAGAGCATCCGCAGAAGCAACTGATGCTCTGCTGGTCGATACATCATCGTCAATATGGGATGCATGCAGTGGGGCAGGAGGTAAAGCGCTGTTCTTAAGAAGTAAATTTGGAAGTAATTTAGACCTTACTTGCAGCGATAAAAGATTTTCGGTTTTAGATAATCTCGAAAAAAGGTTCAGAACCTTGGGATTTAAATTGCCAATGGTGGAATTGGCTGATTTAACAGAGGATTTTCATATTTCGAAAAAATACGATTCAATATTGTTGGACGTGCCTTGTACTGGTAGTGGTACCTGGGGGAGGTCGCCTGAATTCATACGCACATTTGATCTCGAAACGCCTCAAAAATATGCCAAATTGCAAAAGGATATCGTCAGGCACGCATTAAAGAACTTAAAACCGGGAGGAAAAGTTCACTATATGACTTGTTCTGTTTTTAAAGCCGAAAATGAGGAAAATGTTGAACATTTTTGTTTGAATCATGGATTGAAGCTCATTCAAATGTCATATCACCACAACGGACATTTATTAACAGATACCCTATTCAGGGCCGAATTTATAAAAGTTTGACAATCAATAGCATTAACGGTGTTAAATTTAAATCGCTGTATGTCGATAATTAAATCATACATTTTGTTTAAGGCCTTGTTTAATAATTGTGGTAATTGTTTGAATTAAACAGGTCATTTAACCTAATTTCATCGACTTTAGATGTTTACAATCTGGATTAAAACTGGATAAAACAGGGCAATTTTTGGAATTGGGGCATGAAAATGAGCCGATCGTAATCAAATCAAATATTTGATTATCAATAATGTAAAATACGCTGATTAAGAAATCATCTATTTTGTTTAATAACTTGTGCAAAAATTACCACGTCTACAAAATTTTCATTAATATTGCAGTCTAAAACTGACGGATAACACAATTTGAAATGAAACACTCCGGAGTCTAAGGTCCAACGCACAAAAGGACTGGAGTATTCCGGGAAATTGCAAAGTGCATTTTGGCATTGTTGTTTATCTCACGTTTTTATGAAGGGAGAATAAAGCATTTGATTACACAAAATGTTGCACAACAATACACAGATACACAGATGGCTGACCATTACATCGATCGCATTATTATGCTTATTAAGCGCTTGCGGTGGTCATAAAAATCTGACCTATTTTACTGACATTCAAAAGGACAGCGTCACCCTTGGTGAAATGAATCCTTCAGTTGTACTTATACGCAACGGCGACTTGCTTTCCGTTAGAGTTTCTAGTACAGATGAAATTACCATTGCCCGAATAAATGGTGCATCAGCATCACCTGGTGCAGCCGGTGCTACTTCTTCTGCCGGTGCAGGATATTTGGTTAATGATTCAGGTTTCGTCAATTTACCCCTTGTAGGCAATTTGAAAGCAACCGGATTAACCAAAGAAGCACTTTCCGATACCATCAAACACCGTCTGATCAGCGGTAAAATCGTTTTAGATGCCATAGTCATCGTTAGGATCAGCAATTATAAAATCACTGTTTTGGGTGAAGTTAATCGCCCAGGTGTTATTGCTGTTCCGGATGAAAGAATCACTTTGCCTGAAGCTATTGCTACAGCAGGAGATCTTACAATTTATGGAAATAGAGTTAATGTACTCATCATCAGAAACAAAGGTGGAAAGAGAATCTACAAAAGAATTGATTTGACAAAAAACGACTTTTTTAACTCCGGTTATTACTTTCTGGAAAACCAAGACATTGTCTACATTGAACCTATTAAGAAAAAAGCTAAGGTTCTCGACAATTCTACTCAAATCTATTCGCTTGTGCTTAGCACAATGTCGATTCTAGCCCTCTTATACACACAAATCGTAAGATAATTACACAACATGTCACAAACCCCAAGTAAAAACAACTTCAAACCAAAGGAGGAGTCTGTCAATATTGTTGGTGAGCTGGTTCAAAGGTATTTTCCTTATTGGCCTTTATTTGCTCTAACCATTTCAATCGGACTCATTGGCGCCTTTTTTAAGATCAGGTACGCTACTCCAATTTACCAAGCCTCAGCCAGCATTATGCTCAAAGACCAGGAAGATGGTGTAGAAAGCGTACTAAATGCTTTGGAAGGAACTGAGTCTAAAAGAAATGTTGAAAATGAAATTGAATTATTGAAGTCTAAAGACATCATGACTCAAGTGGTAAAAGAACTTGGACTTTATTCTGAAGTATATGCTCCCGGTCGTGTAAAAGACCTCTTGGCATACAAAACAGTGCCTGTTACTTTTGTTGCTGTTCAACCGGATAGCATAGTGCCAACACCCGGTCTCATTGCTTTTACCTATATGCCTAAGAAGAAAGTTGTGGCATTTCAGGGAAAAGAATACCCACTTGAAGTACCTGTTGAAACACCATTTGGAAGGTTTAAAATTCAACTCAACCGAGAAAATGACATCAATGACAATAAACAATACAAATTTCAAGTCAAGAAAGTTGTTGATGTAGCAAAAGGACTGGTTGGACAACTGAGTGTCTTTACCGGCGCCAAGCAATCAACAATTATCAACCTGAAAATATCTGACCCAAGTTCAAAACGCGCTGAAGATATTTTGAACACATTGATCAAAGTATACAACGAAGCTTCAGTAAAAGATAAGAATGGAACAGCAGCCGCTACTCTCGATTTCATCGACAATCGTTTGAAATTGGTTATAGCCGAATTGTCTACCATCGAGCAAAGTGTTGAAACATACAAAAAGCAAAATGACATTTTAAACCCTTCATCAGAAGGAACTGCCATACTTTCGAGTGCACAGGTAACCGACAAGGAATTGGCAGAAGTGAACATCCAATTATCCGTATTAAATGAGGTTGAATCTTATGTTTTAGGCGGTGGTACAGTACCGGCAACTTTAGGTATTTCTGATCCAATCTTGTTGCAAACACTGAATAAACTTAATGAAGCTGAACAACAGTTAGACAGATTGAGAAAGACAAGTGCTGAAAATTCACCAACCATTCAAGCCGTTAAAGGACAGATTGCTTTGCTGAAACCAAGTTTGCTAGAAAATATTCGCAACATTCGCAACAACCTAAATGCGACAAAAGCCAATATTCAAGGTGAAAGTTCTAAATATCAGATCATGCTCAGAAATATTCCTAAAAAAGAAAGGGAATTGCTCGAAATCAGTCGTGAACAAGGTGTAAAAAACAGCATTTATACATTCCTTTTACAAAAAAGAGAAGAAACAGCTTTGTCTTACGCATCATCAGTTGCTGATACGCGTTTGGTAAGTGAAGCTGAAAGTGGTTATTTCCCGGTATCTCCGGTACCATTCAATATTTATCTGGTTGGATTTATCTTAGGTGTAATAGCATCCATTGGTTTTATTTTAATGAGAGAAACCTATATCA
>DASWYG010000194.1:0-19070 GCA_036405075.1 Bacteroidia bacterium | reverse complement strand
AAACCATAGAAGAAATATGAACTGGAAGTAGATACCGGAACATCATTGTTGTCAGCTAAGTTACCGATCAAATCCATGTGGTAGTTGTAGTAACCATAGCACAAGTACATATAACCATTGGCTTTGTTGTCTTTCAATGTGTTGTTGCTGGCAGAGAATCTGTAAGTGCTGTTACCGTAGTTGTATTGGAAGTATGTAACATATACAGTACCAGGAGCATTAGATGCTGTACCACCTTGATAAGGCAAATCGTGGATATTGTTACCATCAATTTTAGTCGCTCTGTTTGCAGCATAAGAATATGTGCTGTAAATACCCAACAATGTAGAGTTACTGTTGTAAGAGGTAGCGTTTGCTCTTGAAATGTCATTGTTCAAAATTTGGTTACCATTTGTGTTGTTCATGTAGATACCCATGTAGTAGAAATTTTGAATGGTGTTACCACTAACAGTGTTGTTTTGAGCTGTAGCAGTATAAGAAGAGCTACTACCTTGGATGGTGATACCAAAAGCAGGGCCGGGGCTGCCTGAATTGGTGGTTCTCATTAAGTTACCACTGATAACGTTGTTCAAACCATGGTTGGTACTACTTGAAGTGGTAGCAGATGTGGTTGAAGTACTGAATAAAATGTAAGCACTACCTGATGTAGAAGTAGTAGTTAATGCAGAAAATTCAATTGTGTTGTTCTTGATGGTGTTGTTGTCAGATTCATTTTGAACCCTGATACCTCTTGTAGTCGCACTGTTTGAAGTGTTTCTGATAACAAGGCCATCAATGGTTAAGTAATCAACTCCGTCAAATAAAATTACAGCATCGGTAAGATCTGCTTCCAAAACCATACTGTTTCCTTTAATTGTAATGGTGTTGGTGGCAGAAGCGCCGGTAATTGCAGGGAAACTGATTTGTGCAGTTTCAACGCGATTGGTAATCACATTTAATGTAACAGCTGCGCTGACACCATTTGTGACGATAGATGAACGGAAATCCGCCCAGGTCTTGAAGTTTGTCCCTCCCGTGGCGAGAGTACTGTCCAACGTGTAAGAGCCCGACAACTGTGCTTTTGTCGTACTCAAGAATCCAACTGTTAGCACCAAAAGTGCCAATCGTAAGATTCCCAGTGGTTTGTAGAATTTTCTCATAATTAATATAAAATTTATTGTTGTTTTTACCCTCCAAATATAGAAATGATTTTTGAATCACCAAATTGTATTGTAAAAAAACAGCAGAAGCGAAGTCTCTCTTTTTGAATAATTTGACACGATTTTTACAAATTGAATTTTTATTTTCGATATGCTTGTTATTCGTTAAAACAATTGTTGAGCATAGGTGAAAGGTACTTCTTATGCACATTGTACTGATTATTAGAGTACTGACTTGTGTTTTTATTTCTTTATTTGCCCTTTTGTAGAAGTATTTTCTGTGAATAAGTTGTTTGACAATTACTTTTTGGTCTTTTGTCATATTTGTGTAAAAATATTCGACTCAATATCACATTTTTAACCTTTTCAATGTCGTCTGTCAATTGTTTTGACTTTTCGCATAAATGTTTTTTTAATCCCAAAATGTCCTTCTATTTCTAATTGTTCTTTTTCGGAAATTGAATGGCACGAATCAGTAAATACTATTAGTCGACGACCGCTGATAAATACGTATCCATTCATCCTTCGGTTGGTTAGCTCAAATGTGAATTTTTGTTGATTGAGTTCAATGTTATGATAAATGCAAGCAGATATCAATATCAAACTTAATGTTAAGCCATAAATGAAATATTTGGATTGCCTTGATTTTATGGATTCTGTGAAATAAATCAACAATGGATAAACCAATAAAGTCATATATATTGACCAATTGATGCCACTTATTGAAGCATGTGGCAAACCTGCAAAAAAACCTACCAGATACTCGTTTAATTTCATGCTGTAATGAATTAAAAACTCGATAATGACTGATAGAAATGTGATTTTTTGTATGCATAATCCAGCAATTATACCCAACATGATTCCTGTGGTTAAAGGAATGATCAAAAGATTGGCAGGGAGAAAATAGATGGGGAATTGATGAAAGTAATATAAACTGAGCGGAAATGTGAACAATTGAGCGGCTAATGTGACCAATGACAATTCTTGAATTTTGGAAATCAAACCATATCGCGATTTAGGTAATAATTCAAACAGAGAATTCATGTAAACTATACCTATTACGGCTAAGTATGACAGTTGAAAACCCACATCAAACAAAGCATTCGAATCAAATATCAAAATAATGAAAGCCGATGCGAAAATGGTGTTATATGTTTCGGATTTTCTATTGAATGTATCGGAAATTGCAATCATTGTAAACATGATTCCTGCCCTTAAAATGCTTGCCCCAATTCCGGTTATGAATACATAGGTCCAAAGTCCTATAAGTATTGGAATCAATTTGATGTAAGCTGAGCCTCTGGATGCGCCAAATGACTTGAATAGGAAATTTAAGATCATATAGATTAATCCAACATGTAATCCGCTTACAGCCAGTACATGTAATGTACCTGTCTTCATAAAATCTTCATTCAGGTCTTCATTTAAGTCACTTTTATAACCTAAAAGTAGAGCCTCTGCAAAACCCGCATCTTTTTCTCTTGGCAATAATTTTTTAATGTTTTCTATCAAATGATCTCTCAATTGAATTGCCATCATTTTGAAAGTTTTATTGCCGGTTTTAAATTCAATTATTTGATGCTTTTTGATGTTAAAGATCTTATAGATCTGTTTAGATTCCAGATATTTTCTGTAGTCAAATTTCCAAGGATGGATGGGGTGTTTTAGTGTATCTGGTGCAGAGTTGGTTATAAGTATTTGAGCAATTTTAATTGAAGTGTCAAATTCTCTTTTTTTGAGCTTGATCAGCGTTTTTCCAAACGACTTCTTAAGCGAATCATTGTGATCAACAATCGCCAATACTTTGGCCAAATAGGTGATTTGAAATGAATCTGATTTGACTATTTCTTCGATTTGTAAGACGTATGCTTTACCAGCTTTAGTTGTAAAATGGCCGCACAATTTGTTTTCGTTGTGCAAATACGTCAAGACCATTGCTAGAGAATAGCAAGTTAGACTGTATAAAAGTCCAATTATTGACCTTTTTAAGGTTGGTTTATTTTTAAAAGCACCTGTAGTGAATAACAGGGCGAGCAAGCCTACTGAAACCGCCGAGTATAGGGAAAGTTGAATTCCCAATTCAGTATATTTAAAAGTCAGGATACCGGCTACGACAGGAATCAGCACCCTTGCAAAGGGAACTGAATGCCAAGTCTGCATAAATGATTTATTTTAGAAACCTTCTTCTGGTTAGACTGAAAAATTCTTCAGCCAGTTTTTCGTTTTCATCCCATTCATAAGTGTTTGCAATTTCGTTTTCCAGAAATGCATAAGCTTCTTCAACATTGCTTGCATTTTGAATGGTTTGCAGGCAAGCCTTATAAGCCTCAGCCTTGCCATCAAACAGGCCGTTTATGAATTCAAATTTCTTACTGATGGAAATGGATTTTGCCAAATCAGCAATTGGAGTCTCTTTTGATTTTTCAACCAAGTTATGAGCCGGTTGCTTGTTCTTAGACAAGCGATCGTTCAATGACTCATTTTCTATATGAGCTTCTTGTTTTTTAGATTTTACTTCTTCCGCAGGTTCTGTTTTTTGAATTTTTAAAGGTTCAACAGCTTTTTCTGCTATTGGCTCAACAACCTTTGCAATTACTTCAGGTTCTGCAATTTTTTCCCGGATGGGTTCTGGTTCAATAACCATCGGCTCAATAACCTTTTCTTCAATGATGGGTTCTGCTTTTACCGGAATATTTTCCGTTTTGGGCACTTCAACCATTTTAGGTGTTTCAGGAGTTGCAACTACATGCTCAATGGTTTTAACCTTTGTTTCCGTTTCACTTTTTAGGTTTGAAGATTCTTCATTCAATTCCAATGCTGTAACCAATTCAAAAATTTCAATTGATTTGTTTTTGATTACAGTCTTGAAAAAATCGACATTTCTCTGTCCCTCTAATTCATTCACTGCGTTTTGAATCAATGTCAATGCAGCTCTCAATTTTTCCATTTTCTCTTTATCTGCCGGTTTCATAAATGTTAACTTAGCAATATTAATGAAATGGGCCGTCTTCAGATAGTATTTTCATTTTTTTTTATAAACAGTTTAATTGGGATTCAGTTTTTTTATTCAATTTTGTCGGACATTATCATGTCGAAAATTGGTCAATTGAAAGTCTATTACGGTTGTATGTTCTCGGGTAAAACGAGTGCATTGATAGAGTACCTGAGTCATTCAGGACTTAAACCCAATGAATTTATCGTCATAAAGCCGGATATTGACATCAGATATTCAAAAAATTCTATTGTAACACACGATGGTAAAAGTCATGAATGTTTGATCTATCATTCTGAATTCGATGTTTTTGAACATGTTACAGCTTATACCAAACTGCTGATCATAGATGAAGCTCAATTCATCAACAAGGTATTTATAAGTGATGTAAAGCGATTGTTGGCAAAGGGAATCGATGTGGTAGCGGCTGGTTTGGATACAGATTATTTGATCAGGCCTTTTGGGTTGATGGCTGGTTTGGTGGAAATAGCCAACGAGAAAAATCAACTGAAAGCCAAATGCGCAACTTGTGGTGGTGATGCTGAATTCACCTATAGAAAAACTGAAAATAAAGTGTTGATTTTGGTGGGACAGTCAGAACATTATGAGGCCAGGTGCTCCAATTGTCACCCACTGGTAAATAAAGCCTCAGTCGTTTAAAGCAACTACAGATTTAACTTCCGGTAAAAGTTTTTTAATCGCTTCTTCAATTCCGGCTTTCATGGTCATGTGACTCATGGAACATCCACTGCATGATCCTAGAAGTTTTAAAGTCACTACTTTTTCGTCGTCAATATTGATAAATTCCACATCGCCTCCATCCATTTTGAGAAATGGTCTAACCGAGTCAAGGGCTTCTTCAATCTTAAGTTTGTAATCTGTCATAATGTTTTTATTCCGGCTTGTTGTATCGCTATTTGTCTGACCAATCGGCCCGCAATATCTTTAAAAATTTCGAAATGCCCATCTTTTCCTAATCCTGCATTGTCACCATCTTCAACCATTTGTTCTTTTATGGGAATTTCTCCCAAAACTTCTGATCCAAATTCATTGGCTAAAGTCTGTACGCCGCCACTTCCAAATATTCGGTATTTTTTATCCGGCGCATCTTCCGGGCTGAAATAAGACATGTTTTCGACCATGCCCAAAATAGGCGTGTCTACACCTTGGATTTTAAACATGGCACAAGCCCTTCTTGCATCGGCAATTGCAAGTTTTTGAGGGGTACTTACGATTACTGCACCGGTTAAAGGTAAATTCTGAACAATGGTCAACTGAACATCTCCGGTTCCCGGAGGTAAATCTATCACCAAATAATCCAAATCACCCCAATTGACACCATTGATGAATTGCTTCAATGCCGATGAAACCATTGGTCCTCTCCATACAACAGCTTCCTTTTCTGAAGATAAGAAACCAATCGAAAAAAGTTTGATGCCATTTCTTGTAATGGGCTTCATCAATTCTTTTCCATCAACTACTTCCATTTCTACCGGTTCTCCAACTGCTCCAAATAATAAGGGAATTGATGGACCGTAAATGTCAGCATCCATTAATCCGGTTGCAGCACCAGATTCGCTTAGGGCCAAGGCCAAACCTGCAGCTACAGTAGATTTGCCAACTCCTCCTTTTCCACTGGCAATGGCAATTATATTTTTTACTCTTGGAAGAATCTCAGATTTAGAATGTCCTATTACTTCAGCGGTCATTTTGATTTTAACCTCCAAATCTTCACTAACAAAGTGCGCAATGGCATTGCGACAGGCATTTTCAATGAAATCTTTCATCGGACAAGCCGGGGTGGTTAAGTAAACCGAAAAATTCACTTTATTCCCATCGACAATCAGGTCGCGAATCATATTGAGTGTTACCAGATCTTTTTTTAGATCTGGATCATCTACATGCTTTAGAGCATTCAATATGTCTTGGTTGCTGATCTTCATTTCTTTTTTTTTAACCAGGGAAATAGGCGTCCAAAGAAGCGTTTTTCAAACTCTAAAAAGAATTTAAATTGACCAAAAATGAATCCATAACCCAGCAGAAGAAGATTGTAAATGGGTAATACTGCAACATAAAACAAGATTCTGTTTGCAATGGTGGTAGTTTTGTCTATTCCAATCAAATGTTTGATCAACACGATGGAATATCCGGTGCATGCGAAGACCACTAAAATGATCAATACCTGGAATCCGCTTTTGACTTTCCAGCGCTCTTTAAGTTTATCAGTTAAGGACACAATTGTTGGAGGCTGCAAATTTAGATTAATGCAGTCTGATTAAAAAGACTTTATATCTATAAATGAATAGATAATCTCAAATCATAAGGAAAATCGTATTTGTACTTACTTACCGTCTCTGTTGATGGCGAGTTTTAATGAAAAAATATTGGAATACAATCCAATACCAGAACCACCAATTGAACTTAAATTGGTCAGTGCATAATCAATAGAAAAACGACCAAATGTAAAACCAAGACCAACATTGGGCATAACAGAATTCACTGATTTACCGTTTTTGTTCGTGTATTTTTGGTAATTGTTTGCCCCGGCTCTGAAATACAAATGATTGTTATTGCCAATATCATAACCGATCTCGCCGCCAATGTATGGGTCTATGCTGATCAAATTTGTTCGAATCAATGTATTTCTCTTGCCATCCAAGGTCATGTTGGCATCAATCTCAGCTAAAAAAGTCCAGCTGCCGCTTTCCCAGGTTTTAGCATATCCGCCCATGATTCTTGGTAGAGTAATTTCAAGTGAGTTCTTAGGGATCTCAGAAGTACTTGAATTTTGGGTTAATACTTCTTTTTGTGCATCAGTAAAAGTGGTTCTCCAACTATTAAAAGTGGATGTTACGTCTCTGATGACCAAACCTGCGGCCCAGTTTTTCTTATCATTTTTAAATTGAATGCCGCCATCAAATCCAAAACCAAATGATTTTGCAAACGAACCTATTTTACGCCTAACCAGTTTCATGTTACCACCCCAAGAGAAATCAACATTTCTTGAGCCGTTAAAATCTTCAACCTGCGCATAAGAAAAAATAGCGGCAAAATCAGTTGCATTAAATGAGGTTACTCTGGTGTAATCGATTTCACCATTTCTTAATAAATCTAAAGTGTTAGGAATGCCATCAATACCAAAACGAATCAAACTTAAGCCAATCGCACCTTTGTCGCCGGTTTTAGCCGCCCAAGCACCATAGTCATAATTGGCAATACCTGCAAAATAAGCAGCGTGCATCAAAGATATTTGAGCATTGTTTTTAATATTGGTTAATCCCGCCGGATTCCAATAACCTGAATAAACGTCATTTGTAGATGCAATAATGGCTCCACCCATGCCAAGTGATCTGGCCCCGACGCCTATTTGGAGAAACTCATTGCTGTATTTAGTTGCATTTTGTGAATAACCGATACTTCCTGTCAGTATCAGCATCAAAGCTATTGTGTATTTGAACATCTGGTAATGCAAATATCTCATTTTTTGTGTTATTATCAATGTATTAGATCCAATTTAAAGTTTTCGTATTGCAAGTCAATGAAATTCAGTAATTTGTCGATATGGAACAAAATCAGATTTTTGTCATTTTCTGTCCACTCATATTGAATGCCAACCCTCGAATACAACCTGCCTAACGCATAAATGATTTTTTCATTGTGTAAATATTCGAAAATAAACTTACTGCTTACAAATCTCTCGTAGGAAGGGTTGAAGTTTTGATAGGAGTGTATACCCGAAAGTTTGAGGTACAATTCTACTTTTGATCTGTCAACTGACTCAAGCTGTTGGTAAAAGTTTTGGGCTTCATTCGGATAACGGTCCATAATGACCCTGTCCAAAAGAATTTCAGTCAGAATATGGTTCAGGAACCATTTTCTGGGCCAAGCCGCAAATGGATCTAAATGATCAGAAATGTAATCCTGACAAACCTTAAAACTTACAGAGTTGTGAAAGGTTTTATCTCCAAGTAAATGGATTTTACTGCCTTCATTCAATGAATTCAAAACCCTGTTGACATAGCTGTTGGCAGGTTTTAAATGCAACTTACAAAAATTTTTGACCAGATCAGGTAAAATTAATCCCAAGTTGAAGTGAGCATCTTCTTTTTTGTAAAAGTGATAATGGGCAATAAAGTTCATTCATTGCAAAAATAGTAGAATGTAATTTGGCTATTGATTTAGGTTTTACAGTAAAATCTATTCTTAAGGACAAAAAAATGACTCAGCATTCAATACAATTTTGGGAGCGGTTTTGTGCTATTTTATTTTACTTCAACATTCAATAAAATAATGCATTTACACTATCTTTGCAAACCACTAAAAATTTTTACTTTTCTATGTCGCCGAAATACAACATCATTGACGAATTCAAATGGAGGAATATGATCCAGGACATTATGCCCGGGACTGAGGAATTGTTGAAATCTAAAATGGTGACAGGATATATTGGTTTTGATCCTACAGCTGATTCGTTGGGAGTGGGGAACATGGTTCAAATCATGACCTTGCTTCATTTTCAAAGAGCCGGACATAAGCCCATTGCTCTAGTTGGAGGTGCTACCGGAATGGTGGGAGATCCAAGTGGCAAAAGTGCTGAAAGGAATTTGTTGAGTGAAGAAGCACTCAGATACAATTTGGAATGTCAAAAAAAGCAATTGGAGAGATTTCTAGATTTCAATTGCGGAGAAAACAGTGCTGAGATAGTAAACAACTATGACTGGTTCAAAGATTTTACTTTTTTGAATTTTATCAGAGATGTTGGTAAACACATTTCTGTGAATTATATGATGGCCAAAGATTCTGTTAAAAAAAGACT
This sequence comes from Bacteroidia bacterium, assembly GCA_036405075.1. Classification (GTDB taxonomy): domain Bacteria; phylum Bacteroidota; class Bacteroidia; order NS11-12g; family UBA955; genus JABMMZ01. Next base: position 10,123 of record DASWYG010000194.1, on the reverse strand, counting down.
TGAAACCGGTATGTCTTTTACAGAATTCAGTTACCAATTGATTCAAGGTTATGATTACTACCACTTATGGAAAAGTCGTGGCATTCAAATTCAAATGGGAGGCAGCGATCAATGGGGAAACATTGTAACAGGAACCGAATTGATAAGACGAATGGAAGGTGGCGAAGCTTTTGCAATGACCACGCCTTTGATCAAAAAAGCTGATGGAACAAAATTTGGTAAGTCTGAAGGCGGAAATATTTGGCTGGATCCTGCTAAAACATCTCCATACAGTTTCTATCAATTTTGGATCAGATCCACTGATGCCGATGTATTGAATTACATCAGGATTTTCAGTTTGAAAACCAAAGAAGAAATAGAGGCGATTCCAACTCATTTGCTTCAAAAAGAATTGGCAAAAGAAGTAACCATCAGGGTTCATGGGCAGGAGGCTTATGACAAAGCGGTAAGCGCCACTGAAATTTTGTTTGGAAAAGGCAGCGCCACTGAATTGGCTGGTATTGATGAAGCAACACTTCTCAGTGCTATGGAAGGTGTTCCACAAGCCAGATTGTCGCGTTCTGAATTGGAAAGCGGCATCGCCATCATCGATTTTTTAAGTGAAAAAACAGCCATTACGCCTAGTAAAACAGAAGCAAGAAAGATGCTGCAAGGTAATGGTATCAGCATCAATCGCGAAAAAACTGCTGATTTGGAACGCCAGATCAATGCCTCCGATCTGATCAATGATAAATACATTTTGGCTCAAAGAGGCAAAAAAGAATACTGTTTGGTTATAGTCGAATAAAAAAAGAAGAAATGAAATACATCCACATTGCAAAGAAAACAAATGATGATCAGGCACTGATTGCCATCGTTAACAAAGAGAATTATAAGAATACCGGCTTGCTCAACAAGCAGGAAACCGAAGTCTTAAAAAAAGCGATAGAGTCTAAAAAATCCGAATTGGTTTTCAACCAATCTGGTAAGTCGATGCTCATTGCGATTTCTGAAGTCAGCAACGATTGGGAAACCTCTGAGAAGCTCAGAAGAACCGGTGCTTCCTTTTCTTCTGCTTTGAATAAAAATGGCAGTGATTCAGTATGTGTTGCATTTGGTGATAAAAACCATATTCTATCACTAGTTGAAGGACTTGCTTTGAGCAATTATCAGTTTTTGAAATACAAGACAAAGCCTGCTCATAATGTTTTAAAAGATATTTCTGTTCTACAGTCTTGTGCTGATTCGGATGCACTTCATATTTTAGATGTAGTGCTTGATTCTACCTTTATTGCAAGAGATCTGGTAAATGAACCACACAGTTATTTGACTTCAGTTCAAATTTCTGAAGAGTTTAAAAAGATCGCTAAAAATGCAGGATTTAAAATAGAAGTTTGGAATGAAGCAAAAATAGAAGCTCAGAAAATGGGTGGAATCTTGGCGGTGAACAAAGCAAGTCGAATTCCTCCAACATTCAATATCATGGAATACAAACCGAACAAGGCCATCAATAAAAAGCCTTATGTTTTGGTTGGAAAAGGTGTCGTGTATGATACCGGCGGCTTGAGTTTGAAACCAACTCCCATGAGCATGGACCACATGAAATGTGACATGGCCGGTGCTGCTTTGGTAGTAGGTGTTTTAAATGCAGTTGCAAAACTGGAATTGCCCATACATGTTGTAGGATTAGTGCCTGCAACCGATAATTGGATTGGTGAAAACAGTTATGCCCCCGGTGATGTGATCACCATGTACAGCGGAACAACTGTAGAGATTTTGAATACCGATGCCGAAGGCAGGTTGATATTAGCAGATGCACTTCATTTTGCTAAAAAATTGAAACCTGAATTGGTTTGTGATTTTGCAACATTGACTGGCGCAGCAGTACGAGCCATTGGACCTTATGCTACAGCTGTTTTGGGAACTGCAGATGATTCTGTGAAAAAAGACATTTTTGAAAGCAGTTATGCAGTGTTCGAAAGATTGGTGGAGTTTCCTTTGTGGCAAGAATATGCAGATGAATTGAAATCTGAAATAGCTGATATGACCAATTTGGGGAAAGGCGAAGGCGGGCAGATCAGTGCTGCTAAGTTCTTACAGCATTTTACAGATTATCCTTGGATGCATTTTGATATTGCAGGCCCTGCTTTTAACCATGCCCCGGATGCCTATAAACCTAAAGGTGGTACAGGTGTTGGCGTGCGTTTAATGATAGACTTTTTAATGAAACAAGCTAAATCTAAAGCAAAAAAATAAAATGAATAAACCCATTATCGGCATATCCATGGGCGACCCTAACGGTGTCGGTCTGGAAGTCATCATCAAAACTTTCCAAAATCAGATGATGTATGATTATTGTATCCCGGTTGTTTATGCCAATCCGAAAACATTTGCTTTTCACAAAAAGGTATTAAACATGGAAAAACCATCCTATGTTTTGGTCAAAGACATCTCGGAAATCAAAGGCAATCAATTGAATTTGATCACCTCGAGCAATGAGGCTTTTGAAGTACAATTTGGCCAATCCACTCAAGCCGGAGGGAAAGAAGCTTTTGCTGCCATTGAAAGAATGTTGGTGGATGCCAAGGCAGGTAAATTACATGCTATGGTAACAGCGCCTTTGGACAAATCGAACATTGAAACACCAAAAGGTTTCAGCGGACATACCGGATACATCACGGAAGAACTTGGAATGGAAGCTTCATTGATGTTGCTTTACAGTGAAGACATAAAAGTGGGTTTGCTAACCGAACATTTGGCTTTGGCCGATGTGCCTAAATCCATCAACAAAGAAAGCATTCTTACCAAATTAAAAATCGCTACCGAAAGTTTGAAGCGCGATTTTGGAATCGTAAAACCAAAGATTGCTGTTTTAGGACTTAACCCTCATAATGGTGATAAAGGGGTAATGGGTAAAGAGGAGTTAGACATCATAGAGCCTGCAATTAAACAAGCCAATTCAGAAGGCATCTTTTGCTTTGGTCCATACAGCGCTGATGGTTTTTTTGGAAAGAAATCTTATACCAAATTTGATATGGTATTGGCCATGTATCATGATCAGGGTTTGATTCCATTCAAATCCATTGCTTTTGACGATGGTATCAATTATACCGCCGGTCTACCGGTGATCAGAACCAGTCCGGATCACGGTACAGGTTATGATATAGCCGGAAAAAACATTGCATATCCATTGAGCTTCACCAATGCAGTATTTGAAGCCATAGACATTTATCATAAAAGACATGAGACCGATCATTTGAATGACAATCCATTGGGTTATTCAGAGTTCAGAAGAGAACGTTTCAGACTCGAACAAGCTTAAATCAATTACACAATATGTCCGCATTTGAATTAAAGTCGGATTTTAAACCAATGGGCGATCAGCCTGAAGCCATTCGTCAGTTGGTTGAAGGATTGAATTCCAATATCAGGGCACAAACTTTATTGGGTGTGACAGGTAGTGGTAAAACTTTTACAGTTGCCAATGTCATCAATCAGGTTAAAAGACCAACTCTGGTTTTGAGCCATAATAAAACCTTGGTGGCTCAGCTGTATGGCGAATTCAAACAATTTTTTCCTAACAATGCAGTAGAATATTTTGTAAGCTATTACGATTACTACCAACCGGAGGCATTTATTCCAACCACCGGAACTTATATTGAGAAAGATCTGGCCATCAATGAAGAAATTGAAAAGATGAGGTTGAAAACCATCTCAACTTTATTGAGTGGTAGGAGAGACATCATCATTGTGGCATCTGTAAGTTGTATTTATGGAGCTGGAAATCCCAAGGATTATGAAGACAGCATCATCAGAATTAGCAAAGGCATGGTGGTGTCGAGAAATACTTTTTTACATAAACTGGTAGACAGTTTATACAGTCGAACCACAGATGAATTCAAACGTTCAAATTTCAGGGTAAAAGGCGATGTAGTTGATGTATTTCCTGCATACAGTGATACTGCATACAGGATTTCTTTTTTTGGAAATGAAATTGAAGAAATTCAAACTTTCGAACCATCAAGTGGTAACATTTTAGATGATCATACTGATGTGGCCATTTACCCTGCTAATATCTATGTATCGCCAAAAGACAGATTGCATCAGGCCATTCACGAAATTCAGGATGACCTGGTCTTGCAATTGGAATATTTCAATCAAAATGGAAAATCTTTAGAAGCAAAACGACTCGAAGAAAGAGTGAATTTTGATCTGGAAATGATGAGAGAACTGGGTTATTGCAGTGGAATTGAAAATTACAGTCGATATATGGACAGAAGGCATCCCGGAGATCGCCCATTCTGTTTGTTGGATTATTTTCCGGATGATTTTCTTTTAGTGGTTGACGAGAGTCACGTAAGTATGCCTCAAATCAGAGCTATGTATGGTGGAGACAGAGCCCGTAAAATCAATCTGGTGGAATATGGTTTCAGGTTGCCTGCAGCCATGGACAATAGGCCGCTTAAGGCTGAGGAGTTTCACTCTTTGGTGAATCAAGTGATATATGTGAGTGCTACACCGGCTGATTTTGAAATATCAGAATCAGAAGGATTAGTAGTTGAACAATTGATCAGACCTACAGGATTACTCGATCCGGTGATAGAAGTTAGACCTTGTGTCAATCAGGTTGATGATTTGTTGGAAGAAGTGGATGAGCGCGTGAAACAGGGCGACAGGGTATTGGTGACTACTCTAACCAAGCGAATGAGTGAGGAATTGGCCAAATACATGACCCGATTAGGTATCAAATGTCAATACATTCACAGTGATGTTAAGACCCTCGATCGAGTAGAAATATTAAGAGATCTCAGATTGGGAAAAATCGATGTGCTTATAGGTATCAACCTTTTAAGAGAAGGATTGGATTTACCGGAGGTTAGTTTTGTTGCCATTTTAGATGCCGATAAAGAAGGGTTTTTAAGAAGCGTTACCAGTTTGGTTCAAACCATTGGTAGAGCTGCCAGAAATGTCAATGGTAAAGTGATAATGTATGCAGATCGCATGACAGACTCTATGCGGAAGACCATTGAAGAAACTGAACGAAGAAGAGAAAAGCAAAAGGCATATAATACTGAGCATGGAATAGTGCCAAAAACTGTTTTGAAATCTAAGGATCAAATCATGACTCAAACCAGTGTTGCTGATGCAAAACGCAATGAGAATTTACCTGTATACAACAACAATGACGGTGAAATAGGTGTTGCAGCTGATCCGGTATTTGATTACATGGGTCCTGATGAATTGGAAAAAGCCATAAAAGAAACTGAACGATCCATGATGAAGGCAGCTAAGGAAATGGAGTTCATTGAAGCCGCCAGATACAGAGATCAAATCGAAGATCTGAAGAAAAGATTAAAGAAAATTCAAAGGGCATAAGCCGGAAGTTAATACGAGCTTAAGTTTGTGTTTTCCGTTTGGCATGATTTGTGTAAAATGTATATCAAATGATTAAAAGTATTTTAATTGCGTTGCTCACTCTTACAGCTTATTCCGCTCAAGCAGGGGAAGGCGAAAGGATTGCAATGGACATTCAAAACGCCAATACTGCTGATCTGGCTTCAATGTTTAACAGCAGTATTGAATTGGTAACACCCGGTACTTCCGGTGTGCACTCGAAAGAACAAGCTAAAATGGTACTCGATAACTTTTTCAAAAATAATCAGCCAGTAAAAGCAGTTGTTACCCATGAAACCAATGGTACCACCAACAGTATGATTGTTATTAATCTTACAACAAAGACCGGTAATTTTAGAATTTCAATTTCCGGAACTAACAAAGGGGGGGCATTTATCATCAACGAGTTCAAAATCATCTGATTTTTCGAATAATTTCGAATAAATAGAAAGTACTGCCTTAATTTGCAGTACTTTTTTTATGTCAGAAAAAATCGAAGACATTAGCAATCACCCTCAGGTGCTTGAGATCATTCAGAATGCTTTGAAAGAAGACATTGGGTCAGGCGACCATTCTTCTCTTTCATGTATTGGTCCGGATAAGATCTCATCCGCAATTCTATTGTTCAAAGACAATGGCGTTGTTGCGGGAATATCTATAGCCAAAAAAATCCTTACAATCAATGATCCTGATTGTGTCATCCAAACATTTGTCAATGATGGCGATAACGTTTCTATAGGTCAAATTGGGATGGAAGTCAATGGCAAAGCCATTTCTCTGTTAAAAAGCGAACGCTTGCTCCTCAATATCATGCAAAGACTTAGCGGAATAGCCACAACTACGGCTTCTGCTGCCAGGTTAATTGAACCTTACCATACAGTGGTTTTGGATACCCGAAAAACAACTCCCAATTTAAGAATATTGGAAAAGTGGGCTGTAAAAGCAGGTGGTGGTCAAAATCATCGATTTGGTTTGTTTGATATGGTGATGTTAAAAGACAATCATATTGATGTGGCTGGCGGAATTGTTCCTGCCATTCAATCAGCAAAAAACTATCTTCAGAAAAATGATCTAAATTTAGGTATTGAAGTTGAAACACGTAATTTGGCTGAAGTTGAGCAGGCTTTGGAATGCTTGCCAATACAGCGAATCATGTTGGATAATTTTTCACCACAAATGGTTGCTGAAGCGGTTAAATTAATAGATGGCAGAGCAGAAACAGAAGCTTCTGGTGGAATAACACTCGATAACATCAAAGATTATGCTCAGGCGGGCGTCGATTTTATCTCTTTGGGTATGTTGACGCATTCGGTTAAATCTCTGGATATTAGTTTTAAAATCAAGATCAAGTGATTTTATAACGGGTTTTGAACTTCATCGAAAAAACTGCATTTTTCAAATTTTAGGTTAATTTTAGTTATATTTGCGTTATGTTGAGAAATATTACATTAATATGTTTGGTGATGTTTGGACTCAATGCAAAGGCTCAATTTACCATTGCAGAGGACACTCTTCACATTTATGGCTATGCAAAAGCCAATTCTTCAGATTTCGTTGATCTTGAAGTACATTCTAAAATTAAAAGCATCGGACTTGGCGATGAAGTCATCAAATGGACACGTCTTACAAACGATTTACCTGACAACGATTGGGGAACTGCTGTTTGCGATTTGATCAGTTGCAAAACACCTACAACTGATACCGGTTCTTGGTTATTTGCAGCCAAAGACAGTGGAAATTTGATTTTTCATTGTTACCCTTCAATGGTTGGTGGAAATGGTAAAATGGTGATCAGATTTTCAAGACAATCCAGTCCAATGGATTATGTTGATGTGGTTGTTTTTATGCAAATATGGAAACCAGTTTCAATTTTACCGGTACTTAATTCAATCACAAATGTATATCCAAACCCTGCCCGCAGCTCTATGGTTGTGGTCAATGATCAAATGGAATCAGGTGCATTGGAAGTATTCAATTCAACCGGCCAATCGGTTATGAAAGCTGATTATTATACAGGTATGGCTCTTGATGTAGAATCATTACCAGCCGGCATATACACATTGGTAGTAAGCGATGGAAGTAACCGAAGCGTAAAACAGTTTGCTAAAAACTGATAACAAAGATATTTAATGAAAAAGGCAACCATTGGTTGCCTTTTTTTATGTCTTTTAAAAATCAATTACTCTTCCCAGCCTTCGGTTGTGTGTTTGATCTTTTCCCAAAGTTTGTCTTTCAATTTTTGAAGGTTCAAACCGGTAACAGATGATACAAATAATGGATTCATAGATTTGAGGTCTTTCTTCATCAAACTCATTAATTCTTCATCCAACATGTCACATTTGGTGATCGCTACCAATCGCTCTTTTTTCAAAAGTTCAGGATTGTATTGTTTGAGCTCGTTTTGAAGGATTTTGTATTCCTTTTTGATGTCAGGACTATCAGCCGGAATAAGGAACAACAAAACTGCATTTCTTTCTATGTGTTTCAGGAACCTATGGCCCAAACCTTTTCCTTTATGGGCGTCTTCAATGATACCCGGAATATCGGCCATTACAAATGATCTGTAGTCGCGGTATTGAACCATGCCTAAGTTAGGAACCAAAGTGGTAAAAGGATAATTGGCGATTTCTGGTTTTGCTGCAGAAACCACTGAAAGTAAAGTAGATTTGCCTGCATTTGGAAATCCAACAAGTCCTACGTCAGCTAATACCTTCAACTCTAATACTGTCCAGCCTTCGGAACCGCTTTCTCCGGGTTGAGCATAAGTTGGTGCTTGTTTGGTGGATGTTTTAAAATGGTTATTACCCAATCCGCCGCGACCACCTTTCAAGAGTACTTTTTCTTGTCCGTCTTCTGTGATTTCAAGAAGTACTTCACCGGTTTCTTCATCTCTTGCAATGGTGCCTAGTGGGACTTCTATGATCTCGTTTTTACCGCTTGCACCTGTGCATAGTTTTGCAGCACCTTCATCACCATCTTCGGCGTGGATGTGTTTGCGGTATTTTAGGTGCAATAAGGTCCAAAGCTGTGCATTTCCCCTTAATCTGATATCACCGCCTTTACCTCCGTCTCCGCCATCGGGTCCGCCTTTTGGCAATCCCTTTCCTCTGTGGAAATGGGCACTGCCTTTACCGCCTTTACCGCTTCGAAAGAAGATTTTGACGTAATCAATGAAATTGGAATCCTGCACTCTTATTTGTTTTAACGGCTTTTTTCTACAATAACGGAACTAAGCCTGTCGAATATTTCATCGATGCTCCCTACGCCGTTAATTGAATGATATTTGCCTTGTTGGTTATAAAATTCGGCAGCTACAGCCGTTTGCTCGTTGTATACTTTAATTCTGTTTCTGATGATGGACTCATCTGTATCATCAGCTCTTCCGCTGTCTTTTCCTCTCAAAAGCAACCTTTGTATCAATTCTTCTTCATCAACTTGAAGGGCTAACATCATTGAGATGGAAGTGCCTTTTGATTCAAGAAATTTATCAAGAGCAATCGCTTGAGGAGTGGTTCTTGGAAAACCGTCAAAAATGAATCCTTTTGCTTCAGGGTATTTAACCACTTCAGCTTCCAACATGTTAATGGTCACTTCGTCTGGAACCAAATTGCCTTTATCCATGTAAGATTTGGCCAAAATGCCCAGTTCAGTGTTGTTTTTAATGTTGTATCTGAAAATGTCACCGGTTGATAGGTGAACAAGTTTGAATGCATCTACCAGTTTTTGTGACTGGGTGCCTTTGCCGGCTCCGGGAGGTCCGAATAAAACAATATTTAACATTTTTATGTCTTTAATGTTGCGGGTGAATTGTCCGCAAAAATACGTCCAATTATCCATAAATATAAATAAAATCAAGATTTGTCTTAATTTTGCCGACTTTATTAGTCCTGAAAATTGAAAAAAATACTGATAGTAGTTGGCACCCGTCCCAACTTTATAAAAGTCACCAGATTTAAACAAGTAGCTCAAAATTTCCCCAATCTGGAGGTGAAATTTGTACATACAGGTCAACATTTTGATCAGAAAATGAGTCAAGTTTTCTTTGATCAGTTTGGCTTGAAACCTGATTTTATGCTCAACATCGGTCAAGGTACTCCAAATGCTCAAATGGCCAATGTGATGTTGGGTCTTGAAAAAGTGTGCAGCGAGTATTTACCTGATTTGTTAATGGTTGTAGGTGATGTCAACAGCACTTTTGCAGCAGCACTTACAGGTAATAAAATGGGGATCAAAGTAGCGCATCTCGAAAGTGGATTGAGAAGTTTCGATAGAGCCATGCCCGAAGAAATCAACCGTTTGCTGACAGATGAAATAGCCGATTTATTTTTTGTTACAGAACAAAGCGGCATCGATCATTTAACAAGCGAAGGTAAGAATGCCAATAACATTCACTTCGTTGGAAATACCATGATAGACAGTTTAGTTGAATTTGAGAACGAAGTACAAGCTTCGCAAGTGCTCCAGGAAATGAACTTAGAAAATGGCAAGTATGTGCTAATGACCATGCACCGACCTTCAAATGTTGATATAAAGGAAGGGCTGGAAGTATTGTTCAGTATGATCAAGAAAATCACCTTGGATCATAAATTGGTGTTTCCCATTCATCCCAGAACCGTTTCTAAATTGAAGCAATTTGGACTCTGGGAACAAATTGAAAATCTGGATGGTTTGATTTTCTCTGAACCTCTTGACTATTTTTCATTTCAAAAATTGACTTCTTCTTCGGCCTTTGTCGTGACCGATAGCGGTG
>DASWYG010000193.1:0-9218 GCA_036405075.1 Bacteroidia bacterium | reverse complement strand
GATTGGTTATGAACTCTTTTGTCCTTTCACAAAGCTGACTAATGCTCAATTCATTGTCCTCAACTAGCAGCCTGTCTTGAGAGTTGATCAATACCTCCAATACATTTCTTTCTTTCAACTTAGGTGGAGTTTCATCACCTCTCAATTTTGGAGGTAAACTCATTTCTATACCCTTATCACTGTCAATATTGGTGGTTACAAGGAAGAAAATTAGCAAGAGGAAAGCGATGTCGGCCATAGAACCGGCGTTGATTTCAGGAACAGATCTTTGTTTGCGAGACATAACACTAAAAATTTAAAAGTTAAAATACTACATTTTTTTAACAAAATCAACCACTGCGGCATATAAGGTAAGTAAAATCGCTAGACCCATAATGATCCAAGTGGCAATCAAACTTCCGCCTATAAGACCAGACATTTCTGGTGAGGTGACTCCGTATTTGGTATAACTCATTGGCACAGCATGATCGTCAAATAAATATCCAACTAAAATCAGAATGCCTAAAACACCCAAACCAACTAAAGTCATCACGGCTGATTTTGGTTTATCAATCATCCCTTTTAAGGCTAAAACAAGTGTTACTAAAAGTCCCAATGCCATTAACACATACATGATGATCAAACCTGCACTAACAAATTTAGGCTGATTGCCTTTACTAGCGAATAATATTGCTATGCTGATGACTACGGAAACACCAATGCTAATCAGATAAAAAATATTCTTAAATAGCTTGTTCATGATTATTTAGCGATTTTATTTTTAATCAACATATCGATCAGGTTGATTGATGCATCTTCCATCTCGTTTGCAATTGAGTCAATTTTTGAAAGGATCAAGTTATAAAAAATCTGAAGGATAATCGCAACGATCAGACCGGCAACTGTTGTCAACAAAGCCACTTTAATACCATCCGCAACGATTGTCGGAGAAATATCACCTGCTTCAGCAATTTTATCAAACGCTTGAATCATACCGATAACTGTTCCTAAGAATCCTAACATCGGCGCCAAAGCAATGAACAATGAAATCCAAACCATTCCTTTTTCCATTTGTCCCATTTGTACGGAACCATATCCCTGAATGGCGTTTTCAACTTTGTCTATACCTTCTTCTACTCTGTCTAAACCTTGATAGTAAATGCTGGCGATAGGGCCTTTAGTGTTTCTGCACTCTTCTTTAGCAGCTTCTACACCTTTGGTTCTGAGGATATCTTCAATTCTGTTGATGAATTTTTGTGTGTTGATACCTGAAAGGAACAAAGAAATGATTCTTTCAATAACGATTGCAAGACCAACCAAGAAACAAATCAATACCGGGGTCATCCAAACCGGGTCACCTTCGATGAATTTGTTTTTGATTTCTTGATGCCCAGTAGGAGCTTCTTCTTTTTCTTTTTTCACAAGTGAAGAATCTGAAGCAGTACTATCGGTAGTACTGGCAGCATTTGCAGAATCTGTACCTGCAACCTTGTTGACGGAGTCAGCAGTTGTGGCAGCCGGAGCGGCATTCTTACCCGATTGAGCATAAACAGTACTTACATTGGCAGTAACAAACACAAAAACGAGAATTAAAGCTAATAACTTTTTCATTTTTTTAATAGATTTTTAATTTAACCTTTGATTAAGACTGCAAAAATAGAAAAATAATCCACTTTCAAAATTAATTCTCGGTTAAATCGCAAATAATTTTTATATTCATCACAACTCTCATAGCATAAATTTCTGATTTTAATCGCACTTTTGTGACCCGAATATGACAAAGGCCATTGTTAAATACTTCTGCAAGAACTGCGGGCACTCCGCTTCCAAGTGGTTGGGCAAATGTCCCTCCTGCGAAGCTTGGAACAGTTTCACCGAAGAAGTCGTTCATAAAACAAGCGGCGCCAATAAAATTTGGTCGAAAAATAAAACTAACAAAAGCGAACCAATTAAAATAAATGAGATCATAGAAGGCAATGAACAAAGAATCGTTCTTCCTGACAATGAACTCAACCGTGTTTTAGGCAGTGGATTGGTAAGTGGCTCTGTAACGCTTATAGGTGGTGAGCCTGGTATTGGCAAATCAACCCTTTTGCTTCAATTGGCCTTAAAAGTCAATAAAAGGATTTTATACATCAGTGGTGAGGAAAGCGAAACTCAACTTAAAATGAGAGCCAGTCGCATAGGTATTCTCAATGAAGATTGTCAGGTACTTTGTGAAACCTCAATAGATAATATACTGAACACACTGAAATCGGATTTGCCGGAAATATTGATTGTAGATTCGGTTCAAACACTTTCGTCAGAAGCCATTGATTCACCACCCGGCAGTATCAGTCAAATCAAAGAGTGCACAGCTGAATTACTGCGCTTTGCCAAATCAACAAATGTACCCGTAATTTTGATCGGCCATATCAACAAAGATGGAAACATTGCCGGACCAAAAGTGCTTGAGCACATGGTAGATACAGTGCTTCAGTTCGAGGGAGACCGTCACTACAATTACCGCATTTTAAGGACCCTAAAAAACCGATTTGGTTCAGCCAGCGAGATCGGTATTTATGAAATGAAAGGCAATGGCTTGCGTGAAATTGAAAACCCGTCCGAAATCCTTATAAGCGAAAGAGAAGATCACCTCAGTGGTATCAGCATCAGTTGTGCCGTTGAAGGTATTCGTCCAATACTACTTGAAACCCAAGCCCTCGTTAGTTCAGCAGTATACGGCACTCCACAAAGAACCAGTAATGGATTTGATTTGCGCCGACTCAGTATGCTGTTGGCTGTTCTTGAAAAACGTTGTGGTTTTCAATTGGGTATCAAAGATGTGTTCATTAACATTGCGGGTGGTATGCGTTTAGAAGATCCCGGTTTAGATCTTGGCATCGTGGTTTCAATTTTATCGTCATATCAAAATCTGGCCATCAATAAAGACATAGCATTTGCCGGAGAAATTGGATTAAGTGGTGAGGTAAGAGCTGTATCTAGAATAGAACAAAGGATCTCCGAGGCAGAAAAACTGGGATTCAAAGAGATGATGATTTCCAAATACAACAAAGGCATCGACGACAACAATGGCAAAATAAAACTAATTAAAATCGGAAAAGTAGAAGAAGCTTTTGAATGGCTTTTTGGTTAAAATAAGAATTGAATGAAAAACAAACTGACATATTTCATATTGGGTGGTCTGGTGCTGGGCATAGTTGCCGGGGCACTAGCCAATCATTTTTTTAAAGACAATAAAGCGTCACTTGATCTATTTATCGAATATACAAAATTGGGTAATTATGTTTTTTTGAGGTTGATCAAATTGATCATTGCCCCATTGGTATTGAGCACATTGGTTGTTGGTGTAGCAGGAATTGGCGACGCTAAAACAGTTGGAAGAATGGGAGCTAAAACCATTGGTTGGTTCATTTTTGCCAGTTTAATGTCTCTTACTTTAGGACTCATTCTGGTGAATTTCTTTGAACCCGGACTGGCATTTGTTAATCAGGTTGCAAATGTAGAACGCCCGGACATTAATGGTGGAACTTTTACATTGTTCAATTTCATCGATCAACTTTTTCCTGAAAACATCATCTTGTCATTGTCAAGCCACAAAACCATATTACAAATTGTAATTTTTTCCGTGTTCTTTGGTTTGGCCTTATCTGCAATTGGTGAAAAAGGTGAACCATTGATCAAGTTGATGGACTCTTTGGCGCATGCCATGTTAAAACTCACGAATATGATCATGTGGCTGGCACCATTGGCGGTTTTCAGTTCGATTGCAGTAGTGATCGCCAAACAAGGTTTAGGCGTTTTGCAGCAATACAGTTTACTGATCTTGATGTTCTATTTTGGATTGTCTCTTTTATGGGTATTGCTTTTGAGTTTGTGTTATATGTTCATCAAAAACAAAACCTTTTCCTTGCTAAGACACATTCAGGAACCGTTGATGCTGGCTTTTGCAACAGCCAGCAGTGAATCTGCATATCCTAAACTGCTCAATCAATTGGACCGTTTTGGTATAAAAGAAAAAATTAGCAGTTTCGTATTACCACTGGGTTATTCATTTAACCTGGATGGTAGCATGATGTATATGACTTTTGGCTCAATGCTCATTGCTCAGGCTTATGGTGTTCATTTAGACCTGAGTCAACAAATCACCATGCTTTTGGTATTGATGGTTACGAGTAAAGGCATTGCAGGAGTGCCTAGAGCATCGCTTGTGGTCATTGCAGCTACCATATCAGGATTTAATATTCCTGAAGCCGGACTGGCTTTATTGTTGCCAATAGATCAATTCTTAGATATGGGGCGAACTGCTACCAATGTGGTTGGAAATGCTGTTGCAACAGTAGCGGTTAGTAAGATGGAAGGTGAAGAAATTCACCATTGAGATTGTTTCTTTTGTTTGACATCTGGTGAAAATTCAATTTTTAGACATTGAAATGATTGAAATTTAACCCTACTTTTGCATCAATTTTTTAAAACATGCCATATTTATTTACCTCAGAGTCCGTATCAGAAGGACACCCGGATAAAGTAGCAGATCAGATCAGTGATGCACTGATTGATAACTTTCTAGCTTTCGACGATCAAAGTAAAGTAGCTTGTGAAACCTTAGTAACCACAGGTCAAGTGGTATTAGCAGGTGAAGTTAAATCATCCGCTTACTTAGATGTACAAACCATAGCCCGTGATGTCATCAAAAAAATTGGTTACACAAAAAGCGAATACATGTTTGAAGCCAATTCTTGCGGTGTGTTTTCTGCCATTCATGAACAAAGCTCTGACATCAATCAAGGTGTAGACAAAAAGAAAAAAGAAGAACAAGGTGCAGGTGACCAAGGTATGATGTTCGGTTACGCAACCAGCGAAACTGAAAACTATATGCCTTTGGCATTAGACCTTTCTCATAAAATTTTAATTGAACTTGCTGCTCTGAGAAGAGAAAACAAAGCCATTAAATATTTGAGACCGGATGCTAAAAGTCAGGTTACACTTGAATACAATGACAAAAATGAACCGGTAAGAATTGATACCATAGTGGTTTCAACTCAACACGATGATTTTGATACCGAAGCTAAAATGTTGGCTAAAATCAAAAAAGACATCATCGATATTTTAATTCCAAGAGTAAAAGCCAAATACCCTAAATACAAAAAGCTATTTAACAATGACATCAAATATCACATCAACCCAACTGGTAAATTTGTAATTGGTGGACCACATGGTGACACAGGCTTAACCGGCAGAAAAATCATTGTTGATACTTATGGCGGTAAAGGTGCGCATGGTGGTGGAGCTTTCAGTGGTAAAGATCCAAGCAAAGTTGACAGAAGTGCTGCTTATGCAACCAGACACATCGCTAAAAATCTTGTAGCTGCAGGTCTTTGCAAAGAAGTATTGGTACAAGTAAGTTACGCAATCGGTGTAGCCAAACCAACCAGTATCAATGTGAATACTTATGGTACAGCTAAAGTTAAAATGTCTGATGGAGAAATTTCTAAAATCGTTGAAACCATATTCGACATGAGACCTTATTTCATTGAACAAAGGTTAAAATTAAGAAACCCTATCTACAGTGAAACTGCTGCTTATGGACACATGGGTAGAGAAAATGAAATCGTTACCAAGAAATTCAAAACACCTGAAGGAAAGGTTAAAAGTGTTAAAGTTGAATTGTTCACTTGGGAAAAACTCGATTACATCGACAAAGTAAAAAAAGCATTCAAATTGAAATAAAATAAAGGGGCTTAAAAGGCCCCTTTTTTGTCAATCGCAATGTTCGAAAACAGCAAAACACATGCATGCCTTATCAGTAGGACCGGCACTCTGCTGTTCTTCCTGATAGTGGCTTTGTTTATTACCGGTTTGTGGTTGCCGCGCAATTGGGGTCATTATGGCAACAACGATTGGGATCTCACCTATATGACATACGAAATTGCCAGAGCCTCTATCGTTGAACATCGGGAATGGCCACTTTATAATCCTTATTTAGCTTTTGGCAGTGATGTTACAGCCAATCCACAATCTGTAGTTGCCGGCATCTTCATGTTGCCTGTATTGTTATTCGGCACTTTCTATGGATTAAAAGTCTCATTGCTACTCGCCATACTATTAGGTTTATTTGGCATGAGGGCTTTGATTTTAAAAATCAATCCCAATCCTCTTATTGCCCTTATGATTGCTGTTCTATTTTGTTCCAGTGCCTATTTAGGAAGACATATCGTACAGGCCGGTCATAGCAATTTCATGTATTTCTATTTGTTTCCTTTTTTGTTTTCTAACCTGTTGAATTTCAAACTGCATGGAAACCGATTTTCCCTGCTAATTGCCGTATTGATATTATCACAATTCATTACAGGAGGCGCTCCATTTCTTTTTATAGTGGCTAGTATCACATTAGGTTTATGGTTAGTGGGTTTGTTAATTATACATAAAGATACCAAAATGATCTTACCATTTGTTATTGTAATGCTTGCAGGGTTTGGCATCAGTGTTTGGAAAGTGTTACCGGTAATGGATTTTTGGTCTCAATCACCGCGCTTGGTAAACGACGACAGTTCAATCAATTTATTGGTTTGGCTCAATGCTCTGGAAGACAATCCTACCAATACCGGCACACCGCACGGCTGGCACGAATTTGCAATTGGCATTGGAATTTTGCTGCCCTTACTCATTGTATACTTCCATAAAAAAATAATAGGTTTTAAGATATGGCTGATACTTTTCCTGGTGGTTTTATGGATCAGTTTAGGCAATGTACCCGATCATATAAATCCATGGTACCTGATTCACCATTTTTTGCCTGTTTTTGATGGATTAAGAGCTCCTTCGAGATTTGGATTCATTTTGATGTTTGCCATGCTGATCGGACTTGGAATTTGCCTAAAAAATGAAAATGATAATAAATTGGTTTATTTGATTTTAATTGCAATTACCTTTAGTAGTACATTAAATTACAATTCACTCTCAAGAAACCTGAGTTTAACACCGAGAATTGATGAAATCACACCCAGTGGGCTGGCTCCAAATTCTGTTGTTAGGTCAGATGATAAATTCAACCGACAATTTCCCATCATTTTAAATAAAGGCATATTGGTCAATGCATACGAACCTTTGCATTTGGAACCCGTTACCGACACTTTAGGTCAGTTCATTACCGGAGCAAATTTAAAATCATTGAGCTGCAACAACATAGCATTCAAAATGACAAAGGATACAGCCCTGCTTTGTTTAAGGTATGACAAAAATTGGCAAACAAATTCAGGCCAAATCGAGAAAACCTCTGATGGATTATTATCTGTTACAATTAAAGCCGGAACTGAGGTGGACATGAACTACTACAATCCCAAGATTGACAAAGGATTGGTGATAAGTATCTGCAGTTTTATAGCGTTTCTAATAACGCTGGTGTTTCTTAAACGAAAATCGCCCTTAACGGCCGATACCAAATAAACAAGGCACTTTACCCAATTCAATTCTGTTATTCTTCCACCAGCTAACTTTTCTGCAAATGATCAATTCATTTTCTCCAGTAATGTCTTTTGCCATTAGCAATCTTGTTTCCGGCTTCAGAACATCGATCAAATCCTTTAGCATGTTATCATTCCTGTATGGTGCCTCAATAAAAAGCTGAGTGGTTTTGGCAGAATCTGTTTCAAGAATTTGAATTGACTTTCTTCTTTCTTCCGGTTTGCTCGGCAAATAACCATTGAATTTAAAATTCTGTCCATTTAAACCACTTGAAATTAAAGCCAAAATAATAGAAGAAGGACCATTGAGTGGTTTAACAACAATATCATTATCGTGCGCCATTCTGACGACTTCATGGCCCGGATCGGCTATGCAAGGCAATCCTGCTTCCGACATTAAGCCAATGTCTTTGCCACTTTTTAAAAGTTCAAGTATCTCTTTTTTTTGGTTTTCAGGTTGATGTTTATCCAGCTCAAAAATTAGTTTTTCTACCCAATTTATGTGTGGATTCAGAAGTTTAAGAAAATGTCGGGTTGTCTTAGCATTTTCTACGATAAATACTTGAATGTTATTGATTTGATTAATAACATTTGAAGGAATGGTCCAGTTAACATCAATTTCTGTGATATTTGTTGGAACAAGGTATAAAACGGAAGCCTTTGTCATACTTGACTTTTTTGTGCAAACTTTGTGGCAAAATTGCATATATTTGTAGAATACACATACATAAACAATGAGAAAGTTACTTTTTTGTTCATTTCTTACTTTTTTATTTACCAATACTTTCGCTCAACCTTATGGTAATGAGTGGATTAAAAGCGATCAGAAGTATTTCAAAATAAAAATTGGAAGAACCGGTATTTACAGAATCGACTACCCATTCCTGGTTACTGCTGCTCAAATGATGCAGGTTGATTTGACGACTGTGAATCCGAAGAAATGGCAAATGTTCCACAAAGGGGTTGAAATTCCCATTTATGTTGCCGGTGAAAACGACAATGTTTTTAACAGTAATGATTTTATTGAATTCTTTGCCCGAACCAATGATGGTGAATTGGATAAAGATCTGTATCGGGACCCTCGACATCTGGCCAATTCAATTACCAGCATGATCACCGACACCTCGTGTTATTATTTAACTTTTATTCCAACCGGCAGTTCTCAAACTGCCAAACACATGACAAACTATGTCAATAAGAATTTCGGCTCAATTTCACCCGAATCTTATTTTCAACATCAAAGTATAGCAACTTACACTTCAAATTATGTATATGGCGAAGGATTTGATCTAAGCGGATCTGAAGCCAGTGATCCTTTGTATAAAGAAGCTGAAGGATTTTCGGGCACTTTGTTTGGCAGTGGAACGAGCTATAGCAGCTTTCTTTCTACAATCGAAACTAGGTTTTTGAACAGTACCGGCCCATCTCCTACTTTGGATTTTGTAACTGTTGGGGCCAACAATAACTTTAAGGTCCTATTCAATGACCACAGAATGAAAGTGTATGTGAGTCAAGACAATTTTGGTTTCACTGAAATTCACGATACCACATTCGATGGCTTTAGGGTCATAAGAAAATCTTTAAAATTGGGTGCTTCTCAATTGGGTTCAAACAATACCTACCTTAAATTTGAAGGTCAATTTATATCCGGAGTTGCTTATCAGGCACATGCTGTCAATACGGTTTCCATCACGTATTCAAGAAATTTTGATCTGGATGGAAACTCATCTTTCTTGTTTCGAATTAAAGGCAATAGCAGTCCTAAACACATTCACT
>DASWYG010000192.1:0-4321 GCA_036405075.1 Bacteroidia bacterium | reverse complement strand
TAGCACTTTCGTATGTCGAAGAAACTCCATCATAAATTTCCTCATAAGTAACACTAGCAATTCTATTTCTTAAATTTTCTTGTAACAATATTGAACCTGAAGAAAATTGATTATCGTAAAAATATTGAACAACTTCAGATCTTACTCCACTGGCAATCCATGTATTGAAATTAAAATCATTTAGTTTTAAATCTTGATATTGATCTCTAATCGAATTATTTTGGGCAATCTCTCCTGTTTCAACAACCCTTCCCAAACCGTTTTGAAGTGAATAACTATAAGCTTTAGGAGATTTATTAAACTGCCTTGTATTTTGCGTTACAACAATTTCTCCAACTTGATTGTACCAAAAAAATTGAGTGTAATATTTGTCGGTCTCCAAATTCTTCACATGCCCAGAAGCCCCACCAAATACTAATCTGCTTCTATTGCTGTAATCAACTGCTTGTAGTGTGGTAGTTACGGCTGTACCATTGTTGTTGGCAGACGATTTATTCTCAATGGACAAAGTTCCGTTTTGATCCCAGAACCTTAGCATTGTGCCACTTGCGCCCAACACAATACCATTGAAATCATCGAACATAGAAACTTTCATCAAGTTATTGGTAACACCTGATGTTAAAAGTGTATTGGTATTGGTGCTCATATCGGCGCTAAACATTAATCCATTGTTGCAAACAAAGAATGCCTTTTTTGCACCGATACTGATACTGTTCACCACATATGTTCCCGGAGTATTTGTGTTTGAACCCAATGTACAAGCAGTATTTCCTGCTGTAAAATAGGCATGTTTGTTTCCTGATCCGCCAATATAACCTTTGCCTGATTCAGAAATCACAACATCATTCCAATTCACTGCGGTTATTCCTGACCCTGTTAATGCTGTGTTACTTGTAGCTTGAAGATTATTGAATCTAAAAGGAATAGTAGACAAAGCTGTTGCATAAATATTAGTTGAATTCCAAACTGCAACACCTGTAAATGTATAGTAAGTTGTAGTTGTCTTAGGCACTGGCTTGTTTAGAGTCCAGTTATTTCCATTATTGCTGGTATTTAATGTGGTACTGCTATTACCCACCATCATACCATATCCCGAATTTTTGTTGATGTGTAAAGCATTCAATGCATAAGGCAATTTATAAGTTGATGTCCAAGTACCGGCACTGTACTTATAAATTTTTCCACTTTGAGCAACTATGGTTTGTGTTGTTCCAAAATCAATGACACTGTAGTAGTTTTCAGTAGTACCTCCTGGAGGTGTTATTTTCGTAAAACTTGCACCGCCATTGGTGGTTTGAATAAATGCTTTGGATTGACCAATCAAGCTATATCGAGTTGATGAAGAATTGTAAGACAAATCATTTAAATGACTGCTGACGCCACTGCTAGCCAAAGACAGAACACCCGAAGCCAATTTTACAACTGTTCCATTGTTACCTGCTACCAATCCATCGGTAATGGTAGGCATTACCAATGCGTTGAGCTCCTGGTAGGTCAACGAATTAAGAGTTTGCCAAGTAGCTCCAGCATCCAAAGATTTTATTAAAGTACCATCTACTCCACAGGCAAATACAGTATTGGTACTTGAGAGTGCTGTGGTTGGCACAGCATAAACGTCTTTCAATTTAAGCGGCTCTGTTTTAAGTGTATTACTTGTATAAGTCATGCCACTTTGACTGAATACCAGAATAGCACCGCCTGTTCCAACAGAAATCAAATTGACACTGGTTTCTGAGAATGCTGAAGTAACTTCTGCATTTGTTCCACCTTGAACAGTCATAACTGTAGTCCATGGTGATGCAGATTTATAAATGCTTGTATTGCTGGCATTGTTCATCGCATACAGGTTTGTACCTGCCTTTGTAATATCACTATAATTAGAGCCAGCATGTGAAATGTTGGTAAATGAATATGAACCTGAATATTGACAATTATATACTTTTCCGGCTGTGGTTAAAAATGCGCCTTGAGTAGCACTGGCAAAAACAGCCTTTTTGAAACCTGTTACACCCGAAATGGCCCCAATACTGGTGAACTTCACTTTATCACCGCTTATAACAGCCTTATAAACTGTATTCCCTGTTTTAGAACCCATGAACACATCTGTAGAACTTGAAGAACCTACTGCACCAAAATCATCTGCTAAAACGGTTGGCGTGATGTATTTTTTCACTAATTTCCCATTACTAATATTGGCAAAATCTATATATGATAAGAGACCTGCGTTACCAGCGGCAAATCCTTTTCCATTAGTTTTATCATGGAAATACAAATCATTATATGTACCTATTGCTGAAACTTTAGCCCAAGTATTTCCCCCATTGATAGTAGAATACAAATTACCATCCGCTGCCAATACAATTCCATTATTAATGTCTTTAAAATAAATCTTGGAAAATTCATTGGTGGTTGAAGTTGCTATGTGAGTCCACAAAGCACCAGCATTGGTTGTTTTAAACAAACCACCATTGACTCCACAAGCAAAACCATTGTTGTCATCGATCATGTATACTGATTTCAGATCACTGGCTTTTAATTTTGTATTGATGGCCAAATCTGTCCAACCAGCACCGCCACTGAAAGCCGTAGGATTAAAGAATATTCTGTTTGCATTGGTTGACGCACTCGGAATATTCACAGTCACATAACATCTTGTATAGTTTGGAATAGTTCCGAAAATATCAGGAGTTATTGAGGTAATGTTCATGGTAGAATTAATCAACAATGTACCGGCCACATTCGCAAATGTCCAATTACTTCCATTCCAAACACATTTTATAACGGTACCTTCATCTCCCACTACAATTACAGTATTAGGATCTTGAGCAACAATGTCATTCAAATTCTTGGTGCATATTCCTGTGATTGGTGCAGGACTGGAGGAAACATTGATGGTGACCAAATTCCAATTGATTCCACCATCGAAGGTTCTTAAGAACAAACCATCATTCCCCAATGCATATCCATCATTGCTATTACACATGACAACCTTTTTAAGATCAGCCGAACCTGGGTCTATTCTGTTCCAGTTTAAACCGGCATCGGTGGTTTTATAGATATAACCATAACCGCTGGCATCATTTGCTATTGCAAAACCAATGTTACCATTTACAAATTGTAGATCTGTTATGATCAAATTAGATGGTATATTTGAACTGTTGCTCACCTGCCAAATATCCATTTTGTCATTATCAGGCGCACTTTGCCTAAGTACTTGATTCAAACTATTGTATTCATATTGAGTTTTAAAATAATGTTCATTGAAAACCGTTTTTACTTTGTTTTCTCTATCTGATTTGATCGCAGCACCGTATGTGCTTAAATCTATTAATTTCACACCTTGTGGAGGCACAATGGTAACAATGTTTCCAACCTGATCATAAAAATAAAGTGTGTAATGATAGTCTTTGGTTGGAACCGTTCCAGTGAAATTCTCTACAAGACTCAAACATTTTGCATAATAAGCCTTCCTAAAATCTGTGGTCATATTCAATATTTGATCTTCATAGCGCTTTTTAGCATTGAATACTGCCTGATTACTTTTAAAAGTTTCACATGGATCTCCTGGATCAGCTATTGCCATTGAAATAAATGTATCCTTAGGGCAAGGTACTCTGTAGGCAAGATTTTTAATATTTGGATCAGGGACATATATCAATGACATTTCTTGTAAAGGAACAGGAATATTTTGATAGGTATCAAAATGCAAACTGTCATTTGGAATTTCTTCGCTTGACTGCTCACTACTAACACTGCCGTTATCAGAACTTGAGCCTTCCTCTGTCCCACCAAACAGCATCAACGCCATTCCTCCATTTTGTGCACACCATTCATCGATACTCATCATATTAACCCCATAATTACTTTTCACATACCATGAATATCCCGTATAGCAATTACATTTACTTGGATCATAAGCAGGTGGACTAAATGGAGGATTATTTCCGGATAAAGTTGCCTGATTCTCCAATTGAGAGACCATGTCTCGATATTCACCCCAGCAATCATTGTCAACACAACCTTGTGCTTGAAAAGCAGCAAATGATTTTGCTGGATTCGGATAACTTAATGGTTTACCACCCGAAAGGTAAATCGCATACTTTAAATAACAATTACAATCAATTCCAGGATTGAAGGCCGGCATGGTTAATAACGGAACAGGAGGAGGTGTTTGAGAGTTGTAATCGTTACATGCATTAACTGCCATGTTGTAATAATTTAAAGCAAGTCCAGGATATGAACAACCATCTAAACCACTGCCGGGACCATTGCCTTTACATCCATTGGCAATAAAAGCGTAAAGATCCATTGCCGGCATCGG
>DASWYG010000191.1:0-2799 GCA_036405075.1 Bacteroidia bacterium | reverse complement strand
ATGCTGGGATTTATTTACTTTTCAAAAACAAACAAATGGCTTGGTATAATGTTGGGGATATTGCTGGCTACTTTGGCCGGTATGATCAAGTTTCAATTTCTAATCCTTCCCTTTTCTACCATTGTATTTTACAAATTAAACTATAGAAATACAGTTATCATATTGGGTGCTGCTATTTTGGTAATTGCGCCTGTGGTGTTTTGGTACATGAGGGCACAAGACATGACCAATAGCAGTAATTTGAGGGAATTTGGCCTCTGGATCAAATCCATAAGTGCTGAGGAAAAATTAAATACATTATGGGGCAATTTAACTTCTGATCTACCCGAAATGTTAAGTGGTTGGCCATTGTTCTTAGCATTGATCTATCAATGGTTTTTCAATAGAAACAAAGGCAAAAAAGAATTGACAAAAATTACCCTAATTAGCACCATATCATTTGCTGTATTTTATTTAATCGCAATTGAGCGAATGAAGCATCACAGTTATTATTTCATGGTAATTCTCCCCATGTTTGCCTTGTGGTTGCTGAAGCCAATAAAAAAGGAGAATCTGAATTGGAAAGTATTGCTTAGCCTTTTGGTTTTAAATATGAGTTGGTCGATGATCAGAATTATTCCAAGCAGGTGGGTCAGCAATAGAATGGAAATCCCAAGTGATTTTAAAAGAATATCTTTTAGAGATTCTATGGACAACCTGATACCGGATGACAGTAAAGTATTAATCGGACCGGATAAATCAGGTTGTATTTATTTTTATTTCACACATACAAAAGGTTATTCATTTGAAAATCCTGAAGAATTGCTCAGTTACAAGAAGGAAGGTAGATTCCTTGATGTTTTAAAAAGCAATGGTGTACGTTATATCATACACGGTGAAGATCCATATACCGATTCAATCATGCAACTGGTACCTGATTGGCGGGAATACAAACGAGTAGGTGGATTTAAGTTATATGTTCCAAAGTAAATACATTGAAAACAGGTTGTTTTAAGTGTTGTTATTAAGATTAATACTCACTAGAAAAAATTAAAAAAAATCGATTTGGCCTATTCGACTCTTTGATATGTTTTAAGACTAAAAACCGATAAAGGACGAGTATAACTTTTGCAATATTTTTCGATTATTGTCGTTAAATTCGCCAACCAATTCCATATAATACAGTGTCAATTCGCGTCAGCAATTTATCAAAAATATACAAGAAACAAAGGGCAGTTGATGACATCACCTTTAACATCAAGAGTGGAGAAATTGTAGGTTTTCTTGGTCCAAACGGAGCCGGTAAAACCACTACCATGAAGATGTTGACTTGTTACATTCCACCCAGTTCAGGCCATGCCTTTGTGAATGAGTTGGATGTTGAAGAAAAATCCATTGAAGTCAGAAGGCAAATTGGTTATCTACCGGAGCACAATCCGCTTTATACCGATATGTATGTGAAGGAATATCTGATGTTTGCTGCGGGCATATACCATTTAGAGAACAAGATGAAGCGCGTGAAGGAAATGATAGAACTGACAGGGCTTCAAATTGAACAAAACAAAAAAATCGGTCAACTTTCAAAAGGTTACAGACAAAGGGTTGGTTTGGCGCAAGCAATGATTCACAATCCTTCGGTTCTTATTTTGGATGAGCCAACCAGTGGATTGGATCCCAATCAAATTGTTGAAATTAGGAATTTGATCATCAATATTGGAAAAGAAAAAACAGTTCTATTGTCGACCCACATCATGCAAGAAGTTGAAGCTATGTGCAGCAGAGTGATGATCGTTAATAAAGGCAAGATAGTAGCCGACGGCAATACTTCTGAATTGAAACAAATGTTTGGTACGGGCAGTTCATTGCAAATCACTTTTAACACAGTTCCTAGTCAAGAACATATAAAGGAATTGTCGGTCATGTGTAAAGTTGAAAAAAAATCGGACAACACCTATTTGGTCAGTTCAGATACAGATATGGAAAAGCTCAAAGAAGAAGTATTCAAATATGCCGTGTCGAAAGGTTTGATATTAACAGAAATGAAATCTGTAGAGCAGTCATTGGAAGACATATTTAAAAACGTTACAAAGTCAAATGTTTAGTATATTAAGGAAAGAGATCAGGAGTTTTTTAAGTTCGCTGATAGCCATCATCGTAATTGTTGTATTCCTGATTGCGAATGGTTTGTTTTTATGGGTTTTTAAGGAGACCAATATTTTGGATGCAGGTTACGCCAACATTGATCCAATGTTTGAATTGGCTCCCATTATCTTTATATTTTTGATCTCTGCTATTACCATGAGGTCATTTAGCGAAGAGAAAAAAACCGGAACATTTGAAACATTGACCACCAAACCGGTTACTGACACTGCCATTATTATGGGCAAATATTTTGCCGGATTGATCATTGTGTTGTTTTCTATTTTACCAACATTGATTTATTACTACACTGTAAATGAGTTGTCTTATCCGAGTGGGAATGTAGATACCGGTGCATTGATGGGCAGTTACATGGGCTTGATTTTGCTGAGTGCATGCTATGTCAGCATCGGTATATTTTCGAGTGTGATCACAGACAATCAAATTGTATCTTTCATATTGAGCATGTTTCTGTGTTTCTTCTTCTATTCTGTATTTGAATATTTGGGCTCATTTGATTTTTTCAAAAATTCGGAATTTTTCATAGAATGGTTTGGCATCAGCTACCATTATAAAAACATTAGCAGAGGTGTTGTAGATACGCGAGATGTGATCTACTTCCTCAGCATGATTGTATTGTTCATTTGGTTAACTAAAATCATCTTCAACAGCAGAAAATGG
>DASWYG010000190.1:0-12034 GCA_036405075.1 Bacteroidia bacterium | reverse complement strand
GACAGACCGGGTACTGGCAGCAGAGACAATAAATTCAAATCCACTGACCGCGATTCTAAATTTGGTAGTAAAGACAGACCAAGTACAGGCAGCAGGGACAATAAATTCAAATCCACTGACCGCGATTCTAAATTTGGCAGCAAAGACAGACCAAGCAGTGGCAGCAGAGACTCTAAATTCAGCAAGGGTAAACCGGAATTTAGAGATAAAAAAGGTAAGGATGGCGATGTAGCAGATGTTAAAAAGCCTTTTCGCCCTAAATACGATCCTGAAGTTAAAGTCAGAAAGTCGTTCAGAGAGCGCAAAACTGAATTGTTAGGGCCGGAAGTTAAGAATGATGACATTCGCTTGAATAAATTTTTAGCCAATTCAGGTATCTGCAGCAGAAGAGAAGCTGATGACATCATAGCACAAGGCCTTGTAACAGTTAATGGCAATACCATTACTGAGATGGGTTATAGAGTGAAAAAAGAAGACGTAGTGAAGTATGATGGTCGTAAGATCATACCTGAACCTTATGTTTACATTTTAATGAACAAACCTAAAGATTTCATTACTACAACCGAAGATGACAAAGGCAGAAAGACAGTTATGGATCTGTTGGCAGATAAGATTCCTCAAAGGGTATTTCCAATTGGTCGCTTAGACAGAAATACAACAGGAGTTCTTCTATTGACCAATGATGGCGATGTTGCTCAAGTGATGACCCATCCCAGCTTTGACATCAAAAAAGTATACCACGTGGTTTTGGATAAAAAAGTTTCAGGAAATGACTTGGATAAACTTGTTGAAGGTGTAGAACTGGAAGATGGAGTTGTTCATGCTGATGCTGTTTCTTTTGTTGAATCAGAAGATAAAAGACATGTTGGTGTAGAGATTCACTCAGGTAAAAACAGAGTAGTTAGAAGGATGTTTGAATCATTGGGCTACGATGTCGAAAAATTAGACAGGGTGAGCATGGGCATCTTTACCAAAAAAGACCTTCCAAGAGGCAAATGGAGACATTTGAGTCAAAGCGAAGTGGGATTCTTAATGAAGCTCAAAGCAAAACTCAATTAATGTCATTTTTTTGTCATTTTTAAGATATTAATTTCTTAACAATTTCTTTCAATCAATTCAATTTCTTTTTTGAGTTGATATTAATTTTTTTGAAAGGTTTTTCTACCTTTTTTTA
Organism: Bacteroidia bacterium; assembly: GCA_036405075.1. Lineage (GTDB taxonomy): Bacteria > Bacteroidota > Bacteroidia > NS11-12g > UBA955 > JABMMZ01. The sequence goes on along the minus strand of DASWYG010000190.1, from coordinate 10,860 downwards.
GATTGTAATTGCTCAATTTGAGGCACGATCAAATAACAGATTCAAGTAATTTTGAATTTGTGAAGGTGCTTTTAGATTTGGTGGATTTTTTGTTTCCAAGGTTGTGTGCAGGTTGTTCTCAACCTATGAGAAGAAGCGAGATTAGCATTTGTAAGATGTGTGAAATGCGTTTACCAATAACAGGTATAAGCGATTTCGAACACAATCAGGTTGCTGATTTGTTTAGAGGCAGAGTTAGAGATGTTCAAGCATTTTCATTTTTGTATTTTAGAAAATCCGGTCTTACTCAAGATTTGATGCACCAGATAAAATACAAGGGTAACGTTGGTTTAGCAAAAGAGCTGGGTCGTTTAATGGCTCTAAATTCTTTAATGCATTTAAAAGATCTTAAATATTTGGTGACTTGTATACCAATGCACCCATCGAAGCGCAAAAGGAGGGGGTATAATCAAAGTGAATTGATTGCGGAAAGTATTGCAAATACAATAGGTTTAGCATTTCATCCTGAATTGTTACTCCGTTTGACGGACAGCGAAAGTCAAACCAAAAAGAAGCGCTATGACAGATGGGAGAACTCTGTACTCAATTATCAGGCAAAACCTTTAACTGGCAGCGATGTTCGGAGTGTCATTTTGGTAGATGATATCATTACAACCGGCGCAACTATTGAGGCTTGTGTTCACGCTTTGCAGTCAGTTGGGATTCGACAGGTGCTTGTGTGTACAATGTGTGTCACGGTCAGTTAATTTTCCTATATTTGCAAAAAAGATAAAAAATGAAATTCAATAAATTTACTATTTTGATGTCGTTTTTGCTTTTGGGTTTCAAGGTCCAAGCGCAAAAACCGATTTTCGGACAAATGATGGCAGAAAGGGTTCCGCTCTATTGTGCTTCAACCGGTTCATCATTGGCCGATTCTACACGTTTACCAGTTCTTTTTCAGGCAAGGATTCTTGGTTTGACCCCGGGCGCTAGCTACAAGTATTATGCAAGATTCATTAAAATTGGTGATACCGCCAATACAAGTGCAACAGGTGCAGGTTTGCCAATTACCATGAAAAATGGTACATGGAAAGCTCTTTCTATTCCTGATCTTAGTACTGCAAATGGTCATGATACTTTTAATCTGCCAATTGGACTTGGTGAATACAAAGGTTGGTTCGCTGTTGTTATAGACAGTGACAGCAGATTTACTCCAGGTTCTTATGTTTACCCAATGGTGGTGATCGAAGAAATTGGAACTGGTTCTCCCAATACAACCAAACTTGTACTTCAAGATTCAATTCTGGTTTTAGGATATGGCACAGCGCCATTTAAAGGCACTGTAGGTACTGCGATCTATGGTAATTCATTTACAAAATCCAAAGCAGTAGTTGCATTATACGACAATGCAATGGGTGCTCCCGGCCGACCAATAGCTTGTACTTATACTGAAAATGAAGGCTTGTCTATTAACAATGTTCAAAGTTATTACTCTAATAAAGTAAATGCTACTGCAGGTGCATGGGCTACAATAATCCCAAATAACCTTAGCAATGGTGTTGTAAGGATTGAAAGCAGAGATATGATTGCAGATACCATTCATTTTGCAAACATTGAAAACGATGCTACCTGGGGCAATGACAGTACCATTAATACACATGGTGGAGCTGTTGCACCAATTTTCGTTAAAAGTGATTATGCACCTTTAACTAAACCTGAAATCGAATTTGTAATCAATACCACAAACATCACAGAAGGTAATTCTACTGTAAATATGTTGGTAAGAAGACGTTATGGCAATTCAGATTCAAGTAAAGTAACTGCTGCAACATTCACCGGTACCGCTACAGCAGGTGTCGATTATAACATTATTACACCTATGCCATTGGTATTCAAGCCTTATGGTGATGTCACTGATACAGTAAAAGTAAGAATCATTGATGATTTCAATAGCGAACCGACTGAAAATGCGGCAATTCGTTTGAATACACCTATCAATGCTAAAATAGGATTCCAAACTACTCACTCCATTGTCATTAACGACAATGATATACCAACTGTAACTTTTGCAAAGAAAAATGTAACTGTTGCAGAAAATGATGGCATTTTGAAAGTGAAATTGAAGATCAATTCAGGTTCAAGTTCTGCTACCAATGTAAGAGTTGTTGTTAAAACCAAAACGGACAGTACATTTATCCCTCAAGATTTCAAAATGGGTAACAATGGCAGAGATACCACTGTTCAATTCCCTGGTGGAAAAACAACCGACAGCATAGAATTCAACATTTGGTTGGTGAACGATAAAAGAAGTGAAGATAGAGCTGATACAGTTTGGTTGGCTTTAAGAACTCCTACTTCTCCGGGTGTTGTTGGTGCAGATTCAGTTTTAATGATCGTTATCAATGATGATGATGCAGCATCACTTTTCAGACTGAACAAATCTAAAATGACCGTTAAAGAGAATGCCGGTTCAATCAAAATCAGAATAGATAGAACCAAGGGCAATATCTTCCAAAGTGACGTTTTCTTAACGACTGATAACAGTTCGAAAAATGCTCAAAACGGCACCGATTTTACTTTGACACCTCAAATCGTAACATTCGATTACAATGATCCTGACAGTGCTGTTATCACAGTGCCAATTTTAAACGATCAATTAAGCGAACCAAGAGAAGACGCTGTGTTCTTTATATACAACTCTTTCAATGCAAGAATTGGCAAACCTGATACATTAAGGGTAACAATTCTTGATGATGATTTGGTTGAATACCCAATTGGAACTGTTACAACGGTTAAATCAATCACTCAAGTACTTGATAGTTTGAATGTGCATTGTGCTTTGAGAGGGGTAGTTTATGGCGTGAACTTAGGCCCTGTAGGAACACCTAACGGAACCACTTTCACTCTTATGGATAAAACAGGAGGAATTCAAGTTTTCCAATCTAATAGCATTAAAGGTTACACCGTAACTGAAGGTGACAGTGTTCAAGTATATGGCAGAATTACTCAATCCAATGGAATGGCTCAAATTTCAAACTTGGATACCATTATAAAATTGGGTAGCAACAGAACTTTAAATGCACCGACAGTAGTAACTGCTTTGGATGAAACTACTGAAAGCGAATTGGTGAAATACAATTTAGTGAAATTGTCAAACCCGGCTCAATGGCCAAGTTCAGCTTTGTCACCAAATACATCTGCTGTTGTAACTGTAATGACATTTAGCGACAGTTTCAAAATGGTGATTGACAGTGAAACAGATATTGATGGAAAACCAGCTCCAACAGGTTTCTTTAATGTTGCAGGTATTGGTATTCAAAACGACCCAAGCAGTCCGTATACTTCAAGTTACTTCTTAGCTCCTAGAAGAATGTCTGATATTACCAGTTTAACAGTTCCAGTGTTCAGCTTTAGGACCGCAACTTCAGGCGCAAGAGAAAACTTAGACAGTTCTGACGGATTTGTGCTTCAATGCGCCAATCTTACTTCACCAATACAGATCAATTTGTTTGTAAAAGGTGGTACTGCAACAAGAGGTTCTGACTATCAAAGCAATGCTTCAAGATTGTTGATCTTATCACCTTCTGTGCCTAGCTCAATCATAAAAGTAAAAATGAACGATGATGCAACCATTGAAAACAATGAAACGATCATTTTTGTCATCAAAGACAATCCTTGGGGAACCTTAATTGGTGCAGATAGTATTCATACTGTAACCATTAAAGATGATGAAACCAGCATCGATGAAATAGGAATTGCTTCAATGATGAAATTGTATCCTAACCCGGCCAATGGCTCGGTTAAATTGAGAACAGAAAACATTTTGTTGTACTCTGTTGAAATTTTGGATATCAATGGCAGAGTGGTCAAAACCATTAACGGTATTGATGCCTACGATGCAGTACTTGATATCGAAGGTTTAAGCAAAGGTCTTTACACAGTTAAAATCAACAGTGAAGCCGGTCAAGCTATAAAAGTCTTGAGCGTTAACTAAATTCGATAAAAACTCTTTTAAAAAGCGCCTTAATTGGCGCTTTTTTTTTATCCTTGTATCATGAAAAAATCAGTGTATTTCGAAGAAGGGTATTTGAATTTTTTTAAAGAACTTGCTGCAAATAATCACAAAGATTGGTTTGACGCCAACCGTAAAACATACCTGTCAGATGTTAAACAACCATTTGAGAATTTTGTAGAAGCACTTTTAGAAGCCCTTAAAAAGAAATATAAACTTGGTGATTTGAAAGCTTCTGATTGTATTTTCAGAATCAATCGCGATATTCGGTTCAGCAAAGATAAAACACCGTATAAAATACAAATGTCAGCTTTGATCGCTAAAGGAGGTCGTAAGAATATGGAAGCTCCCGGATTGTATATAGAACTTGGTCCTGAGTTTTTTAACATCTATACAGGTGTGTATATGCCCGAAAAACCCACTTTGCAGGCGATTAGAGAAAAGCTGGCTGCCAATCCTGACAAGTTCAACAAGATCATCACTTCTAAAGCGTTTAAAGATTATTTTGGAGAGGTGAAGGGTGAGAAAGCAAAAATTCTGCCTGCCGAACTGAAAGAAGCCGCAAAAAAGCAAAGTCTGATCTATAACAAACAATTTTATCTTGTGCATACACAGGATGCAGAGAAGATTCTGCAATCGGATCTTCTTGATCATGTGCTGAAAGTATATGCCGCTGCCGATCAATACAATGAATTCATTTATTGATGAAGTGCATGTGATGGCTTTGGATTAACTTTGCAGCATGTTCGATTACAAAGAAATCCTTACGGTCTCTTTTACACTGTTTGCAGTAATTGATATCATTGGGTCTATACCCATCATCATCAATCTACGCGAAAAACTGGGACACATTCAGTCTGAAGTAGCAACTTTGGTTGCAGGTTTACTGATGACGATTTTCTTTTTCGTAGGTGAACAATTTCTTGGATTATTGGGCATAGACATTCACTCGTTTGCATTGGCCGGTTCCATCGTTATTTTTATCATTGGCTTAGAAATGGTTTTGGGCAGAGACTTGTTTAAAGTTGATCCAGACACCAAATCAGGCAGTATTGTGCCAATAGCTTTCCCAATCATAGCCGGCAGCGGAACGCTTACCACCATAATGTCTTTGAAGTCTGAATTTAAAGCCGAGAACATCTACATTGGCATTTTGATCAATCTGATATTTATTTACATCGTATTGAAATCTACCGGTAAAATTGAGCGTATTCTGGGAAAAGGTGGCTTATTGGTGATCAGAAAGTTTTTTGGTGTCATCTTATTGGCCATTTCAGTCAAAATATTCAAAAGCAATATTGGTGCATAGTGCTGGTGAAAAGCATTGGTCTTAAACATAAGATATACTTATGCATTAGAAGACAATTTAGATAAACAGAAAGAGATTGCTTTGATCATTCAAAGCACTAAACTTTTATAGAGAATCGAGTTTTCTGGCGATAGATGTTTCTTCGAAGATCTCGAGGTTATCTCCCACATGAATGTCCTGATAATTCTTAATTGAAATACCACATTCAAATCCTCTCAATACATCTTTAACATCGTCTTTGAAACGTTTCAAAGCATCAATAGCTCCTTGATGAACAACAACACCATCGCGAATTACTCTAACTTTAGAGTTACGGGTAACTTTACCATCTGTTACATAGCAACCGGCAACGGTACCCACTTTTGTGATTTTGAACACATCCCTGACCTCAACATTACCAATAATGGTTTCTTTGATTTCCGGACTGAGCATACCTTCGATTGCCGATTTGATTTCGTCAATGGCTTGATAAATGATGGAGTAGTGTCTGATATCGATTTGTTCGGTTTCAGCAAGCTTTTTGGCGCTTGAAGAAGGGCGAACCTGGAATCCTATGATAATGGCATCTGAAGCAGAAGCAAGCAATACATCACTTTCGGTGATTTGACCAACACCTTTGTGAATCACTTTCACCATAACCTCCTTGTTAGAGAGATTGAGCAAAGAGTCGCTGAGTGCTTCAACCGAACCATTAACGTCACCTTTGATGATGAGGTTAAGCTCTTTAAAGTTACCCACTGCAAGCCTTCTTCCAATTTCATCCAATGTGATGTGTTTGGTGGTACGAATACCTTGTTCACGCATCAATTGTTCGCGTTTGTTTGCCAGTTCTTTGGCTTCATCTTCATTGTTCAATACGATGAGAGGATCACCGGCAGACGGAGTTTCAGAGAATCCCAACATACTCACCGGAGTTGATGGTCCTGCTTCATCTACCCTTTGATTTCTTTCGTTGAAGAGTGCTTTTACTTTGGCGTAATGCGAACCGGCTACCAGATGGTCACCGATTTTAAGTGTTCCGGTTTGAATCAAGACACTGGCTACAACACCTCTGCCTTTATCCAAACGGGCTTCAACTATTGTGCCTTTGGCTTTTCTGCCCGGATCTGCTTTTAATTCAAGCAATTCGGCTTCAAGCAATATCTTTTCTAATAGTTTGTCGACATTGAGACCTTTCTTAGCTGAGATCTCCTGACTTTGAAATTTACCTCCCCATTCTTCAACAAGGATATTCATTGCAGATAGCTCTTCTCTGATTTTTTCAGGTTTCGCGCCGTCTTTGTCAATTTTGTTGATAGCGAAAATCATTGGGACACCGGCAGCTTGAGCGTGACTGATGGCCTCTCTGGTTTGTGGCATGATGCTATCGTCTGCTGCAATAACTATAACAGCGATGTCTGTGATTTTAGCACCACGGGCACGCATAGCCGTAAAGGCTTCGTGACCGGGAGTATCAAGGAAAGTGATTTTTTGTCCTTTTGGTAATTTTACCTCATAAGCACCAATGTGCTGGGTAATTCCACCTGCTTCACCTGCAATAACATTGGCTTTACGGATATAATCTAGCAAGGAGGTTTTACCGTGATCGACGTGACCCATTACAGTAACAATTGGTGGGCGAGGTATTGATTTGCTCGGATCGTCTTGCTCTTCTTCAAAAGCGATTGTTTCCTGAGCGTCAACAAATTCAATTTCAAAACCGAATTCATCAGCAACGAGTGTGATGGTTTCAGCATCCAATCTTTGGTTAATGGATACCATGATGCCTAATGAAAAACAGGTTGAAATTACCTGATTTACCTGAACATCCATCATTTTTGCCAAATCATTAGCCGTAAGGAATTCAGTAACCTTAAGGATATTGCCTTCCATTTCGATTCTTTCACGTTCAACGTTTCTGGCATTGAAGTGATCTTCACGTTTTTGTCTTTTGAATTTAGATTTGGAAGTTTTACCTCTGCCTGAAGAATCAATTTTATTGAGGGTTTTCTTCAGTTTATCTTGGATTTCTTTTTGAGAAATCTCTTTTTTAGGTTCGTCTTTTTTGATGCTGGAGTTTCTGTTGGTCTTTATCTCTTGTTGGATATTGACTTTTTGAGCTCCTAATTTGCGTTTGCGTTTTTCCCTGTTCTGTTTGTCAGGTGCCTGGAATTTAGATTTGATAACCGGTTCCGGTTTCAAAATTATTTTTCCTTTTATGGTCAAACCATCCAATTCAACCAAATTGGCTTTCACCAATTCTCTTTCATCTTCTACAACTTCTTCAACCACTGGGGCAACTGGTGTTTCAATTACTACAGGAGCCGGAGTTTCAACTACTACAGGTTCCGGAGCATTTGCCAATGGCAATTCTGGTTGTATTTCTTTGGCTGGGGTTTCTTTCTTTTTCTTAGATCCGGCGTTGAGGTCAATTTTACCCTTTACTTTTAATCCGGGTACTTCTGTTTTCTCAACTTTTACTTCTTCGACAGGAGGGGCTATCACTACAGGCTCCTCTTTAACTTCGATGACTTCCGGTTCTTTTACTTTTTCTTCTACAATGATATTTTTGATGAAAACTTCGCCTTCCGGCTCTTTTTCAACAGGCTTTTCATCTTGTTTTTTCTTAAGTGTTGATTCATCGGCTTTAACGGTCTCTTCGCGTTTTTTAAGTTTGCTAAGACCTGCAGATTTGGATTGCTCCTTTACTTCCTTGTCAGTTGAAAAAATACTTGAAATGTAGCCATACATCTCCTCCGTCAATTTTGCGGTCGGTTTGTTGTCGATGGCAAAACCCTTCTTTTGCAAACTCTCTATGATGGTTTGCGTACTAACATTGAACTCAGATGCTGCTTTTCCTAATCTTATTTCTGCCATTAAACTTTATTACTTCGTAAATTGGACAATACTTATCCAAAAAATGCAAAGGTAAGGGTATATTGATATTTATGCAAATAAATAAAAGTCCCATACCAAGCGAATCTCAATGCCCTATTTGTGGCACTTGAAGTAGTCGAAAGGTTCGAGGCAATCCTTACATTTGTAGAGGGCTTTGCAAGCAGTACTGCCAAATTGACTGATGAGTTCAGTGTGACGACTTCCGCAATGTGGACAAAGAATATTTTCTGCTCTGCCAAAAAGGGCATTGATGCCTATTCCCTCGTCTTCAGGCGGTGCAATTCCGTAGGCTCTCAATTTCTTTTTCCCATTTTCAGACATCCAATCTGTGGTCCAGGCCGGAGATAAAACCAATTTTACGTCTGCTTTGATCTGTGAAGCGGACATCAGCATTCTGATTTCGGTCTCTATCATGTTCATGGCCGGGCAGCCACTGTATGTTGGTGTGATCTCAATCAAATAACCATCATCCACGGCTTTTACATGCCTGACTACCCCTAAATCGACTATTGTCAATACAGGAATTTCAGGATCGCTCACTTGCTCGAGCAAGTGCCAAATGGTTTCTGTTTTATCTGTTGCAATCATTGGGTTTCAAATTTAGTTCACTGTAGCTTGTCTACCAACTCAATTTCTCTAATATTTCCTGACATTGGTCATACTCATATCCCTTGCTTAACAGATGCTTCATGGTTTTGTTTTTCAATATCAATGGTCGTTCACCTTTATGCAATCGGATGTATTTTTCAGCTACTGCTTTCAATGTTTTATCATAGTCCGGCAATTCTATCGATTTCAATGCTTTTTTGATGCAGTATTCTGAAATGTTCCTGATTTTTAGTTCTCTTTCAATTTTCTTTTTACCCCATTGCTTTTGTCTGAATTTTCCTCCTGCAAAAGCCAATGCAAATCGCTCCTCATTTAAAAAGCCTGATTTTATAAGTAAGTCCATGGCTTGCATGGATTCTTCCTGAGAAACACCTAAACTGAATAATTTTTCTCTGACTTCCTTATGACAACGTTCCTGGTATGCGCAATACCTTTCAATTTTTGGCATTGCCTCTTTCAATCCCAGCCTCTGTTTTTCTTTGACTTTCTCTGTCATTTCAGCACTACAAATTTAGTGCAAAAAAATGTATTTTCTGTCTGCAAATACAGGGTGTAAATGCCATTGGCCAAATCGCCCACATAAATTGAATCACCAACGAGATAATTCAAATTCAAGATGTTTTCTCCTTGTGCATTGATGATATGCAATTGGCCATTTTCATGACTCTCTACTTGAATGAAAGATGAGCTTGGATCGGGGTAAACATTGAGTTTCTTGACCCAAGTCTTATTGATGCTGTAAATGGGTGTCTCATAACTCGAATAAACTGGGTAATGATCACTTACCTTACTGCCATATTGATTGATCCATTTGTCTGCTCGGATAACAAAAGCTGTGTCATTAACATTGCAATTTTCGAGTTTATTTGAAAGCAATTGATGATCAATGAAATCAAAGTATGAAACAGTACTTGAAATGTTCGTATTAGAAAGTTTTTTTGTAATGAATTCGAAATTTGAACCATTTTTAGTCAAGATGTTGAACGGACTTGGCAAGTTGTTGTAAATAGACAAATCCACATCATCGTTCCAATCGCCGATAACTGCAACATAGTTGTTTTTATGAACTTGATTCAAGTACATATTGAGCCATTCAGAAGAACGTGTACGGCTATTATAGGCCTGCATTTTTTCTGTTGTATTGCCAATATTTGATTTTAAATGAAGTACTATGATCGTTATGGTATCTGGTTCCAAATTGGTTTTTGGAATCAGATTCACTTCCAATGGAAATCTGTAAGTTGAAAAACTGTCGGTTGATTGTGTGCCCAATAAACGATAACTGACTATTCTATAGAAGTTTGTGTCTACCATTATGGCTGTTTTCTGTTCAGGGAAATAATCAGAAAAAACTGTTCTGTAACGGGATATGGATTGGGTGCTTTTAATGAAAGCATTTGTGTCAGCAATTTCACAAAGTCCCCAGATGTCGATGTGAGTAGAATCTAATATGTTTCTGATTAATTTTTGTTGAAGGGAGTCGTTGTCGGGGCCATATCCTGCAGTGGTTTTGCCATACCATTCTAAATTCCAATTGCCAATTTCCAAACGATTGGTTTGACCAATTACAGGTACACCTTGGCCTTTAATGGTTAAACTTCCAATAATAAAAAATGCGATGAAAATATTATTTCTTAACATCCTTGATGTATCGAATGTTGAATTCTCTGATCAACCATGCAAATAACATTGTACTGATAAAGGTAAACATTGCATAAACGATTGCGGGCTTTTGCATGTCAGAATTCTTTAGAATATTTCCAGAGATGTACAATGCCAATGCGGTGTTTTGCAGTCCAACCTCCACCATGATCGTCACCTTGTCTTTGATGTCGATCTTAAAAGCCATGCCCAATAAATAGCCCAGAAACATACCACTAAAATTGACAAGTAAAGACCAGATTCCTTGTTCTGTAACTTCATTTAGAGTTGCAGAAATACCTCCTTTATCAGCCGGTGCAAATATTTTGATGGCAAAAATCAAAAACAATAAAGCCGGTAGGGCATATTTTAAAATGGGTCTGAGCGTATCTGCAATTTTGGGTAATTTACTTCTGATGAACATACCAAC
>DASWYG010000189.1:0-9946 GCA_036405075.1 Bacteroidia bacterium | reverse complement strand
CATTAAAGGGCTGAAAAGACTCGAATACAGAGGTTATGACAGTGCCGGTGTGGCATTGATCGAAAACGACCAACTCAACATATACAAAACCAAAGGTAAAGTTTCCAATTTGGAGGAATCTGTAGCAGGTAAAAATGTTACTGCAAATATTGGTATGGGCCACACCAGATGGGCTACTCACGGAGAACCCAACAATGTGAATGCGCATCCCCATCTTTCACAGTCGGGTAATTTGGCTGTGATCCACAATGGCATTATTGAAAATTATGCCACCATCAAGGAAGAATTGGAAAACAGAGGACATGTGTTCACTTCTGACACGGATACTGAAGTATTGATTCATTTAATTGAAGATGTTCAAATCAATGAGAACATATCCATTGATGAGGCAGTCAGATTGGCTTTGAATCAGGTCATTGGGGCTTATGCCATAGTGATACTGGTGAAAAACGAACCTGCGAAGCTCATAGCGGCCCGTAAAGGCAGTCCTTTAGTGGTTGGTATAGGTGAAGAGCCGGGAGAGTATTTCATGGCCAGTGACGCAACTCCAATAGTTGAGTATACCCGCGATGTGACTTACCTCAATGACGGCGAAATAGCCATTGTAAAAGACGGTGTGTTGAGTGTTAAAACGATTGAGAACGTCGCTAAAACACCATTCATACAAAAGCTTGAGATCAATCTGGAAGAAATAGAAAAAGGGGGTTATCCTCATTTCATGCTAAAGGAGATTTATGAGCAACCCAAATCTATTCATGATAGCATCAGAGGTCGTATTGACTCAGCAAGTGGTAAATTTGCCATGCGCAGTATTCATGAGTATGAAGACAAACTCAGAAACATCAAGCGTTTGATCTTGATTGGTTGCGGTACCAGCTGGCACGCCGGATTGGTAGGTGAATACCTTTTTGAAGAATTTGCAAGAATACCGGTTGAAGTTGAGTATGCTTCAGAATTCAGATACAGGGACCCCATCATTTATCCTGACGACTTGGTTATAGCCATTTCTCAAAGTGGTGAAACTGCTGATACACTTGCTGCTATTGAATTGGCCAAAGAAAAAGGTGCAACAGTTTTTGGCGTTTGTAATGTTGTTGGCTCTTCTATTCCAAGAACATCTCATGCAGGTGCTTACACACATGCCGGACCGGAAATAGGTGTAGCTTCTACCAAAGCTTTTACGGCTCAGGTGTCTGTTTTAACCTTAATGGCACTTGCTGTTGCTCAAATAAGAGGTACCATCTCACAAGAGAGATTGAGATTCGTATTGAGTGAAATAGAAGCGATTCCAAGTTTGGTCGAAAGAGCGCTTCAAACCAATGATCAGGTCATAAAGATAGCAGAGATATTCAAAGATGCCAGGAACTTCTTATACCTCGGCAGAGGCGTTAATTTCCCGGTAGCACTGGAAGGTGCATTGAAGTTAAAAGAGATATCATACATACATGCTGAGGGATATCCTGCAGCTGAAATGAAACACGGTCCTATAGCCTTGATAGATGAAGAAATGCCGGTAGTGGTAATTGCGCCTAAGCGCGGTATGTACGAAAAAGTGATGAGCAACATACAGGAAGTAAAAGCAAGAAAAGGCAAGATCATCGCTATAGTGACAGAAGGAGATAAGAAGGTACGTGAAATGGCCGACCACGTCATTGAAATACCTGATACAGAAGAGGCATTAACACCATTGCTGTCTACTATTCCTCTGCAATTGTTGAGCTATCACATTGCTGTGATGCGCGAATGCAACGTGGATCAACCAAGAAATTTGGCGAAATCCGTAACGGTAGAATAGGTTGATTCAGGTATCAGCCTCTTGTTAGAAGTGTAAATAAATGGATCAATTTGGTCCATCTTATGACCATACAATATGACTGACAAGGAATACCTCAAGCAACTGCGTGTACCTACACAAGAACAACCTCTAAGAATATTAATGAGCGCCTGTTTATCAGGTATTCAATGTGGATTCGATGGGACAGCCAATGGCGAATACCCATCAGCGCTTAAACTGCTCACTTACAACACAGCTCAGATTTTCAAATTCTGCCCTGAAGAATACGCCTTTGGTTCGCCCAGAGAAATGTGCGATATACATGGAGGAACCGGATTTGATGTCCTCGATGGCAAAGCAAAAGTGTTATCAGATTCAGGTTTGGATTGGTCGGAAGGTATGATAAAGGGAGCAGAAAAGTTCCTTGAAACAGCTCAAAAGGAAAACATTGAAATTGCAGTGATGATGGACGTTAGTGCAGCTTGTGGCAGTCAGGTCATATACGATGGTAACCGTTTTGCTGAAAACAAAGTGTATCAGATAGGAGCAGGCGTCAGTGCAGCACTGTTGATGAGAAATGGTTTTAAAGTGATCAGTCAGCGCGACTTTGCAAGTCTAGAAATTCTATATTCAAAACTCGACCCTCAACATAAGTTCAATGAACAGGCCATCGATCATCACGAAATCGAGTGGTACAAGACCTATTTTAACCGATAGTAATTATTGATTCATTTGGTTTTTTTTGATTCATCAGAAGTACTTTGAAGCAATAGAATCGTCTCAATTCAACCTAAACTAGGGGTTATTCATTTTTTTGGGTTCAAGTTGTTTCTTTCTTAAGGTTATTTCCTATTTTTTTTATTCAATTGATAATCAACCACTAATCACTAAGTGACAAGCATGTCATATTTTGTTTTACTTATAGTGACAACATTGTCATTGTTTTTTTATTACCTTTGTGACAAGATTGTCATATTTGTATGCCCAGTACCACATTTGGAAATTTACCTCAGGAGAAAAAGAAGCGATTTGTTGAAGCAGCTTTGCTCGAATTTGCCGCGCATAATTTTGAAACCGCAAGCATCAATGTGGTCATCAAAAAATTGAACATGGCCAGAGGCAGTGTTTACCAATATTTTGAAAATAAATTGGACCTTTGGTTGTCGCTTAAGGCGCATTGTGATCAAATCAAACTCTCTTACATACAATCTGTCAATCGATTTGATTTCCCTGATTTCTGGTCATACTACCGCGCATTGTATGCCCGAGGCATTGATTTTGATCTCGAACAACCTGTGTGTAGCCGATTTTTGTATCGTGTAGCCTATAGAGAAACCAGTGAGGAAGTGTCAGATTACATCAAAAAATGGAAAGAAGATGCAAATGAAATGTTCAATCAATGGGTAGAGTATGAGAAAGTTCAAGGTGCCATCAACATCGAAATTCCCGCTCAATTGGCTGCGCATTTCATGATGTCTATGAGCATCAGCATAGCCGATTTTTTGCACAACAGGTACAACGAATTTCAAAAGCAAAACGAAACCGGATCAAATGTACCTGAACAGGAAGTAGCGTTTTTGAAAGGGTACGTGGCGGAAATGGTCAGTTTGCTTCAAAAAGCAATGGCTTAATTGGATTTTTTGAGTGTATAGATAGGTTCTATTTGTAACCCGGTGGAAATCCATTTGGCAACTCATATATTTGTCAGGTAATTCTATACAGATGGCATTTAAATTGAGCAATGAGAAAAATGATATAGGCTTTGACAGTAAAGTAGAAGGCAACAGAAGGCGTTCGATAAATCCGGATGGAACTTTCAACATCAAACGACGCAACAATTTTTTAGATGAATTTCACATCTATCAGTGGGCAATCACTTGTCGTTGGCGCACCTATTGGTCGGTGGTACTGGCCATTTATATCTTTGCCAATTTATTGTTTGCCTCTTTGTACTACTTAATTGGCGCCGAATACATTGTCGGCATAAACGGAGATGAAGCAACCCGTTTCTGGCAGTGTTATTTTTTCAGTTTGCAAACCTTTACAACCGTCGGATATGGCGGTTTGCATCCAATAGGTTTAATGACCAATACATTGGCCGGTTTTGAAGCTTTTCTTGGACTGATGACCTTTGCCCTTGCAACTGGTGCTTTGTATGGGCGTTTCAGTAAACCGGAAGCGCGTATCAAATACGCTTCCAATACGGTCATTGCTCCATTTAAAAATGGAAAAGCCTTGATGTTCATGATATGCAACAATAAGAAGGGGAATTTGGTTGAGGTGATGGCGAAAGCTACCATCAGTTGGTTGGGCGAAGATGCCAATGGCAAACCCATTCGTCATTTTGGTTCGCTGAAATTGGACTTAGATCGCATATCCTTGCTTTCATTGACTTGGACCATTGTTCATCCGATTGATGAAAACAGTGTTTTATCAACCTTTGGACCTGATGATTTTGTAAAGAAAGATGTAGAAATTTTCTTGTTCCTTTCATGTTACGACGATACATTTTCTCAGACTGTTCACAGTCGATATGCATACGTGGGCAAAGAAGTAGTTGACAATGCAAAATTCAAAAGGGCTTTTTATACAGATGAAGATGGATACACCGTTTTAGATGTATTAAAGGTGGGGGAATACGAAATACTATCTTGATTAATGGCTATACCTGATTGTTTTCAGTTACAGCTCCGATAATTTCCGTCAGGGTTTTTCTATACAATCTGGAAACAGGTTCCTGCGTATCATCGCTCAGCAATGCCATGGCAGTTTTTCCAGGTTTTAAACCATCTAAAAACTGAGGATTTACCAAGCAGTTTTTATGTATTTTAATGAAATGAAAGGGTTTGAAAATTTCTTCAATCTGACGGATACCCTGATTGACCTTTAGCACTCGGTTGTTTAAAAAATGAATGCAGGTTAAAGACTCTTCAGCCTTTATTTTTACAACAATCCGTACATCTACGGGGTGCTTTTTTTTGTTGTCTGTAACCACTAACAGGTTATCTAATTTTCCTGCATTCATTTGTAGTGTTTTTTAGTTGCCTTTAAAATGGGTTGGCGAATGAAACGGCTACTTCAATCGTGGTACGAAAATGCAGTCTTAAATTGTATAAAATGTAGTAATCGCAGGCAAATTCATCCTTTTGGGTGATGAAAATCACACTAAAGGATGGTCGGATTTGCGGAGTTTTGTCGAGTTGTGTTAAAGTTGTGCGTTGACGTTTAAAAGCTCCAGTTCGAGCTTGTCAAGGTTTTCTTCGTTCTTGTCAACAACAAATTTGGCGATTTTAGCACATTCTTCAGGGGTATCAAAAATCTGCCTGAAAGTCACTTTGGTTTCAGCATCAGAAACGCGTTCAAATGTTGCAAGGACCTTAAAGAGGGGTTGACTGTAGCGCTTCCAGGCAATCAAATCAGGTTCTTGTATGGCAATGAATTCACATTCATTTTTGTAATTGCCTTTTTCCGGACCGTGCATGGTGAAACTCCATTTGCCGCCTACTTTAAATTCAAATTCATGAAAGGTATTGGTGAACCCTGCCGGTCCCCACCAGTTTTTAAGGTGATTGGGATTTGCCCAAGCCTCAAAAGCTCTTTTTTGATTTGCATTTACAACTCTTGAGCAGATGATTTGACAATCCGGTGCTGCATTTAAAAGTGATTCTAACATATATTGATTGTGATGATTTTAGTTGACCTGAGTGGGGCAAAATAAATGAAAATGTGTGAGGATTAAAATTGAGTGGCTGCAGATTAAAGTAAATCTAGATTAAAATCGGATTTGAGGGAAAGAATTTTGTTAAAAGGTTATTTTTAAAACCACTTCTAATTATCTTTGCGGCCTAAATCGAAATTAATGCGCCAATTATTAGAAAAATTTGAATCCAAACGTCCTGAGATCGTGTTTGAATGGAAGGACAGCGAAACTGAGGCAGAAGGCTGGGTAGTGATCAACTCACTCAGAAACGGAGCTGCAGGTGGTGGAACCAGAATGAGAAAAGGTTTGGACAAGCGAGAGGTTGAAAGTTTGGCCAAAACCATGGAGGTTAAATTTTCAGTTTGCGGTCCTCCAATTGGTGGAGCAAAATCAGGTATCAATTTCGATCCGGCCGATCCACGTAAAAAAGGTGTTTTGGAGCGTTGGTACAAAGCCGTATACCCTTTGTTGAAAAACTACTACGGTACCGGTGGCGACCTAAACGTTGATGAAATACATGAAGTGATTCCAATGACAGCTGAATTAGGGATATTGCATCCACAGGAAGGTATAGTCAATGGACATTTACATTACAGTGCCGAAGAGAAGCTGAAAAGCATTAGCAGATTGCAGCAGGGTGTTTTGTTGCCGATCAATGACGAGCGTTTTACGCCTTCAGTAGAAAAGCAATACACCATTGCCGATATGATCACCGGTTGGGGTGTGGCAGAAGCTGTTAGACATTATTACGAGTTGTGGGGTGGTACCATGAACGGCAAATTTGCAGTCATTCAGGGTTGGGGCAATGTGGCAGCAGCTGCAGCATTCTATTTGTCGAAAAATGGTGTTTTGATCAATGGCATCATCGACAGAAAAGGTGGATTGATCAATGAAAAAGGATTCACTTACGAAGAGATAAAAGACTTGTTTTTAACTCGCAAAGGCAATGAGTTGTATCATCCTGACATGTTGAGTTTCGAAGAGGTGAACAGTAAAATTTGGGATCTTCCAATGGAGATATTCATTCCGGGAGCAGCATCCAGACTGATCACACAGGAACAAGCCGAGCGCATGATTGCTTCGGGTGTTGAAGTGGTGAGTTGCGGTGCTAACGTGCCATTTGCTGATAAAGAAATTTTTATGGGTCCAATTTCCGAGTACATGGACAATCACACTGCAGTAGTACCTGATTTTATTGCAAATTGCGGTATGGCCAGAGTTTTTGGATATTTGATGAAACAAGGATCAGAGGTGAATGACATCGCCATTTTAAAAGACGTATCAGACATCATCAGACAAGCGATGATGAGGGTGCATCAATTCAATTCAAAAACCACAGGACTGAGTTCAAAAGGTTTGGAATTGAGCTTAACCGATTTGGTTAGCACTGCGGCGGTCTCAAGATAATTTGAACTCCTTTAGTTCGGGGTGTAGCGTAGCCTGGTATCGCGCCAGCATGGGGTGCTGGAGGTCGTGGGTTCAAATCCCGCCACTCCGACAAACAAAAGAGGATTTAGGATATAGGGGTGATTTTGAGATTGAGGATATGATATGTATTAAGTATACACTGCGGGTGCTGGAAATAAATAATTAAGAATTTAAAATTGTAAGGACAATTCGGGGTGTTCCGCCTGAGGCGGATGGTATCGCGTCCCGCATTGCAGGGCAAATGCGGGAAGGTCGTGGGTTCAAATCCCGCCACTCCGACAAATCAAAGAGGATTTAGGATATAGGAAATAGGATTCAGGGGGGTGATTTTGGGATTGAGGATATGATATGTATTAAGTATACACTGCGGGTGCTGGAGATAAATAATTAAGAATTTAAGATTGCAGGATTTTCGGGGTGTTCCGCCTGAGGCGGATATTCCCGAAATGATCCAAACAAAAAAATCAAGCAAGGTCAGAAGGTAAAAGCAACGCGGTGAATCGCGTTGCTACTTTTTTGATAAATATTTGATGGTATTAAAAGACATTGCATTCCACAATTAAAATAGGAGATTCATCTGTCGATATTCTTATTCGATTGATCGAGGTCCCCAATAACCCCATGGTAGAATCTTCACTCCGTTTCGATACACCACGGGGTAAACCAATAACCCCATGGCAGAATCTTCACTCCGTTTCGATACACCACAGGGTAAACCAATAACCCTGTGGTAGAATCTTCACTCCGTTTCGATACAACACAGGGTAAACCAATAACCCCATGGTAGAATCTTCACTCCATTTCGATACACCACGGGGTAAACCAATAACTAATAACTAGTAACTAATAACTAACTTTGCACAATGTTTTGGCAAGATCATCCTAAAACCTATCCGCTTTTAATCCTTATCATTGGCTTGTATATCCTCAAGTTTTTTACCCTTTTGGTTTATAGACGAAGAAATCAAATTAAGGGTAAAGACAATTTCATCATTGGGATCAACACCATTTATTATGTGTTCTTTTCAATCATGATGGTGTTGCTCATCATGGTGTTGTTAAAAGTCAATATCAAAGAGTTTTTTACATCCATATCCATCCTTGCAGCGGCCATCGCCATCATCTCTAAAGACTATATTTCGAATGCGGTAAATGGCATGATTTTGATGTTCAACAACCAATTGTCTATTGGCGATCACATTCAGATTGGTGAGCACAAAGGCAAGATTGTACACATCAGTTTGCTCAATCTGCAGTTGATCAATGAAGAGGACGATTTGATCTTTATTCCTAACACAACGGTATTGAGCCACGAAATCATCAACTACACCAAAGGCGAAAGTCACAAGGCCAGTATAGAGTTCACCGCATCAGCAGAGTCATTGGATTCCATAGAACATTTGGAGACTTATTTCAAAGCCTTGTTTGATGACAATGGTAACGTAGAGAAAGGTACCTTCAAACTCAAAATATTAAGCTTGAAATACGAGAAGGTAAGAATGCGGGCAGAGGTAAATTTGGTTGTTAGAGACAGAAAATCTGAAAGACAGTTTAAAAGACAGATGCTGGATGCTTGGTTCAAATATATCCGAGACAACGATCCCAAATTGATGAACAAATAAGTTTTTACAGATTATTTACCACGGCCTTGAACCATGATCAAAATGGTGTAAGCCATGATTTTGAAATCGAGGGCCAGACTGTTGTTTTCAATGTATAAAATGTCGTAAAACAATCGCTCCAGCATTTGATCGATGTTTTCAGCATAACCATATTTAACCTGTCCCCAGCTTGTGATGCCGGGTTTAACTTTCTGCAAACGGCGATAGTATGGCGCTTTGGCCATGATTTGTTTGATGAAAAATTCCCTTTCAGGTCTTGGTCCAACAACACTCATTTCGCCTATCAGAACATTCCAAAATTGCGGGAATTCATCTAAGCGGGTTTTTCTTAAGAAACGACCAATTGGGGTAATGCGAGGATCATCTTCTTTAGACAATTGCGGTCCGGCCGCTTCAGCATCTGGGCGCATGCTTCTGAATTTAATGATCTGAAACGGTTTTCCTTTTAATCCGATTCTCTCTTGGGTAAAGAAAATAGGGCCTTTGCTGCTTATTTTGATCAGTAAGGCTATAATGACCATGAATGGGAAAGAGGCAATCAGAACAAACATGGAGAAGAAGATATCAAAAGCCCTTTTGGCGTGTTTTTGCCATTCAGGCATCACTTCAAAATCCACTTCTATCAACACGGCTCCCAAAATGTTGTTCATCTTCACCATTCTTGTAAAGATCGAATACATATCGGGAATGATCTTGATGAAAACATTCTCATTTTCAACGATGTGAAAAATCTCATTCAATTGATTGTGTTCGGTGGTTTCAAGCGCAATGACCAGTTCTTCCACTTCGTGGTCGTGTATTAGTTCAGAAAGTTGTTTGTAATTGCCCAAATGGGGTAAAGATTGTTTCATTTGAGAGCAATCTTCTCCATTCACTGTTACAAATCCTATGAATTTGAAACCGTTGGTGATCTTTGCGGTTTGAAGGTCTGCATATAGTTTTAAAGCCTTTTCATTGCATCCAACCAAGATGGTTTTAAACCCATAGATGCGTTTTTGTATACGGCGGTTGGTTTGAGTGGAAAGTATGAACCTGCCGGTATAGGTCAAAGACAATTGCAATGAAAATAAAAGGAAGAAAGTTTGGTAATAATCTTTGTAATTGCTCACGCTGTCATCGAGCAGTAAGGCAAAGAAGATGAACAAACTCCCGGCAAATGAGGTATAGAGGGTTTGTTTGAGTTCTCTGAGACGAGAGCGTCTGAAGATGTTGTTGTAATAGCCCGTCAGATAATACAACAATAGCCAAAACGTAGGGATGGCAATGATGCCTAAGATCAATTTACTGTCTCTGCTGAGGGGGATTTGATAGTCGCTGTGGGCGGTATCAATGTAGTGTTTCCTGAACCAAAAAAGTAAAAACCAAACCAGAGCCGCTGTTAAATAGTCGGAAATAAGGTACTTTATGGTCTGCTTCGCTTTG
>DASWYG010000188.1:0-9005 GCA_036405075.1 Bacteroidia bacterium | reverse complement strand
TTCAGAATTAAAATCCACTTTAAACAGGATTAAAGAGATCTCCAATTCGGGCAGAAGAAACAGCCTATCAAATTACCCATTTTTGAGTGCTTACCATGATTTCATTGTTTTTGACAACATGATGCTATCGACAAACAGAATTGACAAATTGAATCAAATTTATTTCAACGAAGCTCGACAAATACATGAAACAGAGACTCCTTCAAGTTCATTGATCCATTCATACGCGGTAAAATCTCAATATGATCAAAAGAGACAAGCATGGGTGAGTATGGTAGAACTCACAGTTGGAGTGGATCAAGGTAGAGGTTTATTGTTTACAACGGATTTCAAATTACCCAAAGGTGTTTGGGTCTCAAATTACTTTTTAGACATTGGAAAAAAGAGAGAATATGGCATTTTGGCTGAAAAGAAATCGGCCGAATGGGTATTCAGACAAATCACCAATGAAAACAGGGATCCGGGTATAATTTCATACCTAAACAACAACACTTTAAGATTAAGTGTTTTCCCTTGCAACGCCAGCAGAATAACGGGTATTGAATTCACACATTACAATCCGGTTAAAATAAAAATCGAAGACAAAACCATTCAATTGGGCGACAGTACAAAAACCATTTCTAAAGGCATTGAATCTGAGAATTACAGGCTATTAACTTCAGAAGAAAAAAAGTCGCTCAAAACGGTAATTAGGAAACCCAGGGTACATTTCATCATCAACAACAATGATTATAGTTTTTCGGAACAAGAGAACCTAAGAAACACCATGCAACAGTTTTTGATTAGAAACAGAATTCCATTAACTGATGGTCACACAGCAAACTTACCAAACGTTTCGAACCAAACCTATGAATGGGATCAGATACCTAACGATGCAATCAATAAAAACAAACAATTAAAAGGTTTTTATCCGGTATTCAACATTCGAAAAACACTTACGGAATCATACAAAAACAGTAGTGAGTTTTTCCCTTTGATCATTTTATTGAACAACTTCACAAATGCAATGATCATGGAAAAGGATTTTTCGGAATTGCAAATGTGCTATCCTGATCATCCGTATTTCTATGAGTTGAGATCAGATGGAAAACTAAATTCACATAAACTTGATTCGATCTCCTATAAAACCATTGACACACTGGATGAAATAAAACCTTATGATCAGGTTTTTGAATACAAGTCCGGTGACATCAAAAGATTCTTAAAAAAAGACGAGGAAACGGAAATAGTATTAAAAAGGTTTAACGAAGCCATAAATGAAGAAAACTTAACACCAAAGAGCATTTCAAGTGCAATTGACATACAAGCCAGCTCCATGACCGAAGCACTAAATCCCAAGCTAGCGCACGAAAATTGGCACAAAATGCTAAGGAGCAGCTTTAAAACAGGTTTTTTAACCCCTAACACAAGTTTTATCTCTCTTGAAAACCAAGCACAAAAAAACATTTTAAAGCACAAACAAAGAATGGCCTTGTTGGGCGAACGCGAGGGTGAATTTGAAGAATTAAGCCGAACTTTTAGTGAACCCGGAGAATGGATAATTTATTGTTTCTTACTAGGTTTATTTGCATATATGGCAATAAGACACAAAAGATTGAAAAGAAAAGTGAATTCAATTTAATTGGCATGATCAATCAAACAAAAACAACTGGTCTCAAAAATAGCTGTATGGACAAACATCCAACATCTTTGACCATCTCAACACCTTGTTATTTGACACAAAATCCTATTTGTGAGAACAATTCTAGAACAATTATTCCTTAATGACTTTAATTGCTTTATTCATCTGATCATCATTGATCACAACATAATAAATTCCAGAATTCAAATTTGGATCAAAAAACAGATTCAGTTGATCATTACTAGCTTGAATGGTGACATCAACTTTCTGACCCAAGTTGTTGTAAACAACTACAGAAGAAATACCTGAAAAATATTGACCTTCAATGGTCAATTGGGTTTTAAATGGTATTGGGTAATAGTAAAGTTCATCAGTTATTGGAACATCTGCTAAACCCACTCCAAATGGTGTATAATTGACATTCAAATAAAATGGTGATTTTCCATTGTCTATCACCAGAAATAAACTCATAGAGTCCAAACAATTTCCTATGGTATCTCTGCATACATATTTAATTTCATACAAACCACTGTTGTTGTAAATATGTGTTGGAGTAGCCTCTTCTGAAGTCGTTCCATCACCAAAATCCCATTTGTGTTTGTGTACAGGCTTATTTAACAAAAAGTTTCTCGAACGATTGAAAATGGTTGCCCCATCTACCTTGGCATTGTATTCCAAGGTCAAATCAGTTTTCAACTTACAAGAATTGCAATCATTGTAATATGAAAATCCAATACTTTTGTTGCAATGAGGTGCATTTGAGTCATAAGCGTATAATCTCACAAAGTAGTATCCTTTATTCTTATACAAATGACGATCGGACTTTAAATTGGAAAAAGCACCATCACCAAAATCCCATTTATAAGAGGTGTATCTAAGGTGAGTGTTAGTAAAATTCGCTATTTCACAAGAATCCTCATCAGCCCATTTAATGATCGAATTTTGATCCAAAACGCCGCAAGTCATCACATAAACATCTTTACATACAGTTCTTTTGCAACCTGAATTACTTGTAACCTCTATACAAACTCTATTATTTCCATTTTTAACTGATCGGAATTTCAGATCTGTTTGATAAAAGGCGATCAATTGATCCTCCAACAACCATTTCCAACTTACGCCACTAACTGTACCTGAAACTGATATAATATCCCCCTCAACAGTGTAACTAAAATCTGCATTAGCCACACAGGAATCTACTTTTAGAATTTGACAAAATGAATCTACACAAAATTTAGCCGAGTCTTTCAAAACATGACAGATATTGTAATTACCTCCAACTCCATAATCATGATTCAAGCTCCTATTTTCTATTCTATCATACGAATCAAAAGTACCATCTCCCCAATACCATTTTTCAATTCCTTGTATTGGACTAGGATCATTGAATTTAGGATAGCTATATACTTGCACATTTCCTTGTCCTTTCATGTAGCTGAAGCCTGAAGCAAACCCGCACTTGGTGAAATTCATTATTTGGGCGGGTGGTAAATTGCTATAATAACAGCCGGATGGTGTATCTCTTACAGTAATGAGTTGAATGCTATAAAAGGTTGGCTCAGGCATTTTGATCTTGTTTTTACAACTGAATCCGTATAGATCCGGGCTGAAATACCACACATATTTAGCATTTGGCAAACAATTGATCTCAGCTATCAGTGTATCATTGCTTCTTTTAATGAGAGGCACATCAGTCATAACAAACCGGCACAAAATTCTACTGACCGTGTCTCGACAAATTGCGACAGGGTCCCAGTAGAACATTGTAACTATATATACACCATTATTTTTGTACTTGTGAGACAAACCTTTGGGATACTTACCTGTTTGCGACTGAGTTCCATCACCAAAATCGTAATAATAACTCGCATTTGATGATCCTCCTGACAAATAAAAAACTGCGGCTGTATCATAAAGAGTATAATAAAAATCAGCAGGAAGATTACACTTTGAAAACAGATGATTAACAGCAAATATGAATACTAATAATACAAGAGGTTTTTTCATATCAAATTTAGTTTTAGCGTAACTTAAAGAGAATTATTTTAGCATTTTTCACAAAGGATGTAAACGAAATTAAGCCATTTATGTGTAAATAACAAACCTTTGTTCAAATGTTAAAACCCGAAACTGTGTACTAAATTTCCATCGGTCCTAACTTTAATAGAATCGTCTTCGCCAATTTATCAAAAGAATTAGTGTTTTTGCCCAATTGGTTTTCGATGATCAACACCAGTTCATTTTTTAGATCCGGATAATTTTCAACTACTTTGACCAAACATTGCAGGGCATAATTCTTAGTAGATACAGAGATTCCTGCCATGTCCAGCCAGCTAAACAACACATCGATAACAGTGCCTTCTATCTCAGAAGGAATGCCTGCATGAAAGAAGAATTTCGCCAAACTCCTATCAAAATTAACAAACTTTACCTCTTGTCTTTTTTCAAAAAAATAAACAAGAGACGGTCTCAAATAAGTGGGCTGAAACATGCAAATACCGCCCAATAACCAACTGAAGTGCATGGCTGTTTTGCGCTCCTCTAAAATCAGATCTTGTAGCCCCTGAATATCTATTGCTTCATTGACAACACGATTTCCCCAAGCCATTAAAATTGGAGAAGAGCCGTTAATCTTCAATACTTCCTTGAGTTCCGATTTGAATTTTAAAACTGACATCAATCCAAATCTACCTTAAACAATTTTGTTTTTCCTGATACTGATTTGGATGCCGTGAGCCAGGTTTCATTGCCGTTTGTAGAAATGTAACCTATGTAGTCATATCCGGGTATCAAAGCATAACTGTTTACATGGGAACAAGTATTGCCGTCGTATTGACTCATATACAACTTTCCATTTGACAACTCAACAAACTGATTGTTTTTATAGTAAAGAGTTGCATCAGGCGATGCATTCAAAAAACGAAACTTATCCAATTTACCCAATGTGCCGCCTTCTTTTCCTGCATACATATCATTACCGGTAAAGCCATACATGACGTAAAATGTTTTTGAAACCGGATCTAAACTCATACTTCTGCCATAATTAATTTTCAGACCCAATTTGGTCGGACTGTTCAGATACCGATCGGTTTTGTATACTTCACCATCAGATAAATAATACAGCGCAGGACCATCTATACAAAACGAATTGATCATAAAATGGTTAAGACTGTCATAATATTGATTGGCTTTTGGACTGAATTTGACAATTCGATTGAAATTATGAAAATAGTAGAGGGTGTCGCGTTCAATTCCAAAATTTGTAAAATCAGCAGAACTTTGAGGAATATAGCCTTGAGGCACCTCATAAGTCTCAAGCACTTTTATTGACTTTAACCAAGTGCGATAATTGATCAGGCTGTTGTCTTTTCTGAACAAAGAGTCGATGACTTTTTTGTTTTTATCATACAAGAGCAAAGTATCGGCTACTACCCTGTATGAAGGATATGTTATACCTCCAAATTTTATACTACCCTGACTCAATTTAAATGCCATCAAGTCCATAGACCTTATTCCACTTTGTCTCATCCAGTAACAGGTGTTGTTGCTGTCTTTTAAGAATTCATAATAAACCTCATTCAGGTCATTGGTCTTCCAGGTTCCATAAAGAACCGGATCCACACCAAATTTTTGTCCTTCGGGAACCTCTTCTTTTTTCTTACAAGATTCTGTACTGAACAGGACCAATAGTACTACCATTAAAGGAAAAATCACATTCAATAGTTTTCCGTTTTTCATGACTCAAATATAAAACCATAAAGCGACGATTGAAAAAATCGATAAAAATACTTGCGTAGTCAAATAACTACACATACATTTGTAGCCAAATAACTACACAATGAATTTAAGAAGAGATGTTTTTCAGGCAATAGCTGACCCTAGTAGAAGGGCTATACTGTTATTGCTCACCACGCAATCCATGACAGCGGGCGCCATTGCAGCCAACTTTGACACCGCCCGACCGACCATCTCCAAACACTTGCAAATACTGACTGAATGTGAGTTGTTACAACAAACACAAAGTGGAAGGGAGATCCACTACCAGATCAATGCTGCAAAAATGAAAGAAGTAGACAATTTTATAGCTCCATTCCGCAAAATGTGGGACGACAGGTTCAACAAATTGGAAAGTGTGATGAAAAAATACCAAAAATAAAACAGGAACATGGAATTAAAGACCAAAATTACAGCACAAGACGGGCAGCAGGACTTGCTCATCACCCGTAACTTCGAACTACCTCTCGATCTATTATTCAGAGCCTATGTAGAACCTGAGATCGTAGAAGAGTGGATGGGCACAAAAGTGATCAAATTGGACAACCGAAAACACGGCAGTTATCAGTTTGAAACCACTGACCCAATGGGCAATAAGCACCTTTTCAACGGCACCATACATGATTTTTCAGAAAACAGTAAAATCACCAGAACTTTTGAAATGGAGAACACTCCTTTTCCTGTACAAATTGAATACCTCGAATTCGAATCCATAGATGAGAACAACAGCCGTTTGAACATGCATGTGGTATACAAATCCGTTGAAATAAGAGATCAGATGCTCAAGCTGCCTTTTGCTCAAGGCATCAATATGGCGCACAATCGTATCGAGACACATTTTAAAAATCAATAATTATTATGACTAAAAGAAACAAAATCATATACTGGATAGCGACAGTATGGCTGGCTTTGGGCATGGTATCAACTGCTTTGGTACAATTGATGAAAGTTAAAGAAGAGGCAGAGATGATTACACATCTGGGTTACCCGTTGTATTTTCTAAATATACTTGGAACATGGAAAATCTTGGGTGCCATAGTTGTATTGATCCCAAAATTTCCATTGTTAAAAGAATGGGCTTATGCAGGATTCTTTTTTGCCATGACCGGTGCAATTTGTTCGCATCTATACACAGGCAATCCATTGGAAAAAATCTTTCCATCTATTTTGTTACTCGTTTTAACCGTTGTATCTTGGCTGTACAGACCGGAAAACAGAAGATTGACAATGACTAAAATTGTATCATGATGAACCCCAAAGTAGATTTCTATTTTCAGAAAAACACTCAATGGCAGAAAGAACTTGAGCAATTGAGGGCAATTATCCTTGATTGCGGACTCACTGAGGAACTCAAATGGGGATGCCCTGCATACACCATCAACAAAAGCAACATTGTTCTCTTACATGTTTTTAAATCGTATTGCGCCATATTGTTCTTCAAAGGTGCTTTGCTCAAAGACCCTGATAACATTTTGATACAGCAATCGGAAAACACACAAGCCACCAAGCAAATCCGTTTCACCAATTTGATGGAAGTGATAGAATTGGCTCCAAAAATAAAGACTTATGTAAAAGCTGCCATTGAAATTGAGAAAGCGGGATTAAAAGTAGAATTCAAAAAGACCGATGCGTTTAAAATGCCTCATGAATTCAAAGAGAGATTGGAAGCGATACCGGCGTTAAAAAAAGCATTTGAATCACTGACACCAGGACGACAACGCGCCTATTTGCTGCACTTCTCGGCACCTAAACAATCCAGCACCCGACTGTCAAGGATAGACAAAGCCATGGATTTGATCATGCACGGAAAAGGATTGAACGATTGATAATATTGAAATAACAGGATCATAAATTGCAAATTGACAAACAAAAATTAAGATGAAAAAAGAAGAAAACAACACCCTTTCAAAAGAAGCATCAATTGAATTGATCAACATTTTAAAAAAACGATTTGAGAAGAACATGGATCGTCACAAAGGCATTGAATGGTCAACAGTTCAGTCGCGACTTGAAAAACACCCAAATAAACTATGGTCGCTCAGTGAAATGGAGAGAACAGAAGGGGAACCTGATGTGGTAGGTATAGATCCATCAAGTGATGAAATCATTTTCTTCGACTGTTCTGCTGAAAGTCCAAAGGGCCGAAGAAGTATTTGCTATGACAGGGCAGCCTGGGAATCGCGCAAAGAATTTAAACCTGATAACACTGCTATGGACATGGCTTCGGAAATGGGCATAGAAATACTGAGTGAAACAGATTACCGCGAATTGCAAAAACTAGGACAATTTGATTTAAAAACATCGTCATGGGTATTGACTCCTGCCGACATTCGCAAACTGAAAGGTGCCATCTTTTGTGACAGGCGATACAACACCGTTTTCACCTACCACAATGGAGCTGAATCTTACTATGCAGCAAGAGGTTTCAGAGGCAAACTAAAGGTTTAATATTTCGCGCGATATTGCGGTTAAACTTTCCTTTAAAAAGAATACTTTAACCACATGTTGGCCGGCAATGCATAAGTATCATTTCGGTAGTATCGATCTTCATTGGTATTGAGAAGATTGATCAATGAATACTCAACTTTTTGATTCCAACGCTCACGGGTATGATAATAAGACATTTCAAATTCTAAACTGAATCGTTTGTTGAGTTTATAATTCAATCTTAGGAATGCGCTCATTCCTTCTTCAATAGACGAAGTGGTATTCGTGATCTTTTCTATACCCGATTGCAATTCTGAAACAGTGGCTTTCGAATTGTAAATATATCCCAATCCACCATAAACATTGAAACGCGATTTGTAATATAAACAGTATGAATAAGCCGGTGAAAAAGCAATTCGTTTGTTGAGAATTTCTCTGTGAGCACCATTGACATTATCGAGTGTCATTTTCCTATTGGCATCTAAGCCCAAACTGACGCGGTGTTTGATGTGGTTGTATTGAAATTCAACAGTATTGTGGGAATACAAACTGTTTTGCATGCTATCACTACCTGAAAGTCCCATCAAAATTGGCTTGAAAGAAAACAATACGCCAAATCGATGAGGCACTATACTGTCTCTATAGCTTGCATTTGCGCTACAAAAAGTGATGGATGCTGCAAAAAGCAGCATCCATGACAAAATATTTTTTCTCATTCAGTGATTAAGGAATAAATGGTGAAGAATATTTTTTATCCGTCAACATGTCTTTGTCCTGAATGGTTTTAAGAAATGCAACTAAATCTGCTTTTTGCTGAGCTGTAAAAGAAAACCGCATTGGCGTGTTGTCATAATTTTTCAAAATGAAATTCAGATTCGGGTTGTCTTTGATGCCATTGCTGTAATGTTCAACTACTTCTTCAAGGGTTTTGAATCTGCCATCATGCATATAAGGCGCAGTGTGAGCAATGTTCATCAATCTTGGTATTTTAAACATACCTGAAATACCCTGATCTTTGTCTTTTTCATCCAAACCAATATTTGCAAATCTCAATCCGTAATACTGAGAAGGTATTGCTCCTGTAACCAAGTGACATCTGTCGCAATGAGCATCTTTGAACAATTTCATGCCTTCTTTCTCAGATTTGGTCATATCGTTAAAATCGTTGCGACTCAATACATCA
>DASWYG010000187.1:0-8454 GCA_036405075.1 Bacteroidia bacterium | reverse complement strand
AGGTGCTTTAAGGACTTTTACTTTACCCAAACCTAGGGCTTCAAGTTTATCCATGATGAACACGTCATCACCAACACAAATGATCACTAAATTGTCGAGAGACAAGTATTTTTTAGCAATTGCATTGATGTCTTCTTTAGTCAGGTTATTGATGATCTCAGCGCGTTTAGCAGTGAAATTACCTTCAAGATTATAGGTTAAAATTTGAGTTAAGAATCCAAGTTTTCCAAATGGACTTTCGTAACCCAAAGATTCTTCACCTAATAAAGATCTTTTGGTGAATGCCAATTCTTCATCGGTGATACCATTATCAATGTAATTTTTAACTTCTTTGAAAATTTCTCTGATGGCACTGTCTGTGGCTTCTTTTTTAACACCTGCAGAAATGATGAACATACCAGGGATGTTTTGACCTCTGCTAGAGAAACCTGAACGGATTCCATAAGTCCAACCTTTATCTTCTCTCAAATTGAGGTTCAATCTTGAATTGAAAGCTCCACCCAAAGCAAAGTTCATTACGTTTGCTTTAAAAAAGTCGCCATCAATATCAGCCGGAATGGTTCTGTAACCCATCATGATGCTGGTTTGTTTAGCACCATCCTGATTCACCATATATATTTGAGTTTTAGCAATTGGAGGGAAATTGGTGATTGCAGGAACTGCAATGTTTTTATTTTGCCAGTTTTTAAGGAATGACATGTTTTCCAAAATGCTTTGTTCAGAAACATCTCCAACCACTGATATAGTAGTCAAATTAGGTGATAAGAAATTGTTTTTGAAGTTTTCGAGGTCTTCTTTGGTGATTTTATTTGCGGCACTATAGTCAGTTAAAGAAGCTGAACCAATTGGGTTTTCAGAACCGTAGATGAACTTAATGAAGTTTTGATTACCGAAGCTGGTTTTTTGGAAGTTGTTGTTTTTAATGGTTCCCAAAATGGCTTTTTTGTTCAATTTGAATTCTTTGTCAACAAAAACAGTATTAAAGAACATATCTTCAAAAAGCGCCATGGTTTGTTTCAATGAATCTTTGTAGCATTCGATGAAACAAGAGAAACTTTGTTCTGAACCTCCGAAAGAGATTTCACTTCCCAAGTCACTCATCATGTTTTCTATTTGAAGGGCAGTTTTGGTTTTAGTACCTTCAGACATCATAGCACCTAAGAAAGCAGAGGTACCATTTTTAATCTTACCAGTTTCAAACAAGTGACCACCTCTCATGTTGATGGAAATGTATACTCTTGGAGTTTCTTTTGATTGAGTACCAATTACTTTGATACCGTTTTCAAAAGTTGATTTGTAATAAGTTGGAACCGGAGCCGGTTTAGCTGGGCCTACAACTGGTTTTTTACTTCTATCAAAATTAGCAGGATCAACAGTTGGTTTGTAAGTTAAATTGGCATAAGCAGATTTATCAGGATTTTCTTTTGCATAAGGATTAACACTTTCATAAGACAATTTTTTAGCGTTTTCGCCTTCTTGTCTTACTTCAGGTTTAATGTGGATACAAGCATAGTTTTTACCTTTGATATAGGTATTGAAAACACGCATAATGTCTTCTTTGGTAACTTTAGAATATCTGTCAATGTCTTTATCCAATGACATTTTCCCTTTGGTTAACATTTCATATTGAGTCAAAACAGAAGCTTTGCTAGCAACTGTTTCAAGAATACCATAGTATCTGGAAGTAAATTCAGATTTTATTCTTCTAAGATCTTCATCGGTAAAACCTTTAGTTTCAAAATCTACCAATGATTTCATTATTCTGTCTCTAATTTCTTTTTCAGTCAATCCACCAATGCTTTCAGGATAGGTTACGACAATAAAATTGAATTCACCTGAAATTTCGTAAGTAGAGTTGGAGCAAAAAGCTTGCAAGCAAGTTTCATCATCGATAAAGTTTTTGTAGAGTACTGAATTTTTACCATTAGAAATCAAACTGGCCAAAATATCGAGTGCAGCTTCATCTTTGTGGAAAGTTGGAACGGTAGGAAGTGTTAAACTGGTCAAAGGAGCAAAAATTTCACTTTTCACTTCTACGATTTTGTTTTCAAGAATTACCACCGGATTTTTAGCTAAAGGCGGAATTTCAGGACCGCGATTGATGCTTCCAAAGTATTTTTCTACCAATTTAAGAGCTTCTTGAGTGTTAACGTCACCGGAAATAACAAGAATTGCGTTGTTTGGACCATACCATTTCAAGAAGAAGTTTCTCAAGTCGCTTGAATCAGCAGCATTAAGGTCATCTACATAACCAATTGTTTGCCAGCTGTATGGGTGACCATAAGGGTAAATGGTTTGATCTTGAATTTCAGGAAGCATACCGTAACCATCAGCATATCTTTGGTCTTTTTCGTTTTTAACAGTAGCTCTTTGAGTTTCAAATTTTTTATTGGTGAAAGCCGGAAGAAGGAAACCCATTCTGTCAGCTTCGAGCCAAAGTGCAGTTTCGAGCATGTTACTAGGAACAGTTTCGAAATAGTTAGTTCTATCGCGATTTGTAGTACCATTCATGTCACCGCCTGAACCTTGGACGATTTTGAAATGCTCTTCATCTGCGACGTTTTGAGAACCTTGGAACATCATGTGTTCAAAGAAGTGGGCAAACCCAGTTCTTTTAGGGGTTTCTCTGTTAGACCCGACGTGGTATGTTACCTCGACGTGTACGATAGGGTCGCTGTGATCTTCATTGATGATGACAGTAAGACCGTTTGCCAGGGTAAATTTTTCGTAAGGGATTACAAGCTTACCAGGCTGAGCTTCGACCTTTGTTTCCGACTTTGTAGGGCCGGATTGGGCCACCGCAGCTTGGCTTAACAACAAGGTTAGAGCAGCGGATAAATAATACAACTTTTTCATTTTATAAAATTTGGAATAATATTTGTTTCAAAAATAGTAGACAAACGCAACCTTTTCCACAAAAATCTCGTCAAAATTAGTAAAATGTCAGACAAAAGAAAAAATTAAATTTGTTAAACTAGATGTCAATTGAACCCTCGATGCGATGGGTTGCCGTATTCATTGTTGCGTTGTTCTTCTATACTGAATCGGCTGCTCAGAACCAAACAAACAACTACGGAAAAGAATTCCGTTTCACTTTTTTAGAAAATAACGGTGCCCTTGAAAAGGTGTCGTTCAATGTTTCTTGTGAGAAGAAAAATTTCATATTAAGAATTACATGTGGAATTTATAAAGATACGTTTATTGTTTATAATAAGGACACTACCCTATTCTATTTGAAAACAGGTAGCCCAAACACGACCGTATTTTTTCCAGGCAGAAGTATTTTGATCACTTCATCAGAACCAATCACATTAACTGCACTAAACAACAGCTTGAACAGTACTGATATTTCAAGTATCATACCCTCAGAGAAGATTCCGGGAAATCCTATCTATTATTTGAACACCTATAGAGGTGATGAATCTCTTGGTAAGGCTAACAACAGCTTATTTTCTGTTGTGGCCATAGACGATAGTTGTATGATCAATATTCTTCCAAGTTGCGATTCTAAAAACAATTTGTATAAAAATACCCTTTATTCTGTTTTACTCAGAAAAGGACAAGTTTATCAGGAGCAAGCTGTGGATAGCCAATCATTTGCCGGTACAAAAATTTGGAATTCTAAAGGTTGTAAAAGATTCAGTGTATTTGAAGGCGCTAAATGCTCTTATGTCGAATACAACAATACAACCTGTAAAGGATGTGACCATTTGTACAACCAAAGTAGGCCCACTCAATACTTAGGTACAAAATTCACAACCATTCCTTTTAACTCAAATACAGGAGGATATTTGTACCAAATCGTTGCAACTGAAAACAATACTCAAATAATTGTAAATGGAATTCCGCTTGTGACATTGAATGAAGGGCAAGTGCATACGGTCAATCAAAAAAGCAATGTTGCATTGTGTATTCAATCAGATAAGAAAATATCGGTGGTCGAATTAATGAAGAGCGGTGAATGCAACGGTCACAGTAATTTACTTGGCAACCCAAGCTTGATGACCATAGTACCGGATGACCAAATGACCACTCAAGCGGCATTTAGTTTTCCTTCTACAAAGAACATCTCAATGAATCCTTCTTTTCCAGCTGAGTTCTATCTGGCTGTAGTTGCAAAAACCGGAAATCTTAGCAAGGTTAAACTGAATGGTGTTCAAGTTGACACATTACAATTTAAAACAGCTTGTAATCTTTCATTAGGAACATTTAAACTTAATCCAACGCTTAATTATCATTTAAGTTCTGCTGATGGATTCATTGCATATATGTATGCTGTTGGTTTAGATGAAAGCTATGCAACAGAAGTTGGATATGCATTTGAAAACAAAAGTACTGAATTGCTGATCTCAGCAAACACGACCAGTGTATGTGACAGTTTTCATCAATTCGATTTTCAAGCCAAATCAGATTCAACAGCTACTTATCGTTGGAATTTTGGAGATGGCAGCAGTGACAATGGCTCAACTGTAAGTAAAATATACAATAAAACGGGTGTGTTCAAATTGAAATTGAATGTGAACTATACATCTAATAAAGGCTGTGTAGTTGATTCTTTCGAAAGAACAATCAAAATAAACTCAAAACCGTATTTTAGCTTTGGTCCTGATACCAGTTTGTGTAATGGTGTATTTTTTGAGATATCACCTTTAGCACCACCCAAAGTCAGTTACCAATGGTTCAATGGCAGTCAAAGTAGTATTTATACCATAAACAGTTCGGGTACTGTTTGGCTGACATTAACGGACAGTAATTTGTGCAGATTCAGTGACACAATTTCTGTTAAATTCATCAATTGTGATACAAGTAATGTTGTAATACCAAATGTATTTACACCTGGAAAAAGTGGTGATGAAATCAATGGTGACAATATCAACGATGTGTTTGAAACCAGATTCAGTGGGTTTGATCAATTGAATGGATTGATATATAACAGATGGGGTGTTGTGGTTTATGATTTTTCATATCCAAGCAATCCCTATTGGAATGGATCATTTATGAATGACAACATCAATCCATGTCCTGCCGGAACTTATTATTACATATTCACTTATAAAAACAGCAGCTCCGGATTAACTCGAACAATCAATGGAGTTGTTGAATTGATTCGTTAATTTCTGTATAAAACTTGTTAATTGACTTAGTTGAGTAATTGTATAATTTTGAATACACTTAATTGACTATGCCTAAAATTCTAGTAATAGACGACGAGAAGCCAATTCGCGACGCATTACAAAACATACTGACAGCCGAACATTACGAAGTAGACATTGTAGAAAACGGAAAAAAGGGACTTGAAATGTTAAAAGACAACGGATATGACGTTGTGCTTTGTGACATTAAAATGCCTGGAATGGATGGTTTGGAAGTGATGACAAAGGCAAATGAAATCAGTTCTGAAACACCATTTATTTTGATATCAGGACATGGAACTATTGAAATTGCGGTTGAGGCAGTAAAAAAAGGAGCCTATGATTTCATCTCCAAACCTCCGGATTTAAATCGTTTGTTGATTACAATTCGAAATGCTGTTGAGAAAAACAATTTGGTTGTAGAAACCAAGGTTTTAAGACGAAAAGTAACCAAAACAAGAGAAATTGTTGGGGATACACCGTCAGTTAATAAAATTAAAGAGACCATCAACAAAGTTGCACCAACTGATGCCAGGGTATTGATTACCGGTGAAAATGGAACGGGAAAGGAATTGGTTGCAAGATGGATACACGAAAAGAGCAACAGATCCAATATGCCACTTATTGAAGTGAACTGTGCTGCTATTCCTTCTGAATTGATAGAAAGTGAGTTATTTGGACATGAAAAAGGTTCATTTACCACGGCTTTGAAGCAAAGAATCGGAAAATTTGAGCAAGCCAATGGAGGAACACTGTTCCTGGATGAAATTGGAGACATGAGTTTATCGGCTCAAGCTAAAGTATTAAGGGTAATTCAAGAAGGCATCTTGCAAAGGGTCGGTGGTGATAAAAACATCAATGTGGATGTTAGAATTTTAGCAGCTACCAATAAAAATTTGCCGGAAGAAATTGAAAAAGGTAATTTTAGAATGGATTTATATCACCGTTTGAGTGTTATAGTGGTTCATGTTCCTACTTTGAATGAAAGAGTTGATGACATTCCGGTTATAGCTGATAGATTCCTAAAAGAAATTTGCGAAGACAACGGTGTAAGAAAAACATTTTCCCCCGGTGCTTTAGATGAGTTAAAAAATGTGAATTGGACAGGAAATATCAGAGAATTAAGAAACGTGATCGAGAGATTGGTCATACTTTCAGAAAATAAAATTACGGTAGAAGATGTCATTGCATACAGCAACCCTTCCACTCCCATTTCAAAAACTCAGAGTGTGATGATTGATAAGTTTGAGAAGTTCCAAGATTTTAAAGATTATGCTGAAACTATATTTTTAGAAGCAAAGCTTAAAAAGAACAATTGGAATGTTGCAAAAACAGCGGTTGAAATAGACATCCAAAGGAGTCATCTTTACAATAAAATAGACAAATACAACCTTAAGCGCAACTAAACGATGATTGGTTCCGATCTCGTTTATGCCAAGCAACAATTGGAATTGGGCTTAACAGTTGGTATTCCAACAGAGACAGTTTATGGTCTTGCCGGAAATGCATTGAATGAAGCGGCAGTACTTTCAATATTTAAGATCAAAAACAGGCCATTTTTTGATCCTTTGATTGTTCACGTTTCTAATCTTGAATCTGTAAAAAAATTCACATTAACTATTCCTGAAAAGGCTGAAAAATTGGCTAAGGCATTTTGGCCGGGCCCATTGACCCTGTTACTTCCTAAAAATAATTTTGTACCTTCCTTGGTTACATCAGGGAGTGATTATGTTGCAGTTCGTGTTCCTGATCATCCAATGACATTGGAACTATTGAATATCCTAGATTTCCCATTAGCCGCACCCAGCGCAAATCCTTTTGGATATATCAGTCCAACAAGGGCAGAGCATGTAGAACAACAATTGGGCGCTAAAGTATCGTATATATTGGATGGAGGTATATCAAATGTTGGTATAGAAAGCACTATTGTAGATTGTAATGGACCTGTTGTAAAGGTATTGAGGTTAGGTGGTTTGAGTATTGAACGAATTGAATCTGAATTAGGAGAGAAAGTGGAGTTAATGGTTCACACCAATAGTGATCCTCAAGCGCCGGGTCAATTAGACAAGCATTATTCTCCTGAATCTGCATTTGTGTTAACAGATGACATTGACCGGGAAATATTGGTAAATAAAGGGAAACAAATCAGTGTTTTGGTATTTGGAGAGGTAAAGGTCCCAAATGATGTCTTCAGTTTGAATTTAAGTCCATCGGGCAATATAGATGAAGCTGCGTTGAATCTTTTTCATTACATGAGATTGTTGGACAAGTTGAAATCAGATTTAATCATTGCGATGCGGGTGCCGGCAATAGGATTGGGTTTAGCGATTAATGACCGTTTAACCAGAGCGGCAAGTAAATTTGTAAAGCAATAGAGTAGGATATTGAAAAAAGTCAATATTTCTAAGTAGCTTATCTTTTATAAATAATATTTCTTTAGTGATTTATATCAGCAAAGTCAAATATTGAATCAACTACTTGTTATTCAATGCATTAAAATATATTTTTCGCTTGAAATGTAGGTAAAAATAATTCTAATACAAACGTCATTATTAGGCAATTAATGATTACCTTTGCACCTTTAAAATTTTTAAACTGAATAGTTCACAATGAGCCAAGCACATGCCAGCATCAACGAAACACAATTTGACGTGTTTGCAAAGGTTGCCCGTTATGATCACGAGCAAGTCTTAATTTGCCAAGACAACCATACAGGTTTAAAGGCAATCATAGCCATCCACAATACGGTTTTAGGACCAGGATTGGGTGGAACCAGAATGTGGAAATACGCGACAGAAGCGGAGGCCATCAATGATGCCTTGAGACTTTCGAGAGGTATGACATATAAAGCCGCTATCAGCGGATTAAATTTAGGGGGCGCCAAAGCAGTAATCATTGGCGATCCTGCAACAGACAAATCAGAGCATTTGATGAGAAAATTTGGAAGATTTGTTGAGAATTTGGGCGGTAAATATGTAACAGCAGAAGATGTTGGAACGACTACCAAAGACATGGAGTATGTAAAAATGGAGACCAACCATGTTGTAGGTTTACCTGAAATCATGGGTGGTGGTGGAGATCCTAGTCCGGTTACTGCTTATGGTGTATACATGGGCATTAAAGCAAGTGCAAAAAAAGCTTATGGTTCTGATTCATTAGGAGGCAAGAAAATTGCAGTTCAAGGAACAGGAAAAGTAGGTTTACATTTGATAGAATTGTTGCATAAAGATGGTGCACACATTACAACCAGTGACATATTTGAGCCGGGATTAAAAATTGCATCGGATAAATTTGGTGCAACAGTTGTAAAACCTGAAGAAAT
>DASWYG010000186.1:0-8430 GCA_036405075.1 Bacteroidia bacterium | reverse complement strand
CATTAAAGTTCTTCCTTTTGAAAGTTGATCCTCAAAAAAGGATGTTGTTCAATCCTGAAGAGTCAATAGACTTACAGGGAGATACAGGACCATTTGTTCAATACACATTTGCTCGTATCAAAAGTATGTTCAGAGCAGCAGATTCAGCCGAGCTCAATGCCAAAGCCAATGTATTTGAAGCTAAGGAAAGTGAGTTAGCGTTAATGAAAGTTTTGATGAACTATCAATCGGTCGTAATGAAAGCTTCACAAAGTTACAGTCCATCATTAATTGTTTCTTATGCCCTTGATGTGGCTAAAGCATTTAATCGAGTTTACAATGATGTATCATTCCTCAGAGAACCGGATGTAAACATTCGTAAACACAGATTGAGATTGGCTGCTGTGACGGCTGAAACCATTCATCAATTGATGATGATGTTAGGCATTGAATGTCCTGAAAGGATGTGATCAATGCATCACCATTAGCTTGCCCGTTATCAGTTCATCGCCTTTTGTTACCCTGACAACATAAATGCCGCTGCTCCAGTCGGAAGTGTTTATTTCTGTTGATAATTCCGGTTTTAACAAACTGAAAACTGTTTTACCGTTTAAGTCTGTGATCAATATTTCATCAATGGCATTGTCGGCCTCAATTATTACTTTATCTTTACTTGGGTTAGGGTAAAATAAAACACTCCAATTGCTTCCCAAAACCAATTCAGAACTGAAACTACTATCAGATTCCGTTGTATGTTCTGTTACTTGTTCAATGATGGTATCTATAAGTACAATTTGCGAGTCTTTGAATTTGCAAGCTTCTCCGGTGTGTTTTAATACCATTTCTATCAATAGATCGTTGAGGGGTTTCACATCACTCCGACCACCTGTTGGCTGTATGTGACCGTTGCCTATCTTACTATCATCTGTAATATACACATATTCACCATTGGTGGCTATGGCAATGTTCTTCAGTAAAAATTCAGTCGATTTGTCTATACCACTTGCTGCCACAGGAATGATGTGTATGCCCATGGATGAAGCTTTTTGTAAACAGCGTTTTATTCTGTTTTTTGATGCAGTATCATAATGGCTGGGAGCATCCAATAATAAGATCATGACTTTAAAAGTAGGGCTCGCTGACCACCCCAT
This sequence comes from Bacteroidia bacterium, assembly GCA_036405075.1. Classification (GTDB taxonomy): domain Bacteria; phylum Bacteroidota; class Bacteroidia; order NS11-12g; family UBA955; genus JABMMZ01. The sequence continues at coordinate 7,300 of DASWYG010000186.1, read as the reverse complement.
TTGTGTAATGGCATTTTCCAATGCTAAATCCAAAGCCTCCGGGAAATCACCTCCACCACTGGCTGTTTGTTCTGTGATGAATGAACCGGTTATACTCAATTGTTCAGTCAAAGGCATTGTCCGGGTTAAATAGTCATCACCTTCATCCTTATAAAAAAGTGCACCTGTTCTGATGTTCAAACAAGGATTTGATTTTGATACTTTATGTATGATGTCTACCAACTCCAATTGTAAAAATTTAATTTCATCACCCATACTGCCGGTTGCATCAACAACAAAAGCCAAATCAAGTCCCATAACTTTTTCTTGACTTTTTGAATCAGTTATTATTTCAAATTGATCGTTTCCGGTTTTGTTGATTTTATATTGGAGGTTCTTATTTGATAATTCAATTTTTATTTCATCACCGGCATTTTTATCATTCAAATTCAACCATGAATAAACAATACCATTGACATCACTTACAGATTCCCAAACCAGTTTGGTTTTGGTATCTGTAAATTTAACATTTACCAATGGCATGACTTTGTTGTCCAAATTTTTAATGGTGTATTGGTGAAGTTTGATCAAATTGAATCCCCATTGTGATTGCAATACAGATACCGTTGGATCATTATTGGTTTTGATCCATTCACTCCAATGATCCAAGTCGCGCCAATACCCAGCCGTGATGAGTCCGGCTCTCGGTTCTTCTTTTATGTCTTCAAAGTCTGCAAAGCCATCATAATCACTTGATCTTTGCGTAAATGGAGGGCTCACTTTCTTTAAGTTTTTTTCGCCCTTTATTGATTTTACTTCAATTGGACTTTTGTCAAAATTGTTATAAATGGTTTCTTGTTTCTTGAATTGAGAATTGCCAAAAGTGAAATTGCAGAAATTACTGCACGGCCTAACATTGAATTGACTGATAGAAAAATGTGCTGCCGATTGACTTGATAATTTGATTTCAAATTTCCCGGTATCAACCATTTTGTTATAGATACCGAACTGGTCAACTTTGATACTATCCTTTAAAACTTTATTTTTATATAGGTACAATTTGAGACTCGTGTCTGCATTGTTGCTTAAATTTGAAATTCGGCCTTTCAAAAGAAATTTGCCACTTTGGGCATAAGAAATTTGAAAGAAAAAAATAAACGAAAGTAAAGTGAGGACTTTTTTCATATCATTGCATTTGAACCTTTTATATCATTAATAGACAAAAGGTAAACTTTATGATTGAAATCGGAAAATACAAACATTACAAAGGCAAAGAATACGAAGTATTGGGCGAAGTGAGACATTCGGAAACACTAGAAACACTGGTACTTTACAAGCAGTTGTATGGTACTGGCAGTTTATGGGTAAGACCCATAAAAATGTTCAGTGAATCAGTAATCGTAGAGGGGAAATCAGTGCCCCGTTTTGAGAAGATCTGAATCTACTGAAGTTTCATCTGTTTCTGTTTTCAGTTGTTTTTTTGCATAAGTAGCAAACCAAGTGAGATAAGTGAAACAAAATACAGTGACCCAATATGAGGTATGTGAATTGGTGCAATCGGCCAGATAACCTTGAATTGGAGGAACAATTGCGCCACCTAAAATCATCATGATCAACAATGAAGAACCTTTGTTGGTGTGTTTGCCCAATCCGGCAATGGACAAGGTGAAAATACAAGGCCACATGACAGAGCAAAACAAACCACCACTGGTAAAAGCCATCCAGGCCAGATCGCCTTTAGAAAATAAACCAATAAGCATAAGCACTACAGCCGAACCAGCAAGATAGGCGAGGGTAGTGGCAGGATTTTCGCCCGAAACGATGAACATGATGATGGCAAATAATACAAACGGTAAATAATAGATGAAATCAGAAGTGTCATTGTCAGTGTAGTAATTGACAATAAACACAACTGCAAAAGCAATCAATGGGATGAGAACCTGAAACAAAAGTCGAGTATATTTTTTTAGGTTAAATACAGTAATAGCGCCTGTCCATCTGCCGATCATCAAACTGCCCCAATATAAAGAAATGTACGGAGCGAGATCTTTGTGTCCAATGCCTTTTATTTCAGGCATCTCCATCAATCCACCCAAATTACTTTGAATGGTAACTTCAACACCAACATAAAGGAATATGGCCAACATACCGAACATTAGTTTGGGGTATTTTAACAAAGAAAAATCATTTGTATGGGTTGATTTGTCTGTTATTTCAGGCATTTTATTGAATTGAATGAGAGCGGCACAAATGACGAAGAGTCCAAACAAAATCAGAGCAGGCGTTTTCACGGAATCAATGCCCATACTTTCAGGTTTTGGTGAAACTGGACTGCCAAAAAGGGCCAGACTAAGAAGCACCGGACCTATGGTAGTACCGAATGAATTGATACCACCGGCTAAATTCAAGCGATGAGCGCCATGTTTTTTGTCTCCATAGTTAGCCACAAAAGGGTTGGCAACAATTTGTTGAAGGGCAAATCCGAGTCCGATGGTAAAGAGAGCTAAAAGTAAGAAAGTGTATGAATTGTAATTGGCTGCTGGTATAAACATGAGGGCACCGATAGAGGAGAGTAATAAACCAAATACCAATCCTTTTTTGTACCCAAAACGGTTGAGTGGGTCTCCGTATTTAGACGATAAAAAGAAGTATATTATGGCACCAACAGCATAAGCCAGATAAAAGGCAGTATCGACAAATTGAGATTGGAAATGAGACAGAGCAAATTTGTTTTTAAACAGTGGGATCAGTATGCCGTTGCTAGCTGCAACGAAACCCCAAAAGAAGAAAACAATGATGATGGTAATGAAACTGGAGTTCAGTTTATTTTGTTGGTTCATTCGACAAATAAAGTGAATTCATTTGAAAACTTTTGTTTTTAGATTGAATAAATATTCCTACATTTGCCTAGTAAAACCTACTAAATAATTCAGTAATATATGAAAAAATTAATTTATTCATCATTTGTGGCCTTGATAGCGAGCGCCTTTTTAACCAGTTGCGGCGGAGACGATGGAAACGGTGGCGGAACAACCACTACACCAAAAGGTCCTTCAATTGAATTCCAAACCAATACAGGAACATTCTCCGGTTACACTTTTGCCGATGGTTCTGCAGAGACAGAAACCACCATTAAAATTGGTGTAAAATTGACATCTACTGTAAACTTGAAAAGCACCAAAATGACTGTTAAATTCAACAATCAAGCAGAGCAATTGGTAATGACAGATTCTACCATAGGTGGAAACACCAAAACTTTTACCAGAGATTACACATTTGCAATTCCTGCTGATGCTGGTACTTATGTTTTCACTGCTTATGCTACAGACAAAGATGCAACTACCAGTTCTGCTAAAATCACCATCATTGCTTCAGGCAAATTGTTGGACAGAACAGACGGTGTGTTCTATAGCTTGAAAGCTACAGGTGCTGACAGATTCAGCGCTTTCGATTTCTTTTCCGGTGAAGCTATTACAGCTGCAACAGGTGCAGGTAACGAAGCTATGAGAGATGCAGTTGATCAATCTACTTCATCTACTCTTTCTAAATCTTGGAAAACTCAAAACGGAACTCAATTCGTTATTTCAGGTACTGATGGTAAATTGAATAACAAAGTATTCAACCAAATCAAAACTACTCAAGATTTGATCGCTGCTTGGGATGCAACTTCAGGAAAATCTGAAACCGTTAGTGGTATCGAAATAGGTAAAATGATCATAGCTAAGAGCGTAAGAAGTGGTAAAACCTACTACTACCTAATTGCTTTAACCGAAGTAGCTGATGAGAGTGGTTCTGAGGATGATCGTTACGAATTCCAAATGAAACAAAGCAACAACTAATAAAATCTTTATAAAATTTAAAGCCCCGAATTTCGGGGCTTTTTTTTTGCCTTTTGTTTTTTGGTTATTTTATGAAAGTATTGCTTTAGTGTCAAAAAACGATAGAGCTAGGTTTTCTGTTTTTATTTTACGATGAAGCTAATTTTGGCAGGGTTTTTTAAATACCATAATTTTCAAATTGTATTTCCATTAAAACAGTAAATCAAAGCAAGACTTTACACAACTTTGTAAAAAATACAATATTTTAACTTTCAATTTTTGAAACCAATGCTTAAAGTATTATTTTCGCACCCTTAATAAAATACGGATATAATTCAAACAAATGAAAAATAAAGGATTAGTAATTTTTATCGCTGTCGTTTTAGCCCTGACGTGTATTTACGAATTGTCATTCACCTTTAAGGCCCGCGACTTCGAGGCAAAAGCCAGAACGTTCGCCACTAAAAACGGTAAATATGACGCTGAGAAATACCGCGAGTACATCGATTCGCTTGGTAACAAAAACATCCTGAATTTTGGTATCGTAAAACGCAATTACTTCAAATGCAAAGACTCTGAATTGAAACTTGGTCTCGATTTGCAAGGTGGTATGAACGTTATTCTTGAAGTTTCTAAAGGTGATGTGATCAAAACACTCGCCGGTGAAAATGGAAAAGACAAAAATGTACAAGCTGCAATTGCCGCTGCACAAGACGATTATCAAAAAACCGGAGGTGATTTTGTAGACATCTTTGCTGCAAAATACAAGTCTATTGCCAACAAACCACTCGCAAACGTTTTCGCTAACTCTGAAAACAAAGCCATCGACTTCAATGCTTCTGATGATGCAGTTAAACGTTACATCAAAAGTGAATTGGATAGCAAATCCAAAAATACCAGACAAGTTATTGAAGCTCGTTTGAACCAAGGTAATGTTGCTCAACCTAACATTCAAGAAACTGAAGATGGTAAAATCTCAGTTGAATTGCCGGGTGTTGATAATCCTAAAAGAATCAGAACATTGCTTGAACAAAGTGCAAGATTGGAATTTTGGGAAACTTATTGCAATACCATGTCCAATCAATTTGAGGCATACCAAAAAATCTATGAACCACTCAATACCCTTTACGCTCAAAAAATAAAATTGTCTAAAGGCGAGTCTCTTATCGATTCCGGAAAGCTGAAACAAATTGAGGCCATGACGGATTCAGCTGCCAGAGACAGTGCTAAAAAAGCGTTTTTTGCAAATTCAAAAGACAGTTCTAATAATGTGTTTCCTTTCAGAGATGCAGGTCTTACTGTTATGACCGCAGGTAATGCTCCTGCTGAAAATGCTATAGTTGGTATTGCTCCTAGAACTTCAATGAATAAAATCAACAAAATGTTGGCCGACGATTACATCGTTAAAAACATGCCACAAAATGTTGTTTATGCATGGAGTGCTGAGCCAATGGATAAAAAGAATGACATCTATGCATTGTATGCGTTGAAAGCTGATAGAAACGGCAAAGCGTCAATGGGTAGTGGTGAAGAAAATATCATCGCCAATGCCATGGCTACAACCAACCCTACAACAGGTAAGGTTGAGGTCAACATGCAGATGACACCTTCTGCATCCAAACAATGGAAAGACATTACAACTAAAAACAAAGGCTTGAACGTAGCCATTGTTCTTGATAACAAAGTATTCTCTGCTCCAACGGTTAATGAACCAATTACAGGTGGAAGTTCTTCCATCAGTGGTTCGTTCTCAGTTGAAGAAGCTACTGACCTTGCAAACGTATTAAAAGCGGGAAAATTACCTGCTCCTGCTAAGATCATAGCTGAAGACGTTGTAGGTCCAACCTTGGGTAAAGAATCAATCAGACAAGGATTCATCTCCTTCATCATTGGTTTGTTCCTGGTTATTTTCTTGATGGTTTTCTATTACAGCAGAGCAGGTGTTATTGCAATTGGAGCAATTTTATTGAACATTTTCTTCATTATCGGTATTCTTGCTTCTTATGGAGCAGCATTAACACTTCCTGGTATCGCCGGTATCGTGCTGACTATTGGTATGGCGGTAGATGCCAACGTATTGATATATGAAAGGATTAGGGAGGAAATGAGAGAAGGCAGAGGGCTTAAAACTGCTGTAAACAACGGTTTCAAAGCAGCCTTGTCGTCTATCATCGACGGTAACATCACCACATTGTTGGCAGGTTTCATCATGACTTTCGTAGGAGCCGGACCGGTTTATGGTTTCGCAATTACATTGATCATCGGTATCTTGTCTTCATTGTTCACTGCTATCTTGATTTCAAGAATTCTAATCGAGAGAAGATTGAACAAGGGCAAAGATGTGTCATTCTCTACAAATGCTACAAAGAATCTCTTAGTGGGTGCTAATTATAACTTTATCAATAACAGAAAGAAATTCTACTTCATTTCAACCATTGTAATTGTCATTGGTATGGCTGTTTTGGTAATGCGTGGTGGATTGAGTACAGGTATCGATTTCAAAGGAGGTTTTTCTTATGAAGTTCAATTGCAAAGTGGAATTCCAGCTGATCAAATTAAAACTGCTCTTGATAAAGGTTTAGCAAATAGTAGCAATGAGGTAAAAACAATAGGTAGCGAAGGTCGTTACAAGATTGTTACAACTTATATGCTCAATAAAGGTATTTCAGCTGATTCAGTTGGTACAGATCTAGTCGTTGCTTTGAAATCATACAACGCGTCCAAAACAAATATCCTGAGAAGTCAGGAGGTTGGACCAACAGTTGCTGCTGATACCAGAAATAAATCGGCTTTGGTTGTTGTCATTTCATTGATCGTTATTTTCATTTACATTGTTATCCGATTCAAAAAAGTATCTTTTGGTTTAGGTGCCACTGTTGCATTGATTCACGATGTATTGATGGTATTCGCTGTTTTTGCTTTGTTAGAAGGTGTAGTTCCTTTCTCACTTGAACTCGATCAAGCCTTCATTGCAGCGATTCTTACAGTTGTTGGATACTCCATCAATGACTCGGTGGTTGTATTTGACCGTATAAGAGAATACTTAAATGAATATAAATCAGAAAGTAATATTGCGGATTTGATCAACAAAGCAATAAATTCAACGCTGTCTAGAACCATTATGACATCAGGAACAACATTGATAGTTATTTTAGCATTGTTCTTATTTGGTGGTGTTGCTTTGAAAGGTTTCTCTTTGGCACTGTTAATTGGTATCGGTGTTGGAACTTATTCTTCAATCTGTATAGCTTCACCAATTGTTGTTGATTTCATGAAATCAAAAAAGAAATAAATTTTAATCACCTTATATGAAAAGGCAATCCAAAATGGATTGCCTTTTTTGTTTTAGGTTTTACCTAGGATTCATGTATTGAAATATTTCAATTAAATATTCGTTCAATATCTGAATGGTACAAACATTGTTATCAATTAATTTATGAAGAAAATCATCATCACCTCCGCAATTGCTTCAGTCCTTTTATTTAGCTGTGTAAGCAAAAAGA
>DASWYG010000185.1:0-2844 GCA_036405075.1 Bacteroidia bacterium | reverse complement strand
AGGTACTATTTCATTTTCAAAATCCACCTTTAACCTATTAAAATCTCTAATGGATTTACCACCTTTAAAATAGAATTTTGAAAGATCATGAAATTGTTTATAGTACTCGATATGATTGTGTTTTTTATAGTACAAAGCGATATAAAAAAAGTAATGTGCTTTTTCTGAATTTGGTGCTGAATCAATTAGTGCAAGGTTACTAAATAGGTGATCATAACATTTTGCAATATTTCCATTCAACAAACAAGCCAACGCCAATTCCTGATTATGTCTAATTATCCTCATAATGTTACCTATACGAGTCACCCGAATAATATTATCATCCAATAAATTCAATGCACTTTCAAATTGTTTCAACCTCAATTTACATCGCGCTAGATTGTAATTGGTAGTCGCTAAAATGATCTCATCGGGTTGCTTCTTTAACATTTCTAAATTTAAACTCAAGACACTTTCTGCCTTATCCCACAAATGTCTTTGCATGAAAATTGTACCTTTTAAATTATTTATTCGAAGTACAAGATCCAACTCACCTACAATTTCAGCATTTTGAATGGCTTGATTTAAATACGATTCAGCTAGTTTGATCTTTTTGGGGTTATCTTTAAGGATTTCTGCAGCCAATGTATAATATGACCTGGCAATTCCACCAACATAACCGCAGTGCTTCTTGAAACGTATGCTTCTTTTAAAACACTTTACGGCTAGTTTGATGGTGCCTAAACCGGCATATACAATTCCCATCTGATGCAGGGTAATCGACATTTCCAACAGATTCCTTTGTTTGTACTCAATCCTGTATGCTGAAAAATAACACCTCAGCGCCTCTTTCAAATTAAAATAACCATCTTCATAAATTCTAGCCATTCGAAATGTCAAATCATCCATTCGAAGCAGATAGAAATCATTTGAAAGATTTTGTTTATTGTCCTTAAGTAACTGAATGGACTGTTCGCATAAGCGAATTAGGTCATCACATTCTTTTTGTTCTTTTCTTACTCTGAATCTCGACAGAACATATTGGTTTGCAATGGAAGTGTACAATTCAATCGACCCCGGATCAACTGACTGAAATGCTCTTGTCATGTACTTATTGGCAACATTAAACACATTCATAGAATTACAAATTCCACCTGCGATATATGTTCTTTGAATACTGTCAAATTTCGATAACCAATCATTGAGATAGTTTTTCCAATCATACTTAACAGGATTTGCCACAGGCACCTCAGTATATTTGGTCTTGCATAACTCAGACATGAAAAGTAGAGTATCCATTTTTACAACATAACCGTGACATTCCTTTTGAAAAAATGGATTTTTTCTATTACCAAACATTTTGACACCATTCAACATTTGTAGATTAAGGTCCTCTCCTTTGCCGTATTCATGTTCTATAACAACAATGACTTTATTTACATTGATTTTATCAATGAACAAATTGATGTCAAACACATCCGAGAAGCTATATCCCATTACAATTACCACCTCATGACTACCCGAAGAGAACAAACGTTCAACCGGTGGCTTTCGTTTCAAAAGATTTTGTTGAGAGGTGATGGTTTTAAGAGTTGTTCGAATTGAATCTTTCTCCTTGATCGTTCCATGCAGTTTAATCACTTTTTTATCTGAATTAGAACTTGCCAATTTTGCAAAACCTTTTTCGTTGTAAAACACTTTGAAATCTTTTGAGGTCAAACCAATGGATTCAAGTGATTGTTCCATTAAAACATCAAAATTAGTGGTGTACAATTCATCGACCCAGCCGCTATGCATCATTTGAGCGAGTATGAAGTGCAATGAATTTGGTTCTCCATTGTCAAAAATATCCATGATGGAATAATCATTCTCGGTATAGTTGAAAATGTGTTCCATCATTCTTTCGAAAGGAATATGCCCACTATTGATCAATTCTTGAACATAAGCAACATCTTCGGCATCGTATAAAGCCGGAAGAAAGTGCTCATAAAATGCCGAAACAATTGGCAAACCCGAATCGTACGATATTCCGGCACCGGCCAGTACCGTCATTTTCTTATTCAGCAATTCATCAATTAATTCAAGGTGCGTCATCATTTTAAATCACAAACCATGACCCTCATTCATTAAACAAATGCATTAAGATGGTCTTTGAGATTACTACAAATGTATTTGATGCACCTTAAACCCCCAAATCAACCGAAAACTCATTTTAGCCCTTTTGTGGCACCTTCCAACATCTCAGCACCTCTGCCGCCGGAAATGCAGACCGACGCTCCATGCGGTAATTTTTTGCAGGATTTGAAGGGATGATTTTGAGTGGAAGTTTGATAGTTCTGGCATGTGGGGGGATTGGATGAATTTACTTTTATTAAATTTTATTTATTTCAATTCTTTAAACAGTATTACCTATTTCTCAGTCTCTCAAGGGCTAACTTTGAATTAATATAAAGTTGGGTCTCATTTGCATACCTTCTACCTTGATTCAAATCTTTGGCTTCCTTTCTAAGAATTTTGATATTTTTAAAACTATTTTCATTTAATTTTTTAATAGATTCCTTGACGCTTTGCTTAGACGGATTTATATCATTTTTTGAAAAAACATTAAATATTATTCGATCAAAATATTCCTCATTATTTAATTTGCATTCTATAGAAGATGAAGTTGAAAGTAGTATTTTTGTTTCTTCTGTACCAAGTACTAAATATCCAAATTCATGTGCACACTCACCTTTTGGTAGATACCTATCTTCAACTATAATCAAGTAGCCTGAATCCTTTAATTTTTCCTTTATACTATTCAACACATTAACCCATTCTATAGGGGTTATTTCATGCAAAACATTACACAAAATTACACAATCA
>DASWYG010000184.1:0-4169 GCA_036405075.1 Bacteroidia bacterium | reverse complement strand
GCCGCGCATCAATTCAGGAATCTTTTTTCCGCCGAAAAATATGAGAACAACAGCAACAATTAATATAATTTCTGATGGTCCCATGTTTAAAAATAAAAGTGACATTTTGAATTAAATTTATCATGCAAATTTAGGTATTCTCTTAAACTTTAGGGAATTATTTTCGATGATAATTTTTTTAGGAAAAAAATTTTTAAAAGTTTGCCTAAATCTGTTGATTTGCAAGACATATTTTAAAATACCCATGAGCCAAACAATCAGTGACGTTTTAAAGGATTTTTCCAATAATCTAGAAAAGTGTATCAATCACACTGTTCACGAATTTTCAAATATCCGCGCAGGTAAAGCCTCACCGGGTATGCTTGAAAGTGTTACCGTTGAGTATTATGGGGCTCCAGTTCCCTTGTCGCAAGTGGCAAATATTTCAGCTCCGGACGCTCGCACTCTTATGGTTCAGCCTTGGGAAAGGAATATCATCAATGAAATCGAAAGAGCAATCATCAACAGCAATTTAGGTTTTGCACCCGGAAATGATGGCAATGTGATACGTATCACCATTCCTCCAATGACGGAAGAAAGAAGAGCTCAATTGGTGAAAATGGTAAAACAAGAAGGTGAAGCAAGCAAAGTTGTGGCTAGAAATTACCGCAAAGACACCAATGAGAAGATTAAAAAACTTCAAAAAGATGGTTTGAGCGAAGATGAGGCCAAAGACTCTGAAAATAAGGTTCAAAAACAATTGGATGGTTTAATTACCAAAATTGACTCCCTGATTGCTGAGAAAGAAAAAGAAATAATGACTGTTTAATTCAGTCTTATTGCCTAACTAATAGGAGCTTGATCTTGTTTCTTAACACTCAGGTTTGAGTTTGAGGTTTCTTATCAATTATTTAATTTCTTTTTTTCTTTAACAATTTCTACTTTTGGACTTTAGCTATCCAAAAATATGTTTGAAAATTTATTAAAACTCGTCACAGAAAATGCAGGCGATGCAATAGTCAATAACCCTGCAATACCTGATGAAAAGAATGATTCGGCTATATCTACAGCCACAGAAGGGATTATGGGTCATTTAAAAGGGATGTTGGGCAATGGTGGTGCTGAAAATATTCTGGACATATTCAAAGGTAATAATGTTCAGGGTCATCCTGCTGTTGCCGGTATCAGTCAGCAAGTTGCCGGCAGTTTAATGGAAAAGTTTGGAATAGATTCTAAACAAGCTTCGGGGATAGTTGGCGATCTGATTCCTAAAGTGATGGGGCAATTGGTGAACAAAACCAATGATCCAAACGATAAGAGTTTTGATTTACAAGATATTATTGGCAATCTGAGTTCAGGACAAGGGTCCTTGGGTGGAATTTTAGGTCAGGTCAAAGGGATCTTTGGAAACTGATCTTCCCGCTTATTTAGAAAGTTTTTACTGCTACAATTTGCGATAATGCAGTAGAATCATTCGCTTTTATGGGTGATTGATGGATGTTTCTTGTCTAATGTATTTGATTTGTAGTATATTAGTCGTTTAAAACTAAATGATTTTTTTCTTTTCGGGTTGAAATTATATCTTTACTTTCGCTTGAAACTAAAAAAATAATTGAATTAAACATGCGTCAATTTCTCGCACTGCTGATCATGCTTCCTTTGTTTTTAAACGCCCAAGTGGCAGTTAATGACAATTGTCAGGATGCGCTTGAAATTATCATTCCTTCAAATGGATTCGCCCTCGATACTTTTAAATCACCTGGTTGCAATGTTTCCAATTCAGGACGGGAGATAGGTGAATTGTGTTCTAAGGAATTGGAAGATGCAGGAAATTGCGATAAAACGGTTTGGTTTAAGTTCTATCTGCCAACCACACGGAATGTTGGGGTTAAGCTCTCACAACATGATAGTGATATGGCTCAAATTTTCTCGGGCTTTAATGTCTATAAGGTTAAAGATTGCAATTATTTTATTTCAGATTTATCAAAACAATTGCAACCCATCAGCAATTTCGGCGTTTCGGGAAATTCTTGTCTGAGTCAGGGATGGTACATGATTCAAGTGGGTTGCAAAAAGAAAGCGAAAGGAGAGTTGTGGATAGAGTTGCAAGTCAATGATCCTTTGTCTGACAGTTACGATCACATTGGTCAATATTTTGATATCAGTTCCAAATCATGGAGCCAGAATTTTTATCAATACATGAATGTGATGTGTGCCTCAATTACTGAGGAGGAAAGTAAAGTTGTTAAAGATTCTGCTTATTCCAAAAGCATTTGGCTGAGCTTAAATACATTTTCGAATTTTAATGAGCAATTGTTTGAATTGTATGCGTCAGATATCAAATGTCGGGTGTTTGTAGATGACGTCAATCAGGATTCTATATTGTCAAAAAAGCCATTTGTTGATGGAAAATATATGGTTTCTATCATCAAGGAACTTTGTAACAATACATCCAATCGGAAAGTTTTTGTACAAGCATTGGTAAAAACGGAGATCAATTACATTTATCTGAATGTGGTGCAAACCAATATACCCAATGACAATTGGAGTACCACAGCAACCAATTGTCAAATTCAATTGGATAAAAATAAAGTGTATGAGGAGAACAGACAATTTACCTGTGATGGGTTGTTGAGTTTGCACGATTGTAAATCCATTATTCCTCGTCATTACATCAGAAACAGTAAGAGTTTTTTTTACCCGTATTCTACAATCACAGATACATTTGATTATGCAGGTTACATGGTCTTAGAACCCAGTCAATCCGGCGTTTTGGAAGTTTATATCGATCAATGGCTCAATTCATCAATTGCCTATGCCTTGTATGAAGGTGATATCAGCAATTCTTGTAATTTGGTCTTTAAGAACGACAGTGTGGCCTGGGGTTGGACCAAATTCAGAGCTTGTGTTGGTGTTGGAAAATATACATTGGTTGTTTATGGTAAGACTGTTGCCATGGGTAGCATGAAATTCAATGTCAATTTGAAAGTAGAGGAGGAGAAATCCATTTATACTCATCCATTGTTTCCTGAAGTTTTGCCAAGTTTCCACCCACAGAATTCGCCCAGTATTACAAGTGAATTGAGTAGCTTCGGCGGTACAGATACAACTATGGATATTGCCGGAGTAAAATTCAAGGGTCGTCTGGTGTTCAGAGAACTAAATGTTCAGGCTTTGTCGGATATCAAATTGAGTGCAGAAAACAATGGTTACCTGTATGTTTTCAAAGGTCGGATCAGTGATGGTACGATCTCGCAAATCAGCGGGGTGAATTATAAAAAGTTTTTAAAAGTGCCTGAATATGAAGTTCAGGAAAGTAATCAGTTTAAACGCTGTTTTTATTTGCCTGCCGGTGATTACACATTGATCTCATATTTGCCTAAAACAGATTTCCAATTAAAGAATGCTTTGAGTTGCGACAAATTTCAAACCAAGGTCGTGGTTGTTAAAAATCTTGTATGTCCGAGTTCAAATACAGAACCTATAAATGCAACCAAATTAAATGCAAATTCAGGCGTCTTTAATAATCCGGCATTTACAAAGGACAGTTTGAATTCGATGTTCAAATTATTGTCTTGCAATAACTGTGGGTCATATACATCTGATAAGCCTAACCTAAGTGCTCTTAATCTAAGCAAGGTAAATGATTATACGGTTTACTCATTTTATACATTCAAATTGGAAGAAGATGCGAGTTTTTATTCGAGTAGTTCACAATATGAATTGTATTCAGGTGATGTTACTGCAAATGCAAATGTTGTTAAAGATACAATGAATATTGTAGGAGCCGGCAGAACTGGCAAATACATTTGTAACCTGAAGAAAGGGGTATACACTTTGGTGCTGATCAATCAAAGTAATTCATTTCCATATTATATTTCGTTTTATAAGCATCGATTTTCTTACAATGATTACATGGTCAATGCCTGTGATTTGGGATATGTCAACGTGTCTGCCGAATCAAAAGGAGAGTACATCACGTGTCAATCATCCAGCTTAATCAATGATCCCAGGTATTTGTATGGTTATTGGAAAGATCCTAAGGATCTGGAAATGCAATACAAGGACATTGAAGGTTACAAGAGGAATTATTTGGGCAATAAAAATATTTGGTACACTTTCACAGTTTCAGGTAACAATGAGGTGACAGTTGATCTGGGAAACTTCATATTCAGCAATTCGTATCAAGG
>DASWYG010000183.1:0-15030 GCA_036405075.1 Bacteroidia bacterium | reverse complement strand
CATGAATTGTTCCACCATTGGTTTGGTGATCTGGTAACTTGTGAAAGTTGGGCCAATCTGCCTTTGAATGAATCTTTCGCTACTTATGGTGAATACCTTTGGGACGAGTATAAATATGGTAGAGATCAGGCTGATGTTGCTCTTGAAGCATTTGGGTCTACCTATAAATTTTCAAATCAATATTCCTCGGTTTCAATGATCAGATTTGATTATGAGAAACAAGAAGACATGTTTGATGCCAACAGCTATCATAAGGGTGGAGCAGTATTGCACATGCTCAGAAAGCATGTTGGAGATGAAGCTTTTTTTGCGTCACTTAAAATGTACTTGAATAGATTCAAATTCTCGACTGCAGAATTGTCCGACCTAAGAAAGTGTTTTGAGGAAGTGACCGGTGAAGACCTCAACTGGTTTTTCAATCAATGGTTCATTACAAAAGATTTTCCTGTATTAAAGGTTACCAGAGAAGTGGTAGGTAAAGACATGAAGATAACAGTGGTTCAAACAGCTGATTTCTTCCGTTTGTCTTTGGATATAGATGTGATCGATCAAAGTGGAAAGAAGCGACATCGTTTAATGGTAGAAGAAGATTCCCAAACATTCATCATACCATTGGCTGCCAATAAGGCACTAATTTTTGATGCTGAAAACCAGTTGTTATGTGAGAAGCAAATGTTGAACAGTGAAGAGATCTGGAAAAATCAATACAAGTATGCTGAATTGACTCAACATAGAATTGAGGCATTTTCCAACCTTTTGGAAATGCTTAAAACAGCAG
Source organism: Bacteroidia bacterium (assembly GCA_036405075.1). Taxonomy (GTDB): domain Bacteria; phylum Bacteroidota; class Bacteroidia; order NS11-12g; family UBA955; genus JABMMZ01. The sequence continues at coordinate 14,252 of DASWYG010000183.1, read as the reverse complement.
ATGAGAAAAATAAATTGTGCATGGAAATGTTGAATCATTCTTTTTATAAATGCAGGACTGCCGCATTGACTCAAATGCAGAACATGGACATCAGTTTGATGAATGCAGAATTGTTGGAGAAGGTAAAAACATTGGCACTCACTGACCCAAAATCAGAGGTGAGGGTTAATTGTAGCATATTCTTAGGCAAACAGAAATCGACTGAAACTTTGGTCAAAATGCTAAGCGATAGCTCTTATGATGTAGTAGAACAGGCATTCCATAAATTGTTGGAATTGGATCAGGCAGAAGCATATAGATTGGCCAATTCATATAGAAATACCAATGATGACAGGATGATGAAAATAGCGGCTGTCATTATTGCAATATCAAGTCAAAACGATGAAGTCGAATATTTTCACAACATCATTAGAACAAGGAGCAGTAAAAACATGAACGCCATTGCCTGGGTTTTAGCCAATTATTTTGAAAAAACGAGTCACAGTGTTCAGATCGATAAATTTGTAAATGGACTGAGAGATATGTTGGAGGATAAAAGTAACAACAGAGCAAGAGAGAATGCTAAAAAGACTGTTAAAACGCTTTTATATGCACTTGAACAATACAACGGTTATTACAATTATCTGATCAAAGAAAATCCAAAATTGAAAAAAGCTTATACTGAAATTCTTAGCAATCATGAGAAATTGAAACTGAAATTGAGTGAATTAAAGATTGAGGATTAGGCAGTAAGTGATCAAAGAAACTGTTTTAGATTCGAACTATATATATATACCAAAACCCGCCTAGGCGGGTTTTGGTATTTAATGAAAAGTGTATCCTATCTCAGCAGAATAGAATCAGCTCAAAAGATCATTTAATTTCAAATGCTATAGACATTTTTATTCTTGATTTGACACGTTTTTTCTTGTATTCGGCAGGCAACCACATACCACTGGTCATTTTGATCACTCGTTTTGCTTCTTCTGCAAATTCCATATCAACTTCTCCTTCAGTATATACATTGATCACACTGCCATCTTTATCGACCACGAAATTGACCCAAACAACACCTTCATTGCCTTCAGCCTCATGGTAAGGGGGATACACCAGATTGTCTGATATAAATTGGCTAAATGCTTCATCACCTCCTTTAAAGGCAATTTGAACTTCAAGTATTTTGGGATCTTCTATGATCTCATCATTAATTTCGTCTTTTGACTCATTGGGATAGAATTCATAGATGATCTCAGGCGTTATACTGGGGTCAAATACATCATCCAAATTGGGTTCTTTAAATTCCTCATCATCGGCCACTTTTTCAATTTCAGTTTGAGAAAGTGGGGGTGTTGGTTTTAGTTTTTCCTCTGGTTTCTCTTTTTCGAGAATAATGGTTTCAATTTTGTCAGAAGAAACAGGAGCAATAGTTGCAATGGATTTCCGCTTTTCGAAAGTGGTAAATGAAAATACCAAGATCAGTAAGGCGAAGGTAAATGCGAAGCCTAGAATCCTAAAGATCAGGCGGTCCTTGTTTAAATCAAGGATGGGAGATTTCTTTTTTTGCATGATAAAACAAATATTTAATAATGGGTGAATACATAAGAACTTGGAATTAAAGCATCAATAGAATTGATCAAATATTGAAATTGCTTGTAATGTGTAAATTCAAAAGGACATAGAATTATTGAGTGATCATTAAAATATTGAGATAAAATGACATTGAATTGAGGTCAATGATAGTTGAAGTTAAACCATAAGAAATAAAAAAACCGTCAGTTTTTTGACTGACGGTTTAAAGGTTTTGATAGAGAGTTTAATTTCTCCGGATTATTGATTCAATTCGAATTGAATTGGAATTTTGCAAATGGTTTTAACTGGTTTTTTCTTGTAAAGAGCAGGTTTCCATTGTCCTGATGTCAATTTAATGATTCTCATCGCTTCAGCTTGAAGTTCAAGATCACCTTTTCCATCGGTTTTCACACCAGAAACAGTACCATCTTTATCAATAAAGAATGTTACCCAAATTACATCTTCAATGCCTTCGCTTTCTGGACCATCCGGGTAATCAAGGTTTTCTGACAACATGGTGTAGAAGTCTTCTTCATTTCCTGTGATCCAAGTTGCTTGTTCTTCAACTTCACTAGGATCAAAAAACTCTTTCTCTATTTCTACACCACCGGTATTTTGATTGAGGTTAATGTCAGTAGTTGGAATTTCAGGTACTTCAAAATCAATATCTTCCAAATTGGTTTCTTCTTGGGTATTGTCTACCAAATCAATAATGGTAGTAGCAGCAGGGGGCGGAGGAGCAACAGCTTTTTGCTGTACTGTATTTACAACTGTTTCAGCAACGGTACTTCCTTTGGCTTTTTTCTGTTGCGCTTTCTTTTTCTCGAAAGTGGTGAAAGAAAACATAAGGATAGTGATAGCGAAAACAAAGGCAAAGCTTACTGCCCTGTAGATTGAACGATCTTTAGAGATGTCAACATTAGGATTTTTTTTGACTTCCATGACGATACAAATTTAATTTAATTAATCTTGAATACAAATAGTCTTACAAAGGTAAATGAAAACTTAACACAAATGTAATTTTTTTGATGAGAATGGGGGAGAGTGAAAAGACGAAAGATGAAAGATGAAAGACAAAAGACAAAAGATGAAAGACGAAAGACGAAAGTGAAAAGATAAAAAATGGACTTAAAGCCCCCTTTGACCTTTTAACTTTGATCTTTAACCTTTTAACTTTAACCTTTCAACTTTAATCTCACTCCTTGTCGAGGTATTTGAGGTTGCCGTATACGGAGTGAAACATAAGTAAACCGATGAAGGAACCAATGATATCGGCTAAAACATCCCAATAATCGCCAATTCTGTCGGTGGTGAAATAGTGTTGTATGAGTTCTATGGCAATGGCATAGAGAATGGAGATGATCAGAGAAGTAATTCTGATCTTTTGAATGAGAAATGAAAACTTCCAGGTTTTGATCAAACCCAACATGATGAAAAATACCAAAGTTGAGAAGATAAAGGCATGACCAAGTTTATCTGTAGGTATGCCAAAAAGCATTTGACTTTGGAAGCCTCCATTGCTAGAGGTACAAAGTACTAAAATAAAAATTGCCCACGCTATGGCAGGCAATTGATATTTCAATATGTTAAAGTTGAATTTCAACTTTTTGATCAGTGTCCAATCAACGCTTTGTAAGCATTGACATCGAGCAAATCGTTCAATTCAGCAGTATTAGAAAGTTTAATTTTAACCATCCAACCGCCGTTGTATGGGTCTTGATTGACCAATTCTGGGCTGCCTTCCAATGAAGGGTTAACTTCGGTGATTTCACCGGATACCGGCATGAACAAATCACTCACGGTTTTAACAGCTTCAACTGTACCAAAAGTTGCATCTTTAGAAAGGGTTTGACCTTTGGTTTCAATTTCTACAAATACGATATCACCCAATTCACCTTGAGCAAAATCAGTGATACCAACGGTAGCGATGTCACCTTCAACACTGATCCATTCGTGTTCTTTGGTGTACTTTAAATTTTCAGGAAAGTTCATTTTATCTTTTAATGTTTTTAATTACGTTATTGTTAATCCCAAACCATGCTCAAAAGCAAGCTGATCTTATCTTTCAGCACATTTCTGTTGACAATCATATCAACAAAACCATGTTCAAGCAAGAACTCAGAGCTTTGAAATCCTTTTGGTAAATCTTTACCAATTGTTTCTTTTATGACCCTTGGTCCGGCAAATCCGATCAATGCTTCAGGTTCAGCTATATTGAAGTCACCCAACATGGCAAATGAAGCAGTGATACCACCTGTAGTTGGATCGGTCAACAAAGAAACATAGGGAATGCCTTCTTTATCAAGCAGGGCCAATTTTGCTGAGGTTTTTGCCATTTGCATCAAAGAAAATGCCGCTTCCATCATTCTGGCACCACCACTTTTACTGATGATAATGAGGGGAATTCTATTTTCTCGGGCATGATCAATGGCTCGGGCTATTTTTTCTCCTACAACACTACCCATAGAACCTCCAATAAAACCGAAGTCCATACAAGCAATGACGATTTTACGTCCATTAGACTTGCCTACTGCAGTTCTAACAGCGTCTTTTAGACCACTTTTCTTGATACTTTCAGTGATTCTGTCTGTATATGGTTTGCTGTCGACAAAATGCAAAGGGTCATCGGATATCAAATTGGCATCCAGTTCTTTGAATTTGTTGTCGTCGAAGAATATTTCGAAATATTCCTTAGAGCTGATTTTGTAGTGATAGTCGCATGAAGGGCAAACATAGCGTGCCTCAACAAGGTCCTTGTGAGGGGTTATGGTTTTGCACTTAGGGCACTTGTCCCACAATCCGTCAGGTGTGGCTTTCTTTTCCTTAGTTTTAGTGGTAATGCCTTCAGAAACGCGTTTAAACCAACTCATAATTCTTATACAAGATTAGGACAAAGTTGTCAATTAAGCAATAGTAACTGCTTTTTCTAAATACACGTCTTGAATGTGGTTCAAAAGAGAAATACCTTCATTGAAAGGTTTTTGGAAAGCTTTTCTTCCACTGATAAGACCTTGACCACCTGCGCGTTTGTTGATAACAGCTGTGGTCACTGCTTCTGAAAGGTCACTTGCACCTTTGCTTTCACCACCACTGTTGATCAATCCTGCTCTGCCCATATAGCAATTGGCAACTTGGTACCTGGTCAAATCGATCGGATGATCAGTCGTCAATTCAGAGTATACTTTTGGATGGGTTTTACCAAATTTAATGGCATTGTAACCACCGTTATTGGTAGGCAATTTTTGCTTGATGATATCCGCTTGAATGGTAACGCCCAAATGATTGGCTTGAGCAGTTAAGTCTGTAGAGGTGTGGTAATCTATACCATCTTTTTTGAAGTCGTTGTTTCTGAGGTAGCACCAAAGAATGGTAGCCATACCCAATTCATGAGCTCTTTCAAATGCTTGAGCCACTTCTACGATTTGACGGCCTGACTCAGGTGAACCAAAGTAAATGGTTGCACCAACTGCAGTAGCGCCAAGGTTCCAAGCTTCTTCTACGCTTCCGAACATGATTTGATCGAATTTGTTAGGGTAGGTGAGGAACTCGTTGTGGTTCAATTTAACGATGAAAGGAATTTTGTGAGCATATTTACGGCTGCAAGCTGCAAGAACACCGTAAGTAGAGGCTACTGCATTGCAACCGCCTTCGATGGCAAGTTTAACAATGTTTTCAGGGTCGAAGAACATAGGGTTTGGAGCAAAAGATGCGCCGGCACTGTGTTCGATACCTTGATCTACCGGCAAAATGCTCACGTAACCTGTACCTGCCAATCTGCCATGATTATATAATGCGTTCAAACTTCTCAATACTTGAGGTGAACGATTGGTTTGTGCGAAAACGCGGTCAACAAAATCGTTGCCCGGTAAATGTAAATTGTCTTTGCTGATTGTTTTTGATGTGTAATTGAGTAGATTATCGGCATCTGCGCCCAATAACTCTTGTATTTTTGATATACTCATAATTTTGAATAAGGCTGCAAAAGTAAGTATTTTTTGGAAAAATTGAAGCCTTATCGACAAGAAATTGGATAATTGAAGGTGTTTTATGTCAACATAAACCCATTAAAATAGTATGAAATTTATGGGTGCAATCACATTCATTAGTTTATTGAATTGATTGTAAGTGCTTCATAAACAAATACAAAGTAATAAAAACACTTGATTGCCAAACTGGCAAAAGCGCAATGTTTTACTAAAAGGCTATTTGTGATAAAAATAAAGTGGGAATGCAGTTGAGTTACAACTTAACCACCAAACGCTTCAACCAAACGTCATCACCGCTTTCAATTTTAAAGAGGTACATGCCATTTCTAAGATTCAAAGTTGAAAGATCTATGTGGATAGCTTCTCCTGATTTGAATTTGAAAGTTTCGATCTTGTTACCTAAAATATCGCTTACAGTAACAACAACGTCTTTTTGAGATGGTTCATTGATCAATACATTGACCGATGTAGAGGCAGGATTCGGATAAAGACTAACTTTATCGGTAGGAGTTTGGGCGCTGAGTCCCAGTCCTAATGCCATGGTCAATATAAAAATCAGCTTTTTCATTTGAGTTAGTTAATTTCAAATATAATGCCACAAAACTAATTTTCCAAGAAAATATTGTGTAAGTGCTGAACTAAAACAACAATGACAACTCAAAGCTCAGATTATTAGTTGGTTAATCGTTATTTGTTACTTGTTATTTGTTTGCTCTGTGGTAAAACGCAATGTTGTGATCCAAAGCAGACTAACTAAGGGTGCTCTACCGAATGAATGGGTCTGGTTACCGCAGCAGTGGGACAGGTTCTGTTGTAAAATTTAGAATCTTCATTTTATGATGATCGTTTTTGTTCACCACTCTTATCCGAAGTTATAACCTGTTATAATGAGCAAAGCATAGTCACAAAGTACATGGAGGTTTTTCTTTCGACTTTCGCCTTTGTGCCAATTGTGCATGAAACACCGAGGCTTAGCAGTGAAATTCACACATTAAAAAATGTAATTTGAAATTCTAAAACAACAATGACAATTCAAAGCTCAGATTCTTAACGGTATGCGTTCCGTCTTTGAAACCAGGTGTGAGGTCACTGTAATCATAATTCTTCTGACTTGGGTCCGGATCCGGGTTGACTCGCCTTTCATAAAACTTGTTGGTCCAGATATTCATCAAACCCATTTTGGCACAAAATTGAACTGACATTCCGCTGCCAATTTCTTTTCTTATACCCACAACAGGCATAAAATCAAAGGGTTTGAATGGTAAATTGGTTTTTACCTCTCCAAATTTGCCATAGGCCTTGTTGATTGTACTTCTGAACAATAATCCAAACTGACCACCAACTAATGCGTGCATGGGTAATTTCTTTTTGGTGTCAAATAATTTAACACTTAAATAAACAGGCAATTCCAAATAAGACAATGAAATTTTACTGTAAGAAGTATCATTGGGTTTATTGAATTTACTGCCTTTAAAAGAAAAATCAAACTCCCAGTGCAAATTCAATGACTTGGCTTTGTTGAGTTGAATGATGTTGTAAAAACCCATTCCAAATCCGTACATCAAACGAGGATCATCAAATGCATTGCCTGTGAATTTGTGTAAACCCATGGTGAACTTAACCCCCAATTTGGTTTTGGTGTTTTCACTTGTGTTTAAATTTTGTTGCTGTAAAGGTGTGTTCGGATCTACATCCGGCTGTGCAATTGCAGCAGTTGCACAAAAGCTCAATAAGGTTAATAAGGTTTTAAAGTGCATCGAGTTGTTTTCCGGTTAATGCTTTGCCAATTGCCTCATCCATGAGACGCTCAGCAAAAGGTCTTGTTATAGAATTCAAACGATCCATGGCTTGGTTTATTGCATCTCTGTCATCTTCATGACAAAGTCGCTCCAATTCTCTAACCGCTGTTTCTGTTTGATTGATTTCTTCAGTACTCAAAAGGTTTTCATTGCCTTTCATGATTTTTTTACACTGATAAATGATTTGTTCGGCCTCTGTTCTGGCTTCTGCCAATAGTCTTTTGGCCATATCAGCCTCGGCATTTTGCATGGCGGCCATCAACATCTGTTCAACTTGCGTATCGGTTAACCCATATTGAGGTTTGATGTCTATGGTTTGTTTGATGCCTGACCTCAACTCTACTGCTTCAATCATTAAAATACCATCGGCATTCAAATTGAAACTGATGTCTATCTTAGGCAATCCTGCCGGCATAGCCGGGATTCCATTTAATACAAATTCACCCAATTTGCGGTTGTCATTCACCATCTCACGCTCTCCTTGATAAACTGTAATTCTCAATTTATCCTGTCCGTCTTTGGCTGTTGTGTACTGACGACCGGCCTTGCTTGGCACCTTGGTGTTTCTAGGAATAATGGTGTCCATCAATCCACCCATGGTTTCTATGCCCAAACTCAGAGGCGTTACATCCAAAAGCAATATGTCTTTGCGATTGCCCGCCAAAATATCTCCTTCAATAGCAGCACCTAAGGCCACTACTTCATCAGGATTCAAACTGTCATTGATCTTTTCTTTTCTAAACAAGCGTTTGACAGACTCTTTCACATAAGGGGTTCGTGTTGATCCACCTACCATCACCACTTCATCTATTTCTTCATGATCTATTCCGGCGTCTTTAATGGCGAGTCTGCAACATTTCAATGTCTTTTCAACTATTGGCTTGATCAATGACTCAAATTTTTCTCTGTTTAATAGACAATTTAATGCCTTACCTTCCCAATTCAATTCGGCTTCATACACCATTGAATTGCTGAGGGCCTTTTTAGCAATCTCAGCTTGTAATCTCATGGATTGATAAAAAGATTTATCTGATTTTACAGTTTCAAGATCCAATTTGTTTTCTTCACACCAATGCGCGATCACTGCTGCATCGAAATCATCTCCACCGGTATATGTGTCGCCATTGGTAGATAATACTTCAAAAACGCCTTTCTGTATCTTTAAAATGGTGATGTCAAATGTGCCTCCTCCCAGATCGTACACCGCAATGGTTTTGGTGTCATTTGGATTCAGTCCTATTCCATAAGCCAGACTAGCGGCAGTTGGCTCATTGATGATGCGCAACACATCCAATCCTGCCAGTTTTCCGGCATCTCGGGTGGCCTGTCTTTGTGAATCGTTGAAGTAAGCCGGCACAGTGATCACGGTTTTGGATATTGTTTCACCCAATGCTTTTTCGGCTTTGGCTTTCAGTTCTTTCAATATGAAACTCGACAACTCGATGGGGTTGTAGTGCTTGCCTTTTATGTCAATGTTCACCATTGCTTTGGTTTCATCCTGAATCAGGTGATATCCAAATGCATTTGCATGCGACGCTACATCGGTATAGGATCTGCCCAGTAATCTTTTAATGGAGTATACAGTGTTGCCGCTGTCTGTTATCAACTGTTCTGCGGCTGATCTGCCAACTTGAATTTCACCTTCAGAATTGAAATGGATAATGGATGGAACAATTTTATCTCCTTCTGTTCCTATACATACAGGTTGACCGGAAGTTCGGTCTATATGCGCAATCAAGCTATTGGTGGTGCCAAGGTCAATACCCAAGACATTTTCCGAGCGCTTAATGGTACCTTCTTTAATATTGATTTTGATTCGTGCCAAAACAGGAGCAAAGATAGGGGAAAATGGGATATAGGATGCAGGATTTAGGATAAAGGGAAGGTGCCGTTGGGGTGAGAATGGGAATGAGAACGAGAGCGAGAATGAGAACGAGAGCGGATGCTACAAAGTGTTTTTGATTACGGGCCTGCCCCGTAGCGTGTTTAGAGTGCAATGAAAAACTCTGCTACGGGGAATGAGGATGAGAGCGAGAATGAGGATGAGAGCGTATGTCATAGAGTGTTTTTGATTAAGGGCCTGCCCCGCAGCGTGTTTAGAGTGCAACGAAAAACTCTGCTACGGGGAATGAGAAAGAGAGCGAGAATGAGAACGAGAGCGGATGCCACAAAGTGCTTTTGATTACGGGCCTGCCCCGTGGCGTGTTTAGAGTGCAATGAAAATCTGCTACGGGGAATGAGAAAAGACTGTGTCCTCTCTCAGAAAAGAAACAAGTTGAGTGAGTGAAAATAAAAAAGTCGTTCCATGCTAGCACGGAACGACTTTTATTTGCCTGTTTTACATTGAACTTGGGGAATTAAGTCAATGTTTTGAAATCTCTTTTTTGACTTTAAACACAGCTTGTCTTTGGTTTTTCAGTCATGGATTCAATTTGGCAAATGTTTTTAAATATTGACTTTAAAAAACCGTTTGTATTTAACTCCACTTTGGGTGCGAATCGCAAACGTGTAAACTCCGGCTGGTAAAGATGAAACATCTACCACCTTGTTTTCAAGATTGGTGTTGATGGCAGACAATCTTCCGCTTAGGTCTGTAACCGATACATCTAAAATGTTTTCATTGCTATTGATGCTCACCAAATTGTTTCCGGGATTTGGAAACAAATCAATTTGAGTTTCAACAGTTCTTTTATCTACGCTCAAACCTGGTTTTTTTACTACTATACTGTCTACGCCAATGACGAACCAATTATTGGTAGCCTGATACTTAAACACGATGTAACCGGTGTCGGAAGCATAAGGCAATTCAATATTTGCAGTATCTACCCATTGGTAGGTACTTTTGATTTTTGAAGTGAGGTCCAGAATTTTAACAAATGTTCCGTTGCGTGGATTTTTATCTCCTCTGCCATACCAAACACTGAATTCGTCGTTTGGAGTGGCGTTGCCTGTTATGCCATATACATAGTATTTAAAGGAAAGGATGGCATCAGCACTCACTTTAATGGGTGGACTGAACAACCAATCTCTGGTGGTATCGTCACTGCTGCTGCCAACCGGATAATCATGACTGGCAATAATTGAAATGTTCCAATTGTAACTGGTGGTAATGCCTTCTCTCAAACTTGTAAACTCAGTTTTCTCACCGGCAGTGGTGAAGCCATTTTTATACGGCAGAGTTTTTGATTGAGCAAACCCCGAAAGTGCCAAGAAAAATCCGCTGATGAATAAAAGTGTTTTCATGATCCCGGTATGTAGGTGATGTCTTCAAAGTTTTCGCCATTATAGAAACGGATGATCACAGATTCAGGTGCAACACGACCGTTGTCTCTATAAAAATTATCGATATTTCTCAAGTCGAAGCAAGCATCTCTGGTGAAAACTGCCTGACAAGTGAATCCATTTTGAACTTCGTTTACTTTGGCTTCAAAAATTGGGATGTTCAAGTGGTTTTTGAATGGCAGTTCTTTAACCTTCAATTCAAAAACGACTTTGTCTTTGTCGCTGCATCCTGAGTAATAAGCTCTGGTGCTAAGTGAATGTCCATTGATGACACCATTGGCAACTGCGCTTGAGTAAATGATTTCAGCTGATTGATCCAGCACCACAGTGTTGAAGCAATCGTCTACAATTGGACATTGTTGAAGACAAATGATCTTAACACATTTGATGATGGGGGTGCCACAACGATTTCTGTTGTCATCGGTACCGCACCAGCCACCATCGCCGCAATCAACTTCTTCATAAGCGATTTTGTAACGTTGTCCCGGTGTAACTTTGGTTTTATAGTCATCCCAGTTGACTACTTTTAGGTAAGTTTGTGAAACAGTGAAGCAGCCGCCTAAAAGATCTGGGCTAGGCAGTTCGAAATGTCCAAGATGGTACATTTCTGGATCGAGAGCAACGACTTCAACAGTGTTGTCACAAGGGGAGGAGCCTGAGTCGTCCTTCCCGCCGTCATCTTTGCAACAAGATTGGAAAAAGAATCCTGTTGAGATAACACTAAACAATAAGATGGATTGAATTAAATTTTTCATAATATTTTTCTTTAATATTCAATCATAAGACTGAAGTTTTTTCGGGTTTGTTGCAATTAGATGAGATATTTTTGTATGTTTCCATTTCATTGGATTCATTTCAATGTATTTTTGGGTATTTGTCATTTGCACTTTGTTTCTGATGATCTTTTCATAAAAATTTTTCTGCCATTTAAACCGTGGATTGATTTTTCTGATCTCAAATGTTGTTCGTCCCTTGAACCACCTGATTTAACATTTGCTTCCGACCATGGTATTTGTTTATCAACCTTGTGTTTATTGAAGATGATGATCCCATGAAAATGATCTGGCATCACAACATATTTATCTATCTGAACATAGGGAAAATGTTGCGGCATTTCAAGCTACACTTGTTCTACAATTAACCCCTATGATGATGTTATCATTTTCTGTTCATTGATTTTCCCGAAATGCTGAATCCGATTCTTGCAAAGAAATGTAATGAAATAAGCACCATTTCCACCATAATCCCACCATTCAGCCCTCATACTCATGGCCGCAAATCTATATTTGATAAATTTATTTTGCCATACAACTCATAAAATATGTATACCTATTCAACAAATAGTTTGCACTGACCTATCGCGTCTTCTACTTTTGAATTCCAGGAAAGAATCGCAATCCAACCTGTAATGACATTTGTTGGTAATTGGTACTTACAGTTCCTTGCTCTATGGCTTTAAGAGAGCGTTTAATTGAAGGGTTCACATAAAACTCGAATCCTTTTCCCATATTAAAATTCATACTGAATCCTGCTGAAGCAGAAATATGATTATTTGACAAAGTGTTTTCACTGGCTATGTTTTGTTTCACATAAATACCGGAAGATTCTCTGTAAACCAAACCACTGTTCTTGATCATGTGGTTGTATTGCAGACCGGCATTTAAGCTGAAAGTAACGCCATTTTTACCATAAATGCTGTATCCATAAGTGAGCGGAATGCCAATGTATTTAAAGCTGTTTGTCACATAACCACCGCCATTTGAGGATGATTCTGCAACAAAACTGTCAGATGTGTAGTAGTTGAATGTACTGGCTCTTGTAATCAATCCTGACAAAACATCTTTGTTGGCATTTGTCACACGGATTTGATAAGCAACATTGAAACTGCTTAATCCTAAGCTCAAACGGTGACGGTTATTGGCCATGCCTAATTCAAAACCATAGAGGCCAGACATTTTACCCATATCTTCTTTTTTGCGATTGTCGTACTCGGTTTGATATGGCTCTTGTCCTTTAAATTCATCTTTTATACTGACCAGTGTCGAATTCATTAAAGCAGCAGTATTGATGCCGGCAAAAAATCTGAATTTTTCTATGCCCGGTTTTTGAGGAATTTTTACTTTGTAAAGACTGATTTCTGATGCATCAATACTTGGGTGAGTGTGTGCAAATTGAGGTTCAAATTTGATGCTTGCAGGCATTATTTGCAAAAGAAATTCAGTAGAAATATTTCCAAACTCATCCATTTCTAATATTGAAGGGTTATCATTTTGATCCTTGAGATTGGAAGAGAAGTTGGAATTATCAGCACTGATGGTAATACGATTTTGATTTTTATTGCGCTGACCAAAATTGTCTTTTAGATTATTGTCACTTGAAGTTATGACATCTGATGATGAGTTGTTTGTACCTGTTTCAGTAACATTGTTTTGATGCCTAGGAGCTGATAGAGGACTAGGCTCACTAGTTGTTGAGATTTTGGTTTCATTTAATGTAGAAGGATAGAAATGAACCAATAAAAAGCCAACAACAACTATAGAGGCTGCAGCAAGAAAATAGAAAGGCAGAAACCTTCTTTTCTTTTCAGGTTCTAAGCCGGCAGCAATTTTATCCCAACCATCAGCAGAAGGAATGGGCGAAAAACCTGAGGTTTTTTCTTTCAGTATGTCTTCAAACGATTTTTGCGGCATAAGATATATGATGTTGTTCACTGAGTATAACGGCTAATTTTTGTTTTGCTCTCATGTATTGCGATCTGACGGTTACTTCTTTAATTTCTAACATGTCAGAAATTTCGGCATAAGAGAAACCTTCGATGGCGTATAGATTGAGAACAGTTGCATAGTTTTTAGGTAATTGGGTAATGGCATTGATGATGGCATCACAATTCATTTTTTCTATTGTATCAGCTTCTTCTTTAATGGCTTTTTGATGGTCTTCGTTGATTTCTTCAAAATACAGTTTATGGTGCTTTTTTATGTAATCTATCGAAGTGCGAATGATGATGCGTTTCATCCAACCTTCAAAAGACCCATCAAACCGGTAATCATTGATGTGTCTGAATATCTTTATAAAACCCTCTTGCAACAAATCATTGGCAGTATCAAAATCACCGGCAAAACGATAGACTATACCCAAAAATTTAGCTGAGTACAGACGATAGAATTCCGATTGAGCTTTTCGATCATTTTTTTGACAAGCTTTAATCAGTTCTACCTCTTTTGCGGTATTAACTGGTTTATTTTTCTCTGGCATTGTACACCGGTTTCAATGGCCATTATCTTCTTATATTTGATGCAGTACCTATTTGTGTTTTTAACTGCTTCATCCAATAGACTGCAAATTTCGACTGTTTGTTGCAAGGGGCAGAAAAAAAGTTATAAAATTTTCAATGCCATTAGAAAAGGTGAGCGTTGTGGCTTTTAATTACCATGAAGATTCTGATAACTCAGACAGTCATATTATTGTTTTATTTACATTATAAGTTTATTCTTATTGAAGCATAAAAATGCAGATATATTACAACTTATTTACCAACCTTCTTATTCCATCTTTTATTAATATTGAATTGAAATTAATGAGTAAAGCTAGTTTTAGATTTTTAAGTTTTAAGTAAGTAAGTACTTGTGCAATGTGA